>DGDN01000022.1 GCA_002385465.1 Candidatus Fermentithermobacillaceae bacterium UBA3951
GGGTGGTCATCAACGATAACGATTCTCATACAATCAACTTCTCCCTTGCCGATAGAGCCTTCGTGTTGTCATAGAAGGGGATTGCGCAAGAAACAACCGTCCCGCGCCCAGGAGTGCTTTCAATGTTCAGATCTCCCCCCAGGTTCCGCGCGAGCTCTTTCATATTCACAAGCCCCAGACCGTATTGCCCGCGGTCCTCGACAAGGGCGGTGTCAAAACCGGCCCCGTCATCTACAATCACAAGCCTGCACTCTGTCCCATCGGTCGCAAGGCTGACTTTGATGCTGCCGCAGTTCCCGTGCCGGATCGCGTTGCCGGTAGCCTCCCGCACGATCCGGTAGAGGTGCCTCTTGGCTTGCGCGGTAAGGGAACCAAGCCCCCCGTTGGAACTGAACTCCACGGCCACGTTGTTGAGTTGGGCCAGATCTGAAAGGTACTTCTCGATCTCGTCTGCGAGGGTTTCTTTGTCGTTCTTGGCCGAACTCATGCTGTAGATGGAGGTCCTCAGTTCTCTTAGGCTCCTCTGAGCGGTTTTCTGCATGAGTCTTAACTGATTTCGGACGCGATCGTCCAAATGCTCCTTTTTTATGAGCGTATCCAGGCCATATATTAGGCCGAAGATATTCTGCGTCACGTTGTCGTGGATCTCGCCGGCTATGCGGTCCTTCTCTTCCATCAGCAAGAGCTCATCTGCTAAGGATTCCAAGAACCTCTTCTCTAGAACTGCGGCACAAAGATCGGCCATGAAGGTCAGAGTCTGCTTTTCCTCAGAAATCGGCCGGGTGCCCGAGTAGTATGCTGATAAGACGCCAAAGACTTTTGAACTGGACTTCACTCTAACGGTGACAAGCCTTCCGGTTTGTCGCTCCTTGCTACCGGTGACTTCCTGGACATGGATCTCGGGACAATCACGCCTGTTCTCAAACATAGACTTGATGTGCGGATACCAGTCCTCTTCAGACAAGACGCCCCTGGGCCCCTTTACCACGTAGAAACTCTCTTTCCGCGGGTCTTTCACGCCGGATTGCGTCTCCACCCAGACGATGACTTTATCCGCACCGGTTATCGTCCTGCTATAGGAGGCAAACAGGTTGGCGACCTCATGGGGATCGCTGTAATGAGAAAGCATCTCAATAGCCTCGTAAAGCGCCTTTATATGCTCCAGCTGTTTCTTCATCGTTTCGGCCTGGTCGGAAAGACGGGCGATTATGTGAGTGAAGATCTGAGCAGCGAAGGTGGTCAAGACAAAGACCATGAAGAAAAACGACCTGTCGGGCCACAGCGAAATAATCTCCTCGGGAGTATAGAGGCTGTACCTCTGCAAGAGCATCGCCGCAGAAAGAAAGGCTGTCATCATCAGCCAGCAATAGTACACCGGCGCGACCGTGGCCGAAAGCAAGATTGGGTTCACTGCGTACCAGATGAAGGGGCTGTCTAATCCGCCGGTGATCACCAGAATCGAGGCAAGGCCGAGGGTCTCGACGAAAATGAGCAGTCTTCTCGCTCTCGCGCCTTCGGTATCGCGGTAAACCCGGGTGAAAAACCGTGCCTCCAAGAGGAGACAAACGACTGCCCCTGCTTTCAGGTGAAAAGGGGCCTTGGGGCCGCCAACAAGGTAGAACCCGGAAGTGACCAACAAGGATATGTATCGATAGTAGCTGAGCAGCGAAGAGGGCTCCAGGTCTCTCCATGACAGTCGCTTCTTAAGGAAGTAATACGCGGCAGGCAAGTGACAAGCCCCCATATAGTCTTACTGCGTTATGTTCGAACCCTGTATGAATACAGAACATCCTCATCGACCACGTAAAACTCCGTCATTTGACGACCCTCGTCGGTAAGCACATCAACCTGCAGTATTGGCCTTTCCCTCTCATCGGCCATCTTGGCCAGATCTTTGAAGTCCGCAATACTAACCTTGAGACTGCCTGCGGGAATATCTCTTAACCCGCTGGCTCTGATGATCCGACCGCCGTACCGGCGCCTTATGCGGTCAAGCTCCGCGACGGCCTTATCCCTTGCGCGCGGGCGCGTGGCTTGCCATTCGTAGACATAGAATCCCAGGCCCAACACTGAAGTGGTCAAGAGAGCCTGGAAAAACGCTCTGGCGTTCTGAACGTCCAGGGGATGCCCCAAGATACTCATGTAATTTATGTGGGTTACCGTCTCGTTCAGAGTTTCTTTTGTCTCAAAGACGAACTCCCCCGTGGGGTCAATTGTGCTTCCCCTCAGGGCAAACACGTACTCGCCGACAAGAGGACTGGTTTCCGAGGGATTGGCGGGGTCCAGGGGCGGGCAGGCAAGTCTGCTCCTTACAACAAGGTTGTACGCGTCGCGAGGCCTTACTCCCAGCTCCTCTACTATAAGTTCTCCCGTTTCGACGGCTAGAGAAAGGGGCAATGTGAAACTCGACTTAAAGACGATTCTTCCGTCGCCGGGCCTGTCCACAGTTATCTCGGGAGTATGGTCCATTTGGATCTCCCACTGGTCCGGTGCACGGAGAAGCAATTCGACTTGAAAATCTGCCTCTGGGTCCGTGATATGAGAAGCCTCAACCTCTCCGGTAACCTCAAAGTCGATTTTCCGTGTTACATTGGCGAAATAGCTGCTCCTTCCGGAAGGCAAAGGTCCGGTGCCGGGCGGAAACAACCTCGAAGGCGAAGGATACACCTTGTAATCATAGGTTATTCGCCGGACCCGGCTCTCCCTTGGGACTTCGGTTGCCAAGACGGTTGGAGTCCCCAGAGACCTGATGGTCATAGTCAAGAGATACACGCAAACGAGTCCGAAAAGAACCAAATAAAGGACATGCAGTTTTCTCACTTTCTTGTTCGCGCGCACCTATGTTCCCCTCACAGCTCTAGCCAGCTTCTTTGTGTTTTTGTGTTTACTCACCGGTGTCGTTTTTGGATCCGTTCTTGGCTTCTATTCCTTGATCGCTTTCGTGTTCCGATTCGATCTCGCTCTCTTGGTCGCCGCTTTCTCCACCGCCTCCCGACACATCCGCCTCCGAAGCTTCTTCCGCCTCAGGTTCGGCCGGCGGCTCGACATACCGCGAGATTACCTCAGATTCTGTGCTCCCAAACACTGCCTTGTACTCGTAGTATCCGGGGAGGGTTTCCCCGAGGCTCGCCCCACCGGCCTCCTGCCAACCGGTCCAGTCACTCTCCCCGCCGTCGAGCGGCTTGTAGCGGTATAGGATGACGGTGCCCTCGGGACTCTCTCCCCCATTCCAGGATGTGGTGAAGCCATCAGCGCCAAGAAGCAGGGTCAACTCACCTTTTTCCACATGAACAGATAAGTCGGCGAGTACCCGGGCCTTGCCCCCGTCAAACTCAGCTTCAAGGCCTACTGTCAAGTCAACATCTCCCACGGGGCAGTCGTCTGCGGCGCTTAGAGTAATGAAGGTGAATTCTCCTGGACCCAGGAAGTCGGTTTCGGGATGTCCTAAGAATAGACGGGCCCGGACATTTTCCGGAGAGCAGCGCAAGACCGATGTTCTGAGACCATAGATGTTTTGCCCGAGATTGTTTGTAACGACTAAGACTTCCTTGCTCTGACCCTGTCTTATTTCGTGGGAACCCGAGGAGGGAGAGACAAAGGACACTAGATGTCTCTTATACACATCT
>DGDN01000096.1 GCA_002385465.1 Candidatus Fermentithermobacillaceae bacterium UBA3951
ATCCTGCAGGACATCGCCCGACTCACGGACACCGACGGTGGCTCCAGGGTGAGCGTGAAGATATCGGATAACCACGCTTATTTCACTACCAAAGACGTATCGTGTTTCTCGCGCCTCATAGACGGTCAGTATTATGCATATGAACAAGTCATCCCGAGGAGGTTCGTGTCGTCGGCGCGTGTTTCAACAGAAGACTTTATGCGGGCGGCATCGCGAGCGGCGATCGTTGCATCCGAAGAAGACAGGGCAATGAGGATGATCCTAAATAAAGACACCACGACTCTAACGGTAAAGGCCGGATCTCCCGAACGCGGCAGGATGGAAGAGCAGCTCCCCGCCGTAATCGAAGGCGAGTCAATAGAGATCTGGGTGCAGCACAAGTACATCCTCCAGGCCCTCGGAAAGATAAGCGCGTCTCATACTTTCTTGGGTATGTCTGGTCAAGTGAGCGCGATGAGAGTTGAACCCTTCGTAGATGAAGATGCGGAGGAAGATTCTCAGAGCGCGAAAGTTGAAGCGGCCTACGTGATCATGCCGATGTCCAGCCCGAGAGGAGCATTCTGAGGCAGTGAACATATCGTTCCTGCTTCTTAAGGATTTTCGCAACTACAGACATCTTGAACTCAGGCTCGAGCCGGGAGTTACCCTTTTTTTTGGCCGTAACGCCTCAGGCAAGACCAACCTCCTGGAGGCCTGCTATTACCTCTCCTCACTTAGTTCGGTAAGGGCGGAACGCGATCACGACCTCTGCCGGTGGGGCGCCCAAGAGTTCAGCGTCGGATGCCGGGTGGACCACAAAGAGACCTCCAAGACAATAAAGATCCGGGTGGTGGTGGAACCTTCGCTGCGCCGAAAGGTCACCGTGGAAGATGTCACGGTCCGCAAGAGCGACCTTATCCGCGTGCTTCCGGCCGTGTACTTCTCACCCGACGACCTCTACATGATAAAGCGAAGTTCAGCTTCACGGAGGAGATTTCTCGATTCACTCTTGGGGAGGATTGACCCCGAGTACGGTCGCCGCCTAAGTAGGTATCAGGACGCCCTCACTAGAAGGAACAACGTACTCAAGAAAATTCGAACAGATCCTTCATGGCGGAAGACTCTGGAATCACTGGATGGGATCTTGGTGGAGTCGGGATCTATGGTGATAGCGAGGCGCCTTCGCGCCATGGGCGACCTCCGGAAAGAAGTCTCGGAGACCTATGCTTTCATAGCCGAAAGGCCGTGTGACGTTGCTTATTCTTCCTCTATCGGTGTAGGAGGGGGCGGGGACGAGCCGGGGGTAGAGAGTATTTCCCGGACATTCCACGAGCGGCTTCTCGCTTCTCGAGAAGAAGAAATGGCCAGGGGAATAACTTTATCGGGTCCGCACCGGGACGATATCGTTCTTACACTGGGCGGTAAGGAAGTCCGGTACTTTGGTTCTCAAGGAGAACAGCGAAGTGCTGCCCTTGCGCTCAAGATAGCGGAATCCAAAATGCTCGAAGCGGTTTTCGGGAGAAAGCCCGTACTCCTTCTTGATGATGTGCTTTCGGAGCTGGATGAAGAGCGCCGTAAGAAGGTGCTTTCCCTCTGGGATTTCGGCCACCAGATCCTCATTACTTCAACAGACCCAATAGAGGGTTTGTCACCGAAATTGGCTGAATTCAGGGTTCAAGGCGGGACGGCAGAGCCATACAGGGGAGGGGCGTAGCCGTGAGGAAGCATTCTGCCTTCGGGACCGGTATGGCACCCGTCTCAGAAGTACTTGAAAAGACCCTCGGCAACATGGGGCTCCTTGTGAACAGCAAGAGATACCAAGTATTTTCGGTGTGGCCGAAGGTTGTGGGAGATATCGCGCGCCACGCTAAACCGAGAAGGCTTGATGGGGACGTCCTTTTCGTGGCAACCGCGTCTTCGGTATGGTCACAGGAGCTCACATTCATGCAAGAGAGCATCCTGGAAAAACTCAGGGTCGCCCTCAAAGGCGATTATGTCCGGGAAATACGTTTCTCGGAGCACCTGTGGGATCCTTCCGAAGACGGGAGAAGGGGAAAGACGGTCTTTCCGGCGGCGGCCGCTCTCGAGTGTGGACCCGTAATGGATGCCATTCCCGACGAGCGCCTCGCATCCTCTGCCAGGAGATTCTCGAGCACCATGGCTAGGCGGAAGCTCTACCTCTTGAGGAGGGGATACACCCACTGCCGAAAATGCGGGTGCCTCTATCCTTCTTCCAAGAGGAAGTGCCCGTACTGCGCGGTTCAAGAAGTATGGAGGGCAAAGCGAAGGGCCATAGCTATTCTCGAGAAAAATCCTCACCTCACCGACCAGGAGGTTATGAGCCTTATAGGCTGTCAAGACGCAGAACCGGTCCGGTGGGCCAGGCAGGAAATGGAGTCCAGGTACCTTGCCGTAGCGAGGAGCGCGAAGAGGGGTAGCCCGTGGCGCCGTGGATCCCGCTTGACGCAGAAAACGTGATATATGCCGGTGACATCGTTGCAATCATTGATTGGACCCAGGGGAAAGCTTCCAGAGCCAACAGAGAGCTCGTGGGATACGCGAGAGCTCACGGGTTTCTCACTGAGGATGGAAGTGAGCCCCGTTCGTTGGTCATCACCAAAGACAGAGTATTCCTGCTTCGGGCCTCTCAAAAGAGTGTCCGGAAGAAACTGGATCGAACATAGATTCGTTACCAATCTTTGTGTTAAGATGAGTGCCGAGAGGTGGTCCCAACTTGAAGGAGAACGGAGAAATAGTACAAGAGTACGGCGCAGAACAAATCAAAGTCCTTGAAGGCATGCAGGCCGTGAGGAGACGGCCGGGCATGTATATCGGGTCAACTTCGGCCCACGGACTTCACCATTGTTTGTACGAGGTAGTAGATAACGCAGTCGACGAAGCCATGAACGGCTTTTGCGACACAATCAAGGTTACGCTCTTGAAAGACGGTTCCGCCTCGGTAGAAGACAACGGGCGCGGCATCCCCGTAGATATACACCCGCAACTTGGCATACCTGCCGTTGAGGTGGCGCTTACGAGGCTTCACGCAGGATCGAAGTTCGAGAACGGCGCTTACAAGGTCTCCGGCGGTCTTCACGGAGTAGGCGTATCCGCAGTGAACGCGCTCTCTGCTTTCCTCGAAATCACGGTGAAGACGGACGGCGGCATCCATTACATCAAGTTTGAACGCGGCGAAACGGTTGTACCTCTCAAGCGGCTGGGCGATACGGATGAGCACGGCACCTTGGTCCGTTTCAAGCCCGACGACAGCATATTTGAAGAGACCTCGTTCGATTTCGACACAATCTCCCAGCGCCTTCGCGAGCTAGCCTTCCTTAACAAGGGTCTTGAGATCACGCTTCTAGACGAGCGTACCGGAAAGAGCGTTGTGTACAAGTTCGTAGGCGGGATTGAGGAGTATGTCAGGATCTTAAACAGGAACAAAGATCCCTTGCACAAGGACCCCGTCTATGGTGCAACTACCAGAGACGACGTAGATATTGAGTTTGCCTTCCAGTACAACGATGGCTACGCCGAGAACATCCTCTCCTTTGCCAACACCATCAGGACTACCGAGGGGGGCACCCATGAATCCGGTTTCAAAACAGCCCTGACCCGGGTTCTGAACGACTATGCCCGGAAGACCGGTGTGCTTAAGGCTTCCGACAGCAACCTCTCGGGCGAGGACATCCGCGAAGGCATAGTGGCCGTTATCAGCGTAAAGGTCAAAGACCCTCAGTTTGAAGGCCAGACCAAGACCAAGCTGGGAAACTCGGAGGTAGCCGGCATCGTAGCCGGCGCGGTAAACGAGATCCTTAACTCATACTTCGAGCTCAATATATCCGTCGCGAAAACACTGGCCCAGAAAGCCGTAGTAGCCGCACGGGCCAGGGAAGCCGCGAGGCAGGCTAGAGAACTAACAAAACGAAAGAGCGCCCTGGAGGTGACTTCGCTACCCGGCAAGCTCACCGACTGCTCAACCCGGGATCCCAGAGAAGCCGAGCTTTTTCTCGTAGAGGGAGACTCGGCAGGCGGGTCAGCCAAGCAGGGGAGGGACAGGCATTTCCAAGCCGTCTTACCCTTAAGGGGCAAGATCCTGAACGTTGAAAAGGCGAGGCTCGATAAAGCTCTCGCTCACGAGGAAATCCGTTCGCTGATTACGGCGGTAGGTACGGGAATAGGCGATGAGTTTGATATCTCGAGGCTCCGCTACCATAAGATCATAATCATGACCGACGCCGATGTGGACGGAAGTCATATCCGCACGCTCCTTCTCACCTTTTTCTACCGGTTCATGCCTAAGATCATCGAAGGTGGTTACCTCTACATCGCCGAACCTCCGCTCTACATGGTGAAGAGAGGGAGGTCCGAAAGGTACCTACATTCGGACGAGGCGCTTGAACAGTACTTCCGGAGGTATGGCAGGGAAGGTACCACCGTTCAGCGATACAAGGGTCTCGGAGAGATGGACTACCACCAGCTCTGGGAGACCACCATGGATCCTGAGAGGCGTACCTTGAGGCAAGTGACCGTCAAAGACGCCGAGGTTGCAGACGAGATTTTCACGGTCCTTATGGGGAGCAAAGTGGAACCGAGGCGCGAGTTCATCGAGAAAAACGCCCATTTGGTGAAGAACCTGGATACAATCGCGTAGCGTAGGAGGCCCGTTATGGCAGAAGAAGTGAAGAGAGTAGTCCCCACTCCCATAGAAGAAGAGATGCAACGGTCATTCATAGACTACTCGATGAGCGTCATCGTGTCGCGAGCTCTTCCGGACGTCCGTGATGGCCTTAAGCCCGTACAAAGGCGGATCATCTACGCCATGGACGAGCTCAACTTGCGCCATGACAAGCCCCACAAGAAATCGGCCAGGATCGTCGGCGAAACCATGGGTAAGTACCACCCTCACGGTGAGTCGGCCATCTACGACGCAATCGTAAGGATGGCCCAACCGTTCAACATGAGGTACCCGCTGGTTGACGGCCACGGCAACTTCGGTTCCATCGATGGAGACCCGGCCGCCGCCCAAAGGTACACGGAGGCGCGCCTTACGGCAGTCGCCCAGGACCTCCTCACCGACATCGATAAGGACACGGTCGACTGGCAGCCCAACTTCGACGACAGCCTGAAAGAACCGACCGTCCTTCCGGCTCGTATCCCGAACCTTATCGTCAACGGTTCTGTGGGCATCGCCGTGGGCATGGCGACCAACATTCCCCCTCATAACCTAAACGAAGTGATCGAGGCTCTAAATGTCCTGATCGACCGGCCCGATGCGACGGTCGAGGAACTCATGGAGCACGTCAAAGGGCCCGACTTCCCGACAGGAGCCCTTATCATCGGGCGGGACGCCATCAAATCGCTCTACACGACAGGGAGGGGCATCCTTACTCTCAGGGCCCGCACGAGGATTGAGAAAGAGAAGAACGGTAAGCAGGCTATTATCGTAGACGAGATCCCCTACCAGGTGAACAAGTCGCGGCTCATTGAGTCAATCGCCGACCTCGTCAGGGAGAAGAAGGTCCAGGGAGTGACCGATCTCCGCGACGAGAGCGACAAGAACGAAGGGCTGAGGATTGTCATAGAGGTAAGACGAGACGTTGAACCCCAGGTGGTCCTTAACCAGCTCTTCAAGCACACAAGTCTTCAGACCAGCTTCGGAGGCATCTTGCTTGCCCTGGTAGACGGCCGTCCCCAGGTGCTCACGCTCAAGTCGATGCTATGGAACTACCTCATGCACCGGAAAGACGTGGTGGTGAGGAGGACCAAGTACGAACTGCGAAAGGCCGAGGAAAGGGCCCATATACTGGCCGGCCTCGTTATCGCCTTGGACAACCTGGACGAAGTGATCGCTCTCATCAGGGCCTCGGAGAACCGCCAGGAAGCAGAAAAGGGCCTCATGGAGAACTTCGGCCTCGATAAGGTCCAGGCCAACGCCATCCTGGAGATGCGGCTCGAGCGCCTTACAAGGCTGGAGCGAGACAAGATTGTCGAGGAGAGACAGAGACTGCTCAAAGAAATCGAGTATCTGAGGGCAGTGCTTTCATCTGAACGCATGGTTATGGGCATCGTCAGGAAGGAACTGGCAGATGTCAGGAAGTCCTACGGCGACGACCGCCGGACGCGTATCGTCGATCAAGTTGACGAAATCAGCGATCACGAGCTCATCATAGAAGAGGAGGTTACCGTCCTCCTCACCAACCTTGGATTCATAAAGAGGATGCCCCTCACCGTGTACCGCAGCCAGCGAAGGGGCGGTATGGGGGCAACTGCCATCCAGACCCGAGACGAAGACTGGGTAGAGAAGGTTGTGGCGGCGACCACCCGCGAGTCGCTCCTACTCTTTACGACGGAAGGAAAAGCCTACTGGCTCAAGGTGTACGACATTCCCGAAGCGTCAAAGCAAGCAAAGGGATACCTCGTGTCCCGTCTTGTGCAGCTTGCGGAGAACGAGAGGGTTACGGCCATGATCCCGGTCAAAGCCGATTCAGAAGGCGACCTCTTCTTCATAACCGCAAAGGGCACGTGCAAGCGGACACCCATCTCCGAGTTTGCCACGTACCGGAGGTCGGGCCTCAGGGCACTTAACTTGAGAGAGGGAGACTCCCTAATCCAAGTCCGCATGGTGACGAGCGACGATGAGGAAATACTCATGGCTACCGAGAAGGGCAAAGCCATCCGCTTCAAGGTGAGCGACGTAAGGCCCATGGGCCGGACCGCTACTGGCGTTAAGGGGATCAAGCTTGCCAAGGGAGATTCGGTCGTCGCAGCCGATACCGTAGGCCCCGACGGGAGGGCACTCCTGGTGAGCGCATACGGCTATGGGAAGATTACCGAGCTTTCCCAATTCCCCTTGCAGCGGCGAGGCGGTTCCGGGGTAATCGCCATAAAGACCAACGCAAAGAGCGGGCCTCTGGCGGTTATGAGGATAATCACCACAGAAGATGAGGTCCTTCTCATCACCGCAGAAGGGGTAGCCATACGCACTCCTATCTCGCAGGTTAAGGTCCTTCAGAGGGCTGCAACCGGTGTAAGGCTCATGAAGGTCGAGCTGCCCGACCGGCTGGCGGCCTGCACCGTTTTCGAAGGTGTCTGAAGAGACATGGAAGAAGGACCAAAGAGGCAAGGTTACGAGTTCCAAGACCACGTCGCCGACGTCAGGATAAGGGCTTGGGGGAACGGCTTTGAGGAGACACTAGTCGCCGTGACGACCGCCGTATGGAGCTATGTCCTGGGGGATGTGTCTCTACCAAGAAGCCGGTCCTGGGAAGTCTCTGCCGAAGGTCACGACATGGATGACATAGTGGTGAGCTTCCTGAACGAGCAAATATACCTTTATGAGTCGGAAGGACTTGTACCTCTTTCGGTTAAGGATCTCAAAGTGCAGGGAAAAGACGGCGCTTTACGGCTCGAGGCCCTATTTGAAGGGTGCCTCCTCACCGAAATGCCGGTATCTCCAGAGAGGCAGGTAAAGGCGGCCACATACCACGGCCTGGTGGTTGGGCCCGAACTCATAGAAGTCACGCTGGACGTGTGACATGGAGGTGAAGACATGTCGGCAATCCGCCCGGCGCGAGATAAAGAACGTGAGTTCCACTGGATCATTGAACCCACAGGGCCCATGAGGGTACCGGGTGTCATCTACGCCACTCAGAGTATCATCGACGACCTTCACGGGACCAAGGCTCTCCAGCAAGTCGTAAATGTCGCGAGCCTCCCCGGGATCCTGGAAGGTTCATTTGCCATGCCCGACATCCACGAAGGATACGGTTTCCCAATAGGCGGAGTAGCGGCCGTACCGGCAGACGACGGGTATATCACCCCCGGGGGCATAGGGTACGACATAAACTGCGGCGTTCGAGTGCTGCTCTCCCCGCTCACCGAAGACCAAGTCAAGGAAAGGCTTGAGCGGCTTGTCGAGGCGCTGTTTAGAAAAGTCCCAACCGGTGTGGGCAAGGAAGGGCCCATTTCCCTTTCTCAGGAAGAATTGAGACGGGTGCTCGTCGACGGCGCGCGGTGGGCAGTGAAAAAGGGCTACGGATTGCAGGAAGACTTGGTCCGCTGCGAAGAGGGCGGCGCCATGCAGGGGGCGGATCCCGGTGCCGTGTCTGAGAGGGCGTTCAGGCGGGGAAGGAGAGGGCTCGGCACCCTAGGATCGGGGAACCATTTCATTGAAGCCGGGTCCGTATCGGAGATATTCGACGAAGAGACCGCTAAGGTGTACGGGCTCTTCCCCCGGCAAGTGGTCTTCTGGGTGCATTCAGGTTCCCGTGGGTTGGGACACCAGGTCTGCAGCGACTACATAGTCACGATGCGCCGGGCAGTGTCCAAGTACGGTCCGCCCTTACCCGACCGGCAGCTGGATGGGGCGCCGCTTTCATCGCCGGAAGGGCGGCAGTACTTTGCGGCTATGGCTGCGGCGGCCAACTATGCCTGGGCAAACCGTCAGGTCTTAACCCATTATGTGCGAGAGGTGGCTTGCGAGGTTTTCCCGGAAATAGGCGGGGAGGAGAACTTGCCCCTCCTCTATGACGTGGCCCACAACATAGGCAAAATGGAAAAGCACACTGTGAGCGGGCGCGACATGAAGGTTTTGGTGCACCGGAAGGGCGCCACGCGCTCTTTCCCGCCGGGGCACCCCGATATCCCCGAGAAGTACCGGAAAAAAGGCCAGCCTGTGCTGGTGCCGGGCGACATGGGGAGGGCTTCCTACATCTTGAGCGGCACGGAAGAAGCCATGCGTTTGTCCTTTGGTTCGGCATGCCACGGAGCAGGGAGGGCCAAGTCTCGGGCCGAAGCCAAGAGGACACTGTCTCCCGAAGCGCTCCAGGGAGAACTTAAGGAGAAAGGGATCCATGTGCGGGCCGCTTCCATAAAAGGCCTTATCGAGGAAGCGCCCAGCGCCTATAAGGATGTGGAGGAAGTGGTTCTCGCCACCCACGGGGCCGGCCTGGCGAAGAAAGTAGCCAAGCTCAAGCCGTTGGTGGTCATCAAAGGGTAAGTAGACGCGCGGTCTTTAGGCTCCTCGGCGCCTGGACCGCCGAACAAGAGGAGGGGACATTTATGGAGCGTTCTGCAGAAATCGCCGTCATTGGCGGCACCGGGTTCTACAAGCTCCTTGAAGAAGCCCAGGAGGTCAAGGTGGATACGCCTTTTGGACCTCCCAGCGACCTTATTTCCCTAGGGACTATCGCCGGCCGGAGAGTTGCGTTTCTACCTCGCCACGGCAGGCACCACCAATTTCCGCCCCATATGATCAACTACAGGGCAAATCTGTGGGCGCTCAAAGAACTGGGCGTGACACGGGTCATCGGTCCGTGTGCCGCAGGTAGCCTGCAGCCCGAGGCGAAGCCGGGTGACTTTGTTATCTGCGACCAGTTCGTTGACCGGACGACCGGGCGCAAAGACACGTACTATGACGGACCCAGGGCGATACATATCAGCACTGCGGACCCGTATTGCCCAGAAATGCGAGATGTGGCCATCGGCGCCTCCAAGCTTCTGGACCTCCCGTTTCACCCCTCGGGCACCATGGTTATCATCCAGGGCCCCAGGTTTTCCACCAAGGCCGAGTCCAGGTGGTTCTCGTCCATGGGATGGAAAGTGATCAACATGACCGGCTATCCCGAGGTGGTCCTAGCGAGGGAACTGGGCATGTGCTACCTGAACGTCTCGCTTATCACCGATTACGACGCAGGGCTTGAGGGTAGGGAAGATATCACCGCGGTGACTCAAGACGAAGTAGTAAGGGTCTTTATGGAGCACAACGAGCACCTCAAGCGGCTTATCGGGAAAATCATCGAAGCACTCCCCGAAAGCCGGAACTGCTCGTGCGAGGACCACGCGAAGAGAGCCACACATTAGACGTGCCGGTCTTGGGGGTGACGCATAGGTGATACAGGCCATAAAGTGGGAAGATGGAAGGCTTGTGCTCCTGGATCAGAGGTACTTGCCCGAACGCGTAGAGTTCGTCCATTGCAGGGATTTCCGGGAAATAAGTGGCGCCATCAGAGACATGGTAGTGAGAGGCGCTCCTGCCATCGGCATTGCCGGAGGCTATGCAATGGCCGTTGCGGTCCGGGAATGCCGTGACCTGAGAGCCGGCGGCCGAGAGGAGAGAAAAGGCCACCGGGCCGGCGCGGGAACCGCGATCCACGGGTATGAGGAGTGTGCTGCGTATCTCAAAGAAGCGGCAAAGCACATTTCCGCCGCTCGTCCTACGGCAGTCAACCTGATGTGGGCAGTAGACAGGGTCCTCGGAAGAGCTCTCTCTGTCCTCCATGCTGCCGAGAAGGCGGGTGCTTCCGAAGATGCGGCCCTCAGCGATGCTTACGCCGCGGCGGTGGAGGAGGCAAGGGCGATCGAGACCGAAGACCTGGAGATGAACAGGAAAATAGGGTCCTACGGCGCCGCTCTCATTCGTCCGGGTTCCCGGGTGCTTACCCACTGCAACGCAGGCGCCCTTGCCACCGGGGGCTACGGAACGGCCCTGGGCGTGGTCAGAAAGGCTTGGGAAGAGAACAGGATATCCATGGTGTACGCCGACGAGACACGGCCATACCTGCAAGGCGCGAGGCTTACGGCCTGGGAGCTCTCTCAAGACGGCATAGATGTAACCGTGATTGTTGATAGTGCAGCCGGGTATCTCATGTCAAAGGGAATGGTCGATTGCGTCATAGTCGGAGCAGACAGGATCGCCGCGAGCGGCGACGTGGCCAACAAGATAGGTACATACACACTGGCTTGCCTTGCCGACATACACAACATTCCTTTCTACGTTGCAGCGCCAACCTCTACCTTTGATCTATCCATACCCGATTTGTCGGCGATCCCTGTGGAAGAGAGGTCCCCGGATGAGGTCCGGGGTTTTTTCGGCACACCTACCGTGCCAAAAGGCGTTAAAGCCTTAAACCCTTCGTTCGACCTTACTCCATACAGGCTGATTTCGGCCATTATCACCGAGAAGGGCGTGATTGAGCCTCCGATACCTGAAAACCTTCCCAGGATCGTTAAGGGATGAACCGGATGCCCGCGCCCGCGGGCTGACTTTTTCTGTTATAAGTATTATCAGGTAAAGCTCGAAAGAGTAGGGCCGGAAGAGGAACGGCCGGTGGAGAAACCGTACTGGTGGCTTGAAGTTGAGGGGGCCCACCGAGAGGAGGGGCGGTTAAATGTCAGTTGTTTCTCCGGAGAAAGACGCAGTGTGCGACCATGAGACTCGGACCGTGAAAGAGGATTCACAGAAAGAAGAAGGCCTATCAATGGTGAAATCCCGGTTTATAGATTCAGGCTGGCGTCTGACCATACCGAAGGCCATAAGGGATCACCTCGGTTGGGGCCCGGGCACCCCTATCTGTGTGAGTTGGGACGGCTTGCACATCATCATAAGGAGCCCTAAATCATGCCCCTATTGCATGGATGTGGTAAAGATGGGTTCCCTGGGCAAGGTCGTATTGCCACCCCGCGTGAGGGTCGAAGCGAACCTGTACAGAGGCCAGATCATGACTCTCGGCATTGAAGGCGACAGGGTGCTCGTGAAGAGCGGCGATTCACAGGTCCGGTGCAAGGCTTGCGGATCGGAAATGGACGTCAAAGATGAACTACCCAACGTTCATCTCTGTCGCCGCTGCAGAGAAGCTTTGCAAAAGGCGGCGGTCAAAGCTGTAACTTGGAGGTAAGTAATGAGTCTTCAGGCCACAACGCCAAGACAATACCTGACCACCTTGACCAACGGATGGCGGTTCACGCTTCCCACCTCTGTGAGAAAGGCTCACGGATGGGACGCAGGCACCAAGCTTATCGCCACGATACGAGGCGCTAGTTTGGTGTTTAGCACAGAGCCGGAACCCGACGAGGGGCACGTATCCACCCACGGCAATCTGGCCAGGGATTTTGACGACGAGATGCTTGGTCCTCAAGAGTGTTATCTCGGTTCGGGCGGGAAGATCGTCTTGCCCGCACAACTGAGAAGACGCTTAGGATGGGTTGTGGGGAAGCGCCTCGTGATCGTCGACGAGGGTGATGGGGTCTCGGTTACCCTGTGCTGTGACGCGAAACGTTGCGAATCGTGCGGCAGCATATCGGGAGTGCGCGAGATCATACACAATGTCTTCCTCTGCTCTCAGTGCTGGGGCAACTACCTGCGTGAGATGCACGCCAAGCTCCGGCTGGGGAGAGCAAGAGCGTAGCTGCACAAAAGTTGCGAAGGTTGGTTTCCGCGGGTATAATTGAGTTTACTGAGCGGGAGTAGTTTAGTGGTAGAATGTCGGCTTCCCAAGCCGAAGGTCGCGGGTTCGAGTCCCGTCTCCCGCTCCAGTTGATTTCCGCGCGTCGCGGAGACTTCTAAACGAGCCAGCGTAGCTCAGTGGTAGAGCAGCGGTTTCGTAAACCGCAGGCCATGGGTTCGAATCCCTTCGCTGGCTCCATGTTGTTTCCTGGGGTACTGCTCACGCACTAAATCCACAGAAATACCCACATATGTGAACAAAGGCTCTGGGTGGCGAAGAAGGCCTCGACTTCAGTCCAGAGTGATAAGTTTCTTTTGCATCAATTCCACTACAGCGTTTTCCGCGTCTGGTGCTTCTTGGTCTTGAGTCGAAATCCCTTCCGTGTCCTTTTTGTCTCGTTCGGACATCGGCGTGCAGCTTATACTGTTCGTGAGGAATAGACGTGCGCAGGACAAACCATTGCGACGAAAGAATGGGTTGTAATCAAGTTGGATGTAAGGAGTTGCCTGTGGCGCCGGTTTGGACTCGCGTGGATACTCGAGATAGCACCGTGAAGCTCCGCCCTCCCTTGAAGTGGGCGGGCGGCAAGCGTTGGCTGGTGCCATTATTGGCCCCGATTTGGAAGGAGCATTCCGGCCGGAGGCTGGTGGAGCCGTTTTGCGGCGGCCTCGCAGTTACCTTGGGCCTGTTTCCCAGGAGGGCGCTCCTAAACGACATCAATCCGCACCTCATCAACTTCTTGAGATGGGTCGGTTCCGGCCTAAAGATAGAGATCGAGATGCGAAACGACAAGGCACTTTACTACCAACACAGGAACAGGTTCAATGAGCTCATTGCATCCGGAGAGGAGAATTCCAAAGAAGCCGCTTCTCTTTTCTACTACCTAAACCGTACCGGCTACAACGGCCTCTGCAGGTTCAACAAGACCGGAAGGTTCAATGTCCCGTTCGGGCGGTACAAGAGGATAAACTACGTCACCGACTTCACCGCTTATCAAAGCGCGCTGGCCGAATGGGACTTCACCTGCGGTGACTTTGAGGACGTTTTGACACTTCCGGACGATTTTATCTATGCGGACCCACCGTACGACGTAGAGTTCACCCAATACTCGAAGGACGGTTTTACCTGGGATGATCAGGTCAGGTTGGCCTGCTGGCTTGCAAGGCACCCGGGACCCGTTGTGGCATCAAACCAGGCTACCCCAAGGATAGTGGCCCTATACCGGAACCTTGGGTTTCACTTGGAGTTCCTCGATGCTCCCCGTCTCATCAGTTGTACCGGGGACAGGACCGCGGCACGAGAGGTGCTTGCCATCAGGGGGGTTTAGGATGCCCCGTTACGCACCTTAGTCCTATCCCCGGATGAGCGCACGCTACCTCTTGTGCCTCAAGACCGCTCCCGGCCTCGCTCCTGTGTGGACTCCTTCCTTCACCACGACGACTCCGTTTACCAAGACCCATTCGATCCCCGTGGGGTATTGGTGAGGAGCCGTGAACGTGGCGTTGTCGATCACCGTATCGGCGTCGAACAGCACGAGGTCGGCGCGCATTCCTTCCCTGAGGATGCCTCTGTCCTGCAATCCAAGCCTCCATGCCGGGAGAGACGTCATCTTGCGAACTGCTTCCTCAAGTCGCAGGAGGCCGTATTCCCTCACGTACCTACCTAGGATCCGGACAAACGTGCCGTATGACCGGGGGTGGGGCTGGCCTTTGGCGGTTTTTGCGTTGTAGGCCCTGCCGTCTGACCCGACCATCACCCAGGGCTTAAGCATAACCATCCTGACGTCGTCTTCGCTCATCGCGAAGTTCACGATGGAAACCACGCCTCTATTTCTCTGGAGGAGGCCGAACGCCGCTTCCTCGGGAGAGATCCCCTGTATGTTCCCTACTTCCGCAATGCTCTTCCCGATAAACGCTTGGTCATCCTCGTTCTCCAACGACGCGACGACGATCTTGTCCCAGTTGGCCCTTGCCCGGAGCGCGTCGAGTATCTTCTGCCGCTCCGTGGGGTCGTTTAGGAGTTCCGAGCCCTTCCCGCCTCTCCAAGCCGAAACGGGAACCGGAGAGCCCAGGCCCGTGGATGACGCTATGTAAGGGTATTGGTCGGCGGTGATATCAAGGCCGTCTTTCCGTGCTTTCTCGACCATTGCTATGGAATGCTCGACCATTCCCCAGTTTGGCTCGCCCATGACTTTGAAGTGTGAGACCTGGACCGGGAGATCTGCGTGAAAACCGATGTCGATGGCCTCTTTCAGGGCTTCGAGGAGCCGCGCCCCTTCGTTCCTGAGGTGCGTGAAGTAGTACCCGCGGTGCTTCGCCACGACTTTTGCGAGTTCAATCACTTCGTCTGTTTTCGAGTACCTTCCGGGAACGTAGATGAGCCCGGTCGACATCCCGAAGGCTCCTTGCTCCATGGCGTCATCTACAAGTCTCTTCATTAAGTTAAGCTCGTTTTTGTCGGGAGCGCGGTTTTCCACGCCCATGACCTGGCGGCGTACCGTCCCGTGTCCGACGAGGGGAACGACGTTGACGCTGACTCCCTGGTCTTCGAGCAGCTTCAGATATGAAGCCATGTCGGTCCAGGGAGGCATATCGGCTTCGTCGTCCTCGGACTCTTCTCTGTCTTGCGCGTAGAGGCCCAGCTGTCTGGGTGCGCCTGAAGAACCACACTGGCCGATTACCTCGGTTGTGACGCCTTGCATCACTTTGCTGTCGGCGGTGGGGTTATGAACTAGGGGAAGGTCGGAGTGAGAGTGCGCGTCAATGAAGCCCGGTGACAGGTATTTTCCGGTAGCGTCTATGACGGTCTTGGCCTCGCCGTGAGCCTGTCCGACCTTGACTACGGCGCCGTCCTTGACGGAAACGTCGGCGACGAACCAAGGCGCACCGGTTCCGTCCAAGACCCTGGCATTCTTGAAGACAATATCAAACACAAGGGACGACCTCCTTAGATACTCGATTACGGAGCAGTTCGGTACTATAGCCGGGGACTCCTGCCTGTATGCCACAGTTTTCCAGTCGCATAAGTATTCCGGGCATCGCAAGGACGAGGCATTAATAACCAATCATTACCTTTGCTTGTCTTGACGCCAAGCAGCCTGTCTGTTACGTTCAGAGAGATAGCACTTTGTTTCACATAATGATTTTTTGTGAAACAAATAGAGTTGGAGATTCTATGTGTTAGGAGGAAGGGCTCGTGTCAAATCTGGTTGAGATCCGCTGGCACGCACGAGGCGGACAGGGCGCCAAGACGGCATCTACCCTGCTTGCAGAAGCCGCTCTCAGTGCCGGGAAGTACGTTCAGGGGTTTCCGGAATACGGCCCGGAGCGTATGGGGGCGCCTATCCTGGCCTTTAATAGGATTGGCGACGAGCCGATCACAATCCATTCCAACGTCGAGAATCCCGACGTTGTGATGGTTCTCGACCCGTCCCTGATTGGTCCCGTTAATGTTGCCGAAGGCCTCAAAGAAGGCGGCGTCATTGTCGTAAACACGAATCTAGAACCCGAAGCGGTAAGGCAAAAACTAGGCGTAAGTGGCAACTACACGGTTGCAACTGTCGATGCCAGCGGCATCGCCGTGGCGACCATCGGTAGGGATATACCGAACACTCCAATGATCGGTGCCCTTCTCAAGCTGAGGGAGTTCCTCCCGTTTGAGTCGTTCATGGAAAGGATGCGAATCGACTTGGAACGGAAGTTCCAGGGTCGCCAAGCGATAGTTGAAGGGAACCTTAACGCCATGCGTAGAGCCTATCAGGAGGTGAAGCAGGCGTGACTCTGAAAGGATACAAGGACTTGCCGGAAGGCGGCGTCATCACCGAAAAAGGCAACTCTGCCCTTTACAAGACCGGGGAATGGAGGAGCATGAGGCCCAACTATTACCCCGAAGGCTGTGTGCATTGTCTCATCTGTTGGGTGTTCTGTCCCGATTCAGCCATAAAGGTTGAGAACGGCAAGATGCTTGGCATCGATTATGACCACTGCAAGGGCTGCGGGATCTGTGCCCGCGAGTGTCCGCGTAAAGAGAAAGCCCTTCAAATGGTCAAAGAGTAGACCGCCGAGGGCAGTTCTTTTTTAAGGAGGACACAAGAGGATGGCATTAGAGATAAAGCAGGTGGCTATGACCGGAAATGAGGCCGTGGCCAACGCTATAAAACAGATAAACCCGGATGTCATAGCCGCGTATCCCATAACCCCCCAGACTGATATCGTCCAGTTCTACTCCACGTTCGTTGCAAACGGGCTGGTAGACACCCAGATGGTTACCGTGGAGAGCGAGCATTCGGCGATATCAGCCACGATCGGCGCTTCCGCCGCCGGCGCAAGGGCAATGACCGCCACTTCGTCACAAGGTCTTGCTCTCATGCACGAGCTTCTTCACATCGCGTCGGGGTTCAGGCTCCCCATAGCCATGCCTGTCGTGAACAGAGCGGTTTCTGCTCCAATCAACATCCACTGCGACCACTCGGACACCATGGCGGCCCTTACCACCGGCTGGATCCAAATCTACGGCGAGAACGCCCAGGAAGCCTACGACAACATGATCCAGGCAGTGAAGATAGCCGAGGATCCTAGGGTCAAGCTTCCGGTCATGGTGTGCTACGATGGTTTCATTACCAGCCACGCCGTGGAGAACTTGGTATTGCTTCCAGATGAGAAAGTGAAGGAGTTTGTGGGCGAGTACAAGCCGACGCACGAACTCTTCGATTTCGATAGTCCCGTCACCTTTGGGCCCCTTGTCCTTCCCGACTACTTCAGCGAGATAAAGGCCCAGCAGGCGGAGGCCATGTTGGCCGCCAAGGAGGTAATCCTCGAGGTGGCCAAGGAGTTCGAGAAGATGTCCGGAAGGAAGTACGGTTACTTCGAGGGGTACAAGCTCGAAGATGCCGAGAGAGTCATCGTCGTTATGTCGTCGACTGCAGGTACCGCAAAGGCCGTGGTAAATGAGCTCAGGGCCCAGGGTGAAAAGGTAGGTCTTCTGAAGCCCAGAGTCATCCGGCCGTTCCCGGCTGAGGAATACGTGAAGGCCCTCTCGGGGGCAAAGGTCGTGGGCGTCATGGACAGGGCCGAGACCTTCTCGACTCAGGGTGGCCAGCTCTTTACCGAGCTCCGAGCCGCATTCTACGAGGCCCCGGAGAGGCCGCTCATGAGGAACTACATCTTCGGCCTCGGCGGACGCGATACAACGACGGCCGAGATACGCAAGGTCTTCGAACAGCTTAAGCAGGATCAAGAGCGCGGGTCTGTGGACCGTAAGGTCACTCACCTGGACGTCAGAGTATAGGAGGGGAGATTGAGATGGCAAGCTTGAAGGAACTATCTGCGATACCGGAAGTGCTTGCTCCAGGCCACAGGCTGTGCGCAGGCTGCGGCGCTCCCATCGTAGTACGCCAGATCACGAGGGCTGCAAAGGGCCCCTTGGTTGTAACAAACGCCACCGGATGCCTCGAGGTGTCGACCACCGTATATCCGTACACTTCGTGGAATACCCCGTGGATCCACACTGCTTTCGAAAACGCAGCGGCGACCGCCTCGGGAGTCGAGGCTGCCTACCAGTCGTTGAAACGCCAGGGCAAAGTGGATAAGGATGTCAAGTTCGTTGTGTTCGGCGGAGACGGCGGCACTTACGACATAGGTTTCCAGAGCCTCTCGGGAGCCATGGAGAGGAACCACAACCTTGTGTACGTGTGCTACGACAACGGGGCGTACATGAACACCGGAATACAGCGGTCATCGGCCACCCCCAAGGGAGCCGACACCACCACCAGCCCGGTGGGCAAGGTGAGCTACGGAAAGCGCGAGAACCGGAAGGACCTCACCCAGATCATGGCCGCCCACAACATCCCATATGCCGCCCAGGTCTCGCCTGCCCATTGGAACGACCTCTACCAGAAGGCCGAGAAAGCTTTCGCAGCAAACGGGGCGGCGTTCATAAACGCGCTGGCGCCGTGTCCGAGAGGGTGGAGGCACGATGCCAAGGATACCATCGAGGTCTGCCGCTTGGCCGTTGACACGTGCTTCTGGCCCCTCTACGAAGTGGTGGAGGGCAAGACCCGTGTGACTTACAAGCCCAGGGAGAAGAAGCCAGTAACCGAATTCCTGAAGACCCAGGGGAGGTTCAGGCATCTCTTCCAGCCCGGCAACGAAGCCGTGCTTGAGGAGATCCAGAAGGAAGTCGACCGTAGGTGGGAAGAGCTTCTGGCGCTTGAGGAGATCTCAAATCGTCAGAGCGAGACCGCTTAATAAGGCGGCGGAGCTTCATGGCAGCGTCTCTCTACGGAAGGCTGCCATAAGTGCGAACGCGCGGTAGCAAGAGAAGCGAGTCGTGAATGGCGTGCTATAATAAGGTACGCGGAGGGCGGGAGCCGTTCCCGCCCTTTTTGGTAAAGAAGAGACTTGTGATATGTCATGCGTTGGCCGGCAGTCTAATGTTGTGACGGGGGTGCCGGCTTGAAAGCAGAAGGAGCGGGGTGTTTTTTGTGTCAGAGGTGCGCGTAAGGTTCGCTCCCTCGCCGACCGGGTACTTACATATCGGAGGCGCTAGGACTGCCCTTTTCAACTACCTTTTCGCAAGGCATCACGGAGGGAAGTTTATCCTCCGTATTGAGGACACCGATACCGAACGAACCATCAAGGACTCGGCAGAGAAACTCATGGCCGCGTTCCGGTGGCTCGGTCTTTCGTGGGATGAGGGCCCAATCGTCGGTGGTCCTAAAGGACCTTATTACCAATCCCAGAGACAGGACCTCTACCGCAAATACGCAGATGAGCTGGTGGCCAAAGGCGCCGCCTATAAATGCTACTGCACTCCCGAGGAACTTGCGGAGGAGAGGGAAAAGGCCCGGCTTGAAAGGAAGGCTCCCAGATACAGCGGACGCTGCCGCTCCTTGACCCCGGAAGAGGTTTCTCGGTTTGAGGCCGAGGGGAGAAAGCCTGCGATCCGCTTGAGGACCCCAAACGAGGGAGTCACCGTTGTCCACGACTTGGTCCACGGAGACGTGACCTTCAGGAACGAAGAGATCGCCGATTTTGTGATCATGAAGTCCGACGGGTTCCCCACTTACAATTTCGCGTGTGTGATTGATGACTGGCAGATGGCACTTACGCACGTTATCCGCGCCGATGAGCACCTGTCCAACACACCCAAACAGCAATGGATTTACGAGGCGCTGGGCGCGCCGATGCCCAAGTTCGCCCATGTTCCTATGATCCTCGCGCCTGACCGGTCTAAGCTTTCCAAGCGGCACGGCGCGCAGACGGTCGAGGAGTTCATGGAGAAAGGCTACTTGCCGGAAGCCATTTTGAACTACATCGTGCTGTTGGGCTGGACTCCGGCTGATTCGACCAGGGAGATCATGTCTCTCGACGAGATGATAGAGCTCTTCGACCTTGACAGGGTCTCGTCAACTCCCGCGGTCTATGACACCACCAAGATGACCTGGATGAACGGGCAGTATCTCAGGATGAAAACGCCCCAGGAACTCATGGAATTGTACATCCCCGTGGCCGAGAAGTTTGGTCTCGGAAGCGAGGCGGAGCTTCGAAGCCGGACGGGTTGGTTGGAAAAGGTCATCTTGGCGCTTCGAGAGCGCAGCAAGACCATCGACGAGATGGTCGAGTCATCGGCTTTCTTCTACCGTCCTCCCCTGAAGTACGATGAAGCGGGAGAGAGGAAGCTCTTCACCAAGGTTGGGGTAGCGTCGCTCTTAAAGAAAGGGGCCCTGGTCCTGTCCTCGGTGGAGGATTGGACTCTTGAGAACATTGAGGCTTCCTACCGCGGACTTATCGAGCGAGAGGGAATAAAGGGCGGCGACATCATCCATCCGACCAGGCTTGCGTTGTCCGGAAAGACCGTAGGCCCGAGCCTTTTTGAACTCATCGAGATACTCGGCAAGGAAGAGTCTGTGGCGAGACTCGAGGCGGCGGCTTCCTACGTGGAGGATAAGGGCCTCGAGGGGTCAAAGAAGGCATAACTCGATTACAAGGGGGAGTGGCAAGTGGACGTTATCGAAGCGATCAAAAAGCGCCGGAGCATCAGGAAGTATAAGGCGCAAGAGGTTCCCGAAGACGTCTTGAATGCCATCTTGGATTGTGCCAGATTGGCCCCGAGCGCAGGCAACAGGCAGCCCTGGACATTCGTCGTAGTCAAGACGCAAGAGATCCGGGATCAACTGGTTCAGGCTGCGGGAAACCAGCAAATGCTCGGCAAGGCTCCCGTCGTCGTTGTGGTGTGCGCCGATATAGAGGTCTCCGGAGCCAGGTATGAAGATAGGGGCAGGACGCTCTACGCTTTCCAGGATACGGCAGCTGCCATCGAAAACATGATGCTGGCGGCAGTGTCATATGGCCTGGGAACGTGCTGGGTAGGAGCGTTCCGCGAGACCGAAGTACGCAAGATCCTGGAGCTCCCGGCCAACCTGAAACCCGTTGCGCTGATGCCGCTCGGGTATCCGGACCAGGAGCGGGGGCCCAGGGATCTGAGACCTAGAGAAGAAGTGATCTGGGTTAGGTAGCACGCCAAAAAGCAGATTGTCGTGTGTTGCAGGCCCAAATCTCAAATGCTATAATCAGAAATGCTTGTGTTGGGGGATCGGCTAGTGGTAGGCCAACAGACTCTGGATCTGTCTGCGGAGGTTCGAATCCTTCTCCCCCAGCCAGAAAGTGGCCCCATCGTCTAGAGGCCCAGGACACCGCCCTCTCACGGCGG
>DGDN01000049.1:0-10633 GCA_002385465.1 Candidatus Fermentithermobacillaceae bacterium UBA3951
AGATGTGTATAAGAGACAGCCCTTTGTTCACCTTTTTGTGACGGTTCCTACCGTTTCTTCGCGGAGGATGGGAATACCTGCCATGGATCAAGGTCCGCTAGTCATCTTGGACTTGAGGCTCCGGGGCAATGGACTGCGCGGTTCCGCGGAGGTGCGTCATAGCGCGCCGGCAACCATCAGCCCGGCTGGCGGCCCATACATCCAGTTCCGAGTGTAGGACCATCGCTGCGCCGAACGCCTCTACCCCAGCGCCACGTCCAGCACCATCATGAGGGCGAATCCTAGCATGGCCCCGATTGTGGCGATGTTGGAGTCTCCCGAGGCCTGAGCTTCAGGGATCAGCTCCTCGATAACGACGTAAATCATGGCTCCTGCGGCAAAGGCCAAAGCGTAGGGCAGAACGGCGCGCACGCGCACGGTAAGCAATGCCCCCAGGACGCCCGCGATTGGTTCCACTATCCCGGAAGCCTGTCCGTACAAGAAGCTCTTCCAGCGAGACATGCCCTCTCTCCTCAGGGGAATGGAGGTCGCGGCGCCCTCAGGCAGGTTCTGGAGCCCCATACCAATGGCGAGGACGATTGCCCCTCCTATCGAAGCGTGCGGCAACTCGGCTGCCGCCGCACCGAGCGCGACCCCTACCGCAAGGCCTTCGGGGATGTTGTGGAGAGTGATTGCCGTGATGAGGAGGACGGTCCTCCTCCACGCGGACTTCAGTCCTTCCGGCCCCGTCACCGAACCGCCTGGGTGCATGTGAGGGAGCAAGAGATCAGCGACAAAAAGGAAAGCCCCTCCGAGAAGGAAGCCTACGAGCGGAGGGAGCCACTTGATGAGACCCGAAGCCTCGGACATCTCGATCGAAGGCAGAAGCAGAGACCAGCAGCTGGCCGCGGTCATCACACCCGCCGCGAAACCAAGCATGAGGTCGAGGGCCTTCTTGTTGATCGTCTTAAAGAAGAACACCATCGCGGCCCCAAGTGCGGTCATAAACCACGTAAATCCTGTCGCCAGGAATGCTTGCCATACTGGGTTTTGGAGCATAGGCGGTTCCTCCCTTGTTGCGCATCTTCTTCCGCGTTCTACTTGGTCGCATACATGTTACATGAAAGACGTCCTGAAGGGTGGAATACCAAACGCTCGATTGGCCGGGCAATGCATGCTCGGGCTTTGCTCAGACTTCCCTATGGCTAACTCTCCTTGCCGTTCTTCGAATATCGCGATGGCCCGTTCGACCAGTTCGGCATCTATCGTTCCTGTTGCCGGACAAGACCTCAACGACTTCTGAGCCTGTTCACCACCTGGACCAGCCTATCCACCAAATGCTCGTGGTACAACTTGCCCTTCTCCTTCGAGGCCTTGCTGGGGCTGCCGGTCGTTCCATTTGCGGCCTCGACCGACTTCGCCATATCACGGGCCGTGTGATCGCGAGTCTGCTGTAGCCTCAGTTCCTCCTCGCCCTGAGTTCGGCTGGCTTTGGCTGACTCGGAGCGCTCCTCACCTTTCTATTCGAAATACCTCCCCAACTCAAAAGGCGAGTAGATCCCCTTATCCGTAACAACACCTTGGCAGAGCTCAGGCGGCGTTATGTCAAACGCAGGATAATACCCTTTGACGCCCTCCATGGCTGTGCGGACACCCATGGCCTCCAAGACCAAATCCCCGTCTCTCTCCTCTATCTTCACAGTATCAATCGTCGGGTGTCTTCGGTCGGGAGTGCCGGTGACGTAGTACGGGATACCCCAATGGCTTGCAGCCAGGGCTATCTGGAAGGTGCCTATCTTGTTGACTATGTGGCCGTCCATACATATGACGTCGGCCGCGGAGGTGAAAAGGTCGACATCCTTGGCTTTCATGACGTACCCCGGCATGTTGTCGGAAATCACGGTAACGTCGAACCCCATGTCGTAGGCCACGCTTGCAGTAAGTCGCGAACCCTGGAAGTACGGGCGGGTCTCCGGGCATATCACCTTTACGTTATTGCCCCGCTCCCTGCACTCCCGGAGGATCATACCTATCACGGTCTCGGCGAAGCACTGAGTCATGATTGTGCCGTTCCGGGGGATCTTGTCAACCAGGTATTTGGCGGCCTTCCGAGACTCTTCGTACCGGAGGTTGGTTAGCTCAATGGCGTGAAGGAAGACCGCTTCATCCACACGTCTCCCCTGCCTCAGGGCCTCTTTGGCTTTGGACAGGCAGCTCGCCGTCACCGCTTCCATCTTCCTGGACGTGGTCGGCCTGGCGTGCGACAAGGTGTAGGCCGCATCCGTCATGTGTCGAATGAAGTCAGGTTCAGACATCCCCCGGGCTTCATGGGCTGCCAGAGCCATACCCATTGCCGCCGCCGTGTAAGGCCCCCCGCTCTGGGTGACCATATCCGCGATGGCCCGGGCCACTTCCTCGTGGCGGGTACACTCGACGTACTCGACCTTGACGGGGTATGTCCTCCTGTCCAGGATGCGGACTTTTCCGTCCTCATACCACGCAACGTTTTCGTACTTCAGCATGAAGGCAAGCCCTTCATCGAGACGAACCATGTCAGACATATAGATCCCTCCAACCCGGTCTTGTAACGGAGCTAATGCTCCGTCGCTTCTCGGTCGCCGACGAACTGACGAATTAATGAAGAACTGACTAACTAATGCCAACTGACGAACCAACAATGGATTTCTGGTGTAGCACCGCCAAGACCTGCTCATCCAGGAAATGTAGGAATCCGGGACCGGTCTTCATACCTGCGCCTTCCTTTCGATAGTAGCTTCAAATACATGTCTACCGCACGCACCCGGAATATGCGTGCGTAGATAGCGAAGCGGGAGTGTGAACACATGCTTAAGTGGACTGATGAACTCTCGGTCGGCGTAGACGAAATTGACAACCAGCATAAGGAACTGATAAGCCGCGTCGCCGGTTTGCTTTCCGCCATGGCGAAAGGCAAGGGCAAAGACGAGGTAACCGAGACGCTGGACTTCCTCGCAGACTATGTCGTCTTTCACTTTAGCTCCGAAGAGCGGATAATGAGAGAACACGCATATCCGGGCTTTACCCACCACCGGCAACAACACCTTTTCTTCACCGAGAGAGTGAAGGGACTTAGAGACCGCCTCGCGCAAGAGGGGCCCAGCTCCTCCCTGGCTATACAATCCCAGCGCCTTCTCTCAGACTGGCTGGTAAACCATATCTCAGTGATAGACAGCGCTCTGGGCGCGTTCTTGATTGACGCGAAACGCTGATGCACTGCCAGGCGGCGCAGACTTTCTAAAGCGTACCTTCAGAGTACATTGACTGACGAAACGCTGACGGCCATCCACGACTGAATGCTGCTACCCTGCCCGGCCGGGCTACAAATCGGAAGAGTTAAACGACGCTCCGCCAGTAGCCCGGCAGGCACAACCATACCACCGGAGAGCACTCCGAACGAGTATAATGGGGCCGTGTGCCGAACCGGTATGCGGTATTAGTCACGTTGTTGCTGCTTAACATCACCACGATAGGAGTGTCGGAGTTGGCGGACGGAAAAAGGGGTCGCGGGGATTGGTCGATGCTTTTCGGAGGGATCGCTTTCACCGCCGCAATCGCAGCCCTCGGGATTCAGGCGGCTAGACTACCGGTCCTATCAAGACTGGGCTCCATGGTCCTGGCGATCTTGATGGCCGTGGTCTATAGGCAATTAGCAGGGTACCCGGAGGGTCTGCGAAGCGGGATACAGTTCACGGCCAGGACAGGCCTCCGCCTCGCGATAGTGCTCTTTGGCTTCCGGCTCGACCTTGCCACGGTGCTCAGCGAGGGGCTGGGACTGCTTGTTCGAGATCTGGGCACCGTAGCAGGTGCCATCCTCCTTACCATGTTGATATCCAAGTGGCTGAAAGCCGATGAGAACATCTCCCTGCTCTTGAGCGTTGGCACGGGCGTGTGCGGGGCTGCGGCCATAGCTGCGGTCTCTCCCATCATCCGGGCGAAAGAAGATGACACAGCCGTCAGCGTAGGGATGATAGCCCTGACAGGCACGGTATTTGCCATCACTTACTCTTTGATCAGGCCGCTCCTTCCGCTCAGCCCCACCCAATACGGCACCTGGGCCGGAGTCAGCCTCCACGAGATCGCCCACGTTGCGGCCGCGGCTTCTCCGGGCGGGAACGATGCCCTTGCCGTGGCTCTCCTCGCCAAACTAGGACGCGTGCTTCTGCTCATTCCCTTGTGCTTTCTGCTCATGTATCTCAAGAAGCAACGGGATAATGAGGGCCATGAGGTCAAGGGCAAGACCAGGGTCGAGTTCCCTTGGTTCTTGGTCGGCTTCATCGGATGCAGCATCCTGGGATCCTATACCCAGATGAGCGCTGTTCTCCACAGCACCCTGACTCAGTTGGGGTCTTACATGCTGACGGCTGCCATGGTCGGCCTTGGCCTAAATGTCAGCCTTAAGGCGCTAAGTGGAGGGAAGCTCGCCAAACCCTTCCTGGCGATGCTAGCTACATCGGTGATCCTATCCGTGGTCACCTATTTTACAATCGTGGCTTAAATGTTTGGGTGCCCATCGCACTTCTCAGGTTCGATGGGCACCCGCAGCCTGTCTCGCGAACGTTCTGCTTTCGGCCCTACGTACATCTACTAACGAACTACTACCCAACTTCTATCCGACCGCTTTTTCTACCCGGACCCCTCTCGATCTCGCCCAGAGTTCGTCGGCCGTAGGAGCCCATTTCTTAGCCGCCGGACGCGTCTTACCGCATAAGACTTCCACGTCTTCAGGCGCCAGCATCTCGGTGGATTTTGCCCCCGTCTCCCGGACCATGGCGACGAGCGCATCCGGATTGTCCAGGAGCGGGCACGGCCGCAGATGGTTCTGGTTGAACGGCTGCCTTCTCCTGTACGCCATGAAAAGCGGCGACTTAAGGGCCTCAAGGAGCGTAACGTCATGGATGTTCACATTGGAGTAGTGGATAAACGCGCACGGCTCAACATCGCCGGATGCGTTGATGTGCAGGTAACAACGCCCGCCCGCAATGCATCCTGCGGTATACTCGCCATCGTTCCAGAAATCCAGGGCGAAAATCGGTTTCGTCCGGCGGATCTCACGAACGCGGTGGTACATGTACGCTCGCTGTTCCGGTGTAGCCATGAGGTCTGTCACGGCCTCTTTGCCTACCGGGATGTACGTGAAGTTCCATACAAAGCGGCAGCCTCTCTCGATCATGTCATCCACGAACTCGTCCGAGCCAACGCTATCGGTATTGTAGCGGTGGTAGCAAGTTGAGTATCCAAACAAGAGGTTGTGCGCCCGCATCCGCTCCATTGCTTCTACCACCCTGCGGTAAGTGCCCGGACCCCGGCGCATGTCGGTGGCTTTCTCGTCACCCTCAATGGAAAAAGCGAGAGCGAAGTTGCCTACACGCGCGAGTTCTTTGCAGAATTCATCATCCACCAACGTCCCGTTGGTGAAGGCCATGAAGTAGCAGTCATCGTGCTTTTCGGAGAGGTGGATTAGGTCGTCCTTCCGTACCAGCGGTTCTCCCCCTGAGTAGATGTAGAAGTGGATACCCAGCTCTTTGCCCTGGCGGATAACAGAATCAAGTGTATCTAATGATAGGCTGTTCTTGTGCCCGTATTGCGCAGCCCAGCAGCCGGTACAGCTTAGATTGCATGCGCTTGTAGGGTCCATCAAGATGGCCCAGGGAACATTGCAGTCATACTTTTTTTCAATCTCTCTGGCAGTCGCCCTTCCGTCAAGCGTGGCGTTAAACACAAGGCACTCAACGAGACTCCTCAAACACTTGGGGTCCACTTCCTCCAGCAGTCTTTCCGTAAACCGGTACCATACTCCTTGAGGGTCGGATAGCAACTCGCGCAGCCCTTTGATCTGACCTGCGTATATCTGACCCCTGTCTAACTGCTGCGCCAAGGAAAGGATGGTCGGCAGCTTTGCCATCGGCTTGTCTGACAGATAGCGAAATAGCAAGTCCAACGTCGTGTTGCGAGCTCTCCTCACGATTAACCCTCCCGTCTTGCTTTAGTGTGCCGGAGTGGTTGTCTATCTCTGTTGCCTAAACGTTTAGTTAACTATACGCAGACCTCCCTACTCCTAGACCTATGCCTTTCTCCCGGCTCTGAGCACCGGAGATATCCGGTCACCTCCCTTTCGCCTGTGTCCGAGCCTCGGGCTTTGCCCCTTGTCTATGACCTCAATCCTGACGCTTACTTCTTGTCGCCGGCCGACCGGCCACCTGATACTTACAAACCTCCTACAGTACGATTTCCTTTCCTCTGAAATACATAGACACGATCTTCTGATAGCTTCGCATAAAAGAATCCCGGACCTCGCTCTCGGTCAACCCGCTGGACTGGACATAGGCATCAAAGTGAGCGGCGAAGTTGAAGACGGGGAAAAACCCGAAAAAGAACTTGAACACAACGGCCTCCGGTGTGTAGTCGAAGTCGTGGTCTCTGCTCCAGATCGTCCTGTAGAGGGGGCTCTCATTCTTGTTGTAGAGCATATCGAGCAGCCTAAAGAGCGCGTTCTTATGCTTTCCGTGTTTCAGGGATTCAAAGATTACGATTCGTACGACGCCTCGATTTGACAGGGAGAAATCAACGACCTTCTCGGTGTATTGCAGGCAGGCCTTGTAGAAGCTCTGGATATCCTCCTCGGATGCAAACCGCCAGCGGTCGCTCTCGATGTCGAGCCGCCCTTGCTCGATCATGGCGACGACATGCTCTTCCACAAACGCCAATGCAAGTGAAGAGATATCATCGAACAGCTTCTGTATGAGGTGGTCCAGTATGGCCTCTTTGCTCTCAAAGTAGTAGTAGATGAGCGCCTTGTTCACCCCTGCATCCTTGGCGATCTCATCGACCCTGGCCGCATCGAACCCCTTCTCGGAAAAGTGGCGCTTGGCGACGCTTATAATCCTGCTCTTGGTTTCTTCCGTTACGTCTTTCACAAAGGGCACGTCCAACACTCCTGTCGCCGGGACGGATGTCCTCCGCTCTCTCCGCCAGAGTCAACCAGTCCCTCAGCCATGTATGACTAACCGGTTGTTTAAATCCATTGAATCCCGACAACTCTTGGATTGTCAAGGGACAGGTGCCAGGCTCCTCATGCCTTGGAAAGCGTTTCTTACAATGTCCAAAATGTTCCACCAACTCTCCGCCCGGCGGACCGCTTTTCACAAGAATTGGGCCTCTACCTGCGGATTTCCAGTTAATCACATGCCGACAATCTGCTATATTAGTCGAGTATCCATCCTGCAAATAGCGGAGGTGATACCCGGACTACCGCGTGGGGAAGTCCTGGAACTCGTAGTAGGCACGTAGATGTAGATTGTGAATTCAGCTCTTCTTGGGAGGGTTGTGGATGTTAATCCAAGGTAGGATCTCGATTGTGGTCTCTATGGCTGTTTTTGCTGTCCTTTTCTTCTGGCAAGTCATGAAGGCCCGGTCCGGCAAGCTGCCGTTCATCAGGCGAATCGCCGGGTTGGACGCCATCGACGAAGCCATTGGGCGGGCCACCGAGCTGGGCAAACCCGTCCACCAGACTCCGGGAGCGGCGAGTGTCACCGGCGCAGCGACAAGCCCGATGATCATGGCCGGCATCTCGGTTCTGCGTTACGTGTCACGCAAGACCGCCCAGTACTCTACGCCACTTGTGGTTAGCGTGGGCGCCGCGGAGACATTCAACATCGCAGACGAAGTCGTCCGCTCCTCGTACCTTGAGGCCGGAAAACTCGATGAGTACACGCCGTCTACCGTAAGGTTCCTTTCGCCTGCACAGTGGGCGTTCACGACCGCCGCGGTTGGAACAATAACCCGCGAGAAGGTAGCGGCAAACATCATGATAGGCTACTTCACCGCGGAAAGCCTGATCCTGGCGGAAACCGGGCACTCCGTTGGAGCCATCCAGATCGCCGGAACTGCCGTTATGCCTCAGATCCCGTTTTTCGCGGTCGCATGCGACTACTGCCTCATCGGCGAGGAAGTCTACGCCGTGTCCAGCTATCTGGATAGAGAGCCCACAATGATGGGTTCCCTTGCAGGCCAGGACATCGCCAAGATGGCAGCGGCTCTTCTCCTTGCGGCAGGAGCCCTATTTATGACCTTCGGATCGGACTTCTTGACCAAGCTAATGGCTAAGTAGGAGGTGGATATACGGTGAAGCATACACTCCCTGTTGTGATCTGCTTTCTGGCGGGGCTCTTCATGATCTTGGATTTCTCGGTCTCAGCGCCATTCATACAGACCACCTCGAAGGGCCTGCAGAATTGGACGGTCATTGTGTCGGCGTTCGCGCTCGGAATCGGAGGCGTTTCACTTATCCGTCTCCACGGCAGGAACATCGTGAAACGCACTTCGGGATGGATAAACAGCCTGGTCTTGCTCTTGGGGCTCTTCTTCATGGTTTTCCGAGGGATAGCCTACGGCACGCAAGACCCGGGTTATGTCTTCGCTTTCGACAACATGCTGAACCCTTTGGGTGCAGCCGTTTACGCGTCACTGGCGTTCTATATCTCGTCGGCAGGCTACCGGGCATTCAGGGCTAGGAGCCTTGAGGCGGGCATCCTCTTGGGCGCAGGTCTCATAGTGCTCTTGGGGAGAGCCCCCCTGGGAGACGCCATCTCACCTTACCTGCCTGAGATAGCAAATTGGATCATCAACGTGCCCAACGTCGCCGGCATGAGAGGCATCATCATATGCTCGGCAGTTGGCGTAATGGCCTCGGGACTTCGCGTCCTCACAGGGCTCGACCGGGGCTACCTTGGGAATTAGGAGGGAGAAGTCATGGAGAAACTTCTGAACATCGACAGGCGTTTCATCTACGTGCTGGTGGCGGTCCTGGTCTCCCTCCCGCTCATAAGGCCCATCGGCCTTCCGTTCGCAGTGACTGAGGAAACCAGGAAGGCTTTCGCCGCAGTCGATAAGCTTGAACCCGGAGACGTCGTCGTATTCGGGTTCGACTACGACACCGGCGGTGCCGCCGAGGTTCATCCCCAGTCCGAGGTCTTCTTTGACCATGCCATGCTGAAGGGAGCGCGGGTCATCGCCTGCTCAATCACCCAGCAGGGTCCCGCCTTCGCAGACAAGGCCTGGTCGAAATGGGCCGAGCGAGGCAAGACCTACGGAACCGACTACGTCAACCTGGGATTCTTCGCAGGCGGGGAAGCCGCGCTGGCGTCGTTCGCCACGGACATCCCGGGATTCGTGGCCGTGGACTACTTCGGCACGCCGACATCGAGCATGCCGATTTTCCAGGGCGTGAAGACTGCGGCGGATGTCGACCTTTTCATCGACATCGCTACGGGCAGCATCTTGCCCTATATCCAGTACTTCCAGGGCCCTTACAACAAGCCGCTCACGGGCGGCGCTATCGGCTCGCAGATCTCTCGTTACCAGTCCTATTCGGATGCCAAGCAGATACAGGGCTACCTGGGTAGCCTGCGCGGCGCGGCGGAGTATGAGAAGCTGCTGGATATGCCAGGGCCGGCCACGGCTGCCATGGACGCCCAGTCGGCGGCCCACCTTCTCATCGCCGTCCTGATCGTACTCGGCAACATCGGAGAGGTGGCCGTAAAGAGGAGCAAAGCCGCATCCGCCAAAGGAGGGGTGAGATAAATGGATACTCTAGGAATCTGGGTCGGCGCGTTTCTCACGCTGTCATTCCTTAGCATTCTCTTTAAGGAGAACCCCTTCTACAGGCTGGCCGAACACCTGTACGTCGGGCTTGCCGCCGGTCAGGCAATAGTCATGGGATGGCTGAACGTCAAGAACATGGCCATAACTCCCCTCACAAAGGAAGGCCGGTTCGTGGTGATTATCCCGCTGGCGCTGGGGATCCTTCTCTATTCGAGGTTCCTGCCGTCGCAAGTTAGGTGGCTTAACAGGATTCCCTCGGCGTTCCTTGTTGGCGTCGGTACCGGGCTCGCGTTCACTCGTTTCGCCCAGTCCGACCTGATCGGGCAGATACGAGGCGCTTTCGTGCCGATTGACTCAGTGAACGTTCTCGTGATCTTCATAGGTTCTCTGAGCACCATAACCTACTTCTTCTTCACCAAGGAGCAGAAGGGAGCCTTGAAGGTAACTTCCCAAATCGGCCGGTATACCATGATGATCGCCTTTGGCTCGGCGTTCTCGAACACCGTGATGGGTAGGCTCTCGCTTCTTATCGGCCGGTTGCAGTATCTCTTGGGAGACTGGCTCGGGATACTGAAGTAGACACGGAACGGTGATTGGTGAGCCACGGTAGATCGTACGTTGGACGACCGTGACTCACCGGAATGTCTAGCAATACGGCCAGGCACACTGCAAGGTGTGCCTGGCCGTTTCGTATTCCATGGGTTCTCCGTATGGACGTTTAGTTTTGCCGCTCATCGCAGCTGAACATAGGGTCTTAGCCGCCCATCATCCTCGACCGACCGATTTCGGCGGCCTGTCGGCGCGGATCGTTCAGTTTTTTCGGCCATTGACCGCAGGATCGTCTCAATGTACCCGTCCGTCATCCCGGATTGTCCGATCTTGTTTGTCGGTCATCCCCGATCGTCCGAATGTACCCGTCCATCATTCCAGATCGTCCGATTGCACCAGTCAATCCCAGGCGAACCGTCCGATCCCATCCGCCGTACGCTCGTGACTGTCGGGGTTTTTCGGCCTT
>DGDN01000049.1:10854-15346 GCA_002385465.1 Candidatus Fermentithermobacillaceae bacterium UBA3951
TTTCTCCGTCCACCCGAGGAGAACAACCCGAGAAGAACAACCCGAGGAGAACAATCTGGCTTGACCGTCCATCGAATTGTCAAAATCCCCGTGAGATCACAATCCCGAAAACGAGAGAGTCAGTCAGAGGGACGGAGCTCCTAGAGGCCTTTCCGGACGGTCTCAAGCAAAGCGCTTTGCTCCTGTACTATGTTTTCGTCCAGCCTGACGGCTGCTACGGGGATAATCCACTCGACGATTGAAGCAGCAGTCCTTAGGTCGAGGCCTCCTCCCGCCATTTTGAAATACGCGTCCAGGTATTCGTTCCTGAAGCGCCTGGCAAGGACCTGAACGGTTTCTCTCTGTGAGGAGTCTGTGGAATGACAATGGGCGTTGTTTAGGAGGAGGACTGTGCGGGCAACGTCGGCCACTGGATTGCCGCGGCATCCGTTGTCCCAGTCTATGGCCACCATGCCCTTGGGAGAAACAATCACGTTGTTGAGGTTGAGGTCGCCGTGGCAGGCAGCGTTGCCATCGGGAAGTCTGTTGAGCAGACCTAGCAGGGCTTCCCTTTCCTCCCTGGTAAGCACCAGCAAACCTTTGATGCGTCTCACAAACCTCGCCCGCTGCGAGGGCAGTTCCTTGATGCTCACTGAATGAATGGCGGCGTGGAGTTCGGCCATGCCACGGGCAAGGGACTCCAATTGCCCCGGGCTGGCCAGGACAGCATCGCTGATCAGAGGACCGTGGATTCGTTCGTACACGATCCCGGTCCTACCATCTAGTTCTACGATGTCGAATACGGCGGGGACAGGTAGGCCGGCCCCATGAAGGAGGCGAGTCACTTGGAACTCCCGCTCAATCCACGAGCGATCCGCCCGAGGCTTGAAGACCTTCAGGACCTTGTCTTCACCCAGAGCAAACACGTCACATTGGTAGCCTCGACCTATGAGCTCGCCCAGCTCCAAGCCAACCACCTCAGGTTCTCCGGCACTTTGGCCTATTTAGTGCTTCCGGTTGCCCAACACACTCGGGTGCCCAATGTACTCGGTGCCAAATTTACGCGGCTGCTCAATATACTCAGTTGCCCAACATGCTCGGCTGCCCGATATACTCGATTACCCAGTATACTCAGTTGCCGGAATAGCCGGTTGCCCGGTACACTACGTGCGCCTGTATCGCTCAGCGCCTCCGGTTACCCAGTGTTTCGAGAAGAGCCGGACCTTCTCCTTGGAGCAGAGCCATAACTAGCGCTCATCTCCATTGCACCCGTGCATCATAGGACTTCTCAGGTCGGTCCGCGCATGAGCCCAGAGAAGCGCAAGCTTCATAGGGGTGCATGGGGATCTATACTAGTACAAAAAAGAGAGCCGGCCCCACGGGATATACGGATATCCCACGGGGCCGGGAACTAATCGGGTCTACAGCCTACTTCGGAGCCTACTCATGAGCTTACTTGTGAAGCTACTTATGAGCCTACTGTACTTCGGAGCCTACTTATGAGTTTGCTTATGAAGCTACTTGTGAGCCTTTCGTGAACCTACTTCTGAGCCCACTTCTGAGCTTACCTTATAAGCCTACATATGCGGCTACTTATGATTCTACATACGAACCTACCTCTTCTGAGGCTACTTCAAAAACCTCTCAAACCACTCGAGAATCGCTTCCAGCCTCACTATCCTGTTGGCGGGCTTGCCGCTCCGCGAAAGCTCGTGGTTCTCGCCGTGGAACAGGAGCATCTCAGTGGTTACTCCGAGCCTCCTAAGCGCCACATACCACTGCTCGGCCTGTTCCAGGGGACAACGGTGGTCTTGGTCGCTGTGGATAATCAGGGTCGGCGTCTTGACGTTGGGGGCGTACCGTATGGGAGACCTCTCCATGATGAGATCTTCGTGCTCCCAGAGGTCCTTGCCGCCCATCCCGGCTCTATCGTGGGACCACCCATTATCTGCAACCCCGTACTTGCTGTAAAGGTTGGACATGCTCCTTTGGGTGACGGCCGCGGCAAAGAGGTCTGTATGCCCGATGAGCCAGTTGGTAAAGTAGCCTCCCTGGCTCCCGCCGGTTACCCCAAACCGCTCGGGATCGACCCAGTCAAACATGCGGAGAGCTTCCCTTGCCATGAACTCAAGGTCCTCAGCGTCTACCCCGCACCAGTCGCCGACGACGACCCGGGCGAACTCCTCCCCGTACCCCATACTGCCCCTGGGATTGGTGTAGAAGACACCGAAACCGTGCCCGGCGAGCATCTGGAACTCATGGAAAAACACGTTGCCGTAGGTCGTGTGCGGGCCGCCGTGGATCTCCATTATGAGCGGGTACTTCTTACCCTTTTCGAACCCGTTGGGCAGGATAACCCAGCCCTCAAGGACCGTCCCGTCGGGGTGGTTGAACGTAACGCGTTTCGGCCATCCTGCGTATCTCTCCGAGGCAAGTTTGCTGTTGAACCCCGTGATCATCTTGAGAGGGTGCTCGTTCGGATCGCCCTCACGCACCTCGACGCCGTCCAGGGAGATGTCCCGGGACTCGGCGGTCGATGTGGTACCAGACGAGCCACCTGAGCCTACACCTGCCTCCTCGGAAGCATACTCCTGGGACCCGGTGGTTGGAGTACTATCCGGCAAGTTACCGTACCACAGGTCGCCCATTGTAACCGGGGTGGCCTTGTTCAAAACAACTTTCCCGCCCGCCACATCATAGGACTTCACGACCATCTGGCCTTCGCCGTAGACCTTCTCCCACGCACCACCATCTGCCGGTAGGCGGTAGAGATACGAAGAACCTCCGTCTACTGCAGTGAAGTAGAGGAATTCTCCGCACGATGAGACTTTGAGCCCCGTATTCCCCTGGTCGGGCCCCACGTCTCCGCCGATCCCCCCGGCTACGAGGTACGGGAACCCTGTTGAAATCGCTTTTCGCTCAAGCGTCTTGAGATCGACTCTCCAGATCTCGGGATACCCGCCCGGATACGTCTCTCCTTTTTCGTGGCCAATGTAGTAGACAGCGCTCTCGTCCGGCGCGAACACTGGTCCTCTCACTTGCCCCAGGCTGGCGGTCAGTTTCTTGAGTTCTCCCGTTTCGGAGCCAAGGAGGTAAAGGTCGCTATAGAAGGCCATCTCGTCTTCGGTCCTCTTGGAGACAAATGCCACGTACCTCCCTGAAGGAGATGCGCAAGGCGAGCTGCAATCATAGGGACCGCCGGTCAGGCGGCGGGGGGCGTAGGGATTCGGCGCCCCGGTCCTTTCCAAACAAGCCTCACCGAGCTCGCCGGAATCCCCGGCTGGCTTTTCCTTACCTCCGGCGGGCCTTTCCAACCTGACGCTCCAAAGCTGCGTATGCAGGCCGTCTAGGTATCCGACTCCGTTGAACTTGTACCGGAGGGTTGTGATCCGCCTTGCGGTTGCCCCTTCCCGGAACTTAGGCTTCTCTTCGTCCTCTTTGGCGCAGAAGACCAGTGAGTCGCACCCCAACCAGTCGAAGTCGCTTACGCCCTTGGGCATGTCGGTGACCTTAAGGGCTTCACCGCCTGCCATATCCAGCAAGTAAAGCTGGTTCGACCCTGCTCTGTCCGAAAGAAACGCTATCATCCTCCCATCGGGAGACCACTTAGGTCTTTGATCCCGACCTTTGGTCTTGCCGCCGCGATAGGTAATCTGCCTTATAGCCAGCGGCTCGTAGTCCCCGACAGATGAGTCGTAAAGCCAGATGGAAGAAGCATAGGAGTTTTCCTTTTCCAGGACTTCGGTGACGACGAAAGCAACGAACCTACCGCAAGGAGACATCCTGGGAGCCCCAACCCATTTCATCTTGAGGAGGTCCTCAGCGACGTACGGTTTCTGCGCCAATCGGATCATCTCCATAAAGAGTTTCTAGCCCTTCATTACCTCGGCCACACGGAGGACTCCCAGCCTCGGGCTGGTCAAGACCTTGCGCGAGACATCTTCCGGAAGATCGGGAAGGATGTTTGTCATTGAAGCTTGGGCCAACACAACCACATCGTACTCGGACGCAGCCTTTTCGATGTCGCCGATAAGCAGCCTGTTGTGCTCGGCCACATCGCCCGCGCTCAAGACGTCAAACGCTTTGTCGCTAAAGAAGGTCTTTATTTCTACCTGGGCACCTTTTTCTTTGGCAGCCTTCTCAATCAGCTCGCAGGTTGGCTTGAGCGTGGTGCTCACAGTCGCGACTACTGCGATACGGCGACCTCTGGTCACAGCCGCCTCTGCCATCGGTTCATCGATCTTGAGTACCGGGATCTTGACCTCTTCTCTCGCCATGTCGGCCGCCGGTCCGACAGAAGAGCAGGCGAAGAGCACGCAGTCTGAACCGTGGCTCTCTGCCAACTTGACATAAGACACGATGCGCTTGGCTACATCTTCTGTCATATAACCCGCCTTCCTCGTATCTATCAGAAGGCTGTCGTCAACGACGTTTCGGACGACTATATCCGGCGACAAGATCTCTTTGATCAGGCGACCGATCACCGGGACGGTTGTGAGACCGGTATGAAGGA
>DGDN01000049.1:15569-24380 GCA_002385465.1 Candidatus Fermentithermobacillaceae bacterium UBA3951
CGTGCCGTAAACCGGGCTCCGACATAGCTCTTGAACTCTTCCAAGATTTCGACGGGGTGAGCAGTGCCGGGGCGCACCTCTATGCTGACCACCGGCCTCCCGTAAGGACACGGACGGGTAAAAAACCCGCTTTGCTCAAGAAGGTCGATGTACCTAACGGCATCATCCATGGTGTACACGCCTCCCGGGACTCCGAAGGGCGGGTGCTTGTCCCCATATAGGGGGTCTCTTGGGTCCAGAACACAGTTAGCGACATGGGCGTGTACGAGACAATCTCCGGCGTCTTGAGTGGCTTGCTCCAAATCCTCGCCGAGTTGGGCGACGTGCGACATATCCAAGGTGATGCCGCAGTTTTGGTACCTTTCCCTGACCTTTTCGACTACGTCTCTGGCGAGGCGCGTGCTCCCTACCAGCTGGCGACAGTCTACCTCGCGGTCAAAGGGCTCAAGGCACACCACAACCGGCCTCTCAGGCCGACGCTCGCGGGCATACTCGCAGACCTCTTCCAGGGACTTGAGCAGGGATTGGAGAGCCAGAGGGCGCAATGCTTCTCCGGGATCGGGCCCGCTGGGGACCAACAGGTTGCGGCCGTCGAGTTCACACCCCATATCCACCAGGTACTTGGCAAACTCTACGGCCTGCAGCCTGCGGCTTTCGTCTACACTCGACAGACTGAGACCGCTACCGGAAAACGGAGGGCCTCCTGAGAACATGACTTGAAAGCCGCTGCCTGTGAGTTTTTCGGCGACCTTGCGCCTTGTCGCTCGGTCCTTTATCCACGTGAGCTCTATGGCCCCAAATGCGCTATCTTCAAGGATGACATCGAGGGACCCGGTCGGGTCCCATTCCCCCGAACACGAATCGGGAAACAAGGCATAGTGCACGACTCCCAGAAGCCCTTCCACAAAACAAGCCCCCTGCTCTCTCTCCGGCAACATACGTTACAAGAGTTTGCTGTACACTTCTCTTATGTCTTCCACCGACATCTCTTTGGGGTTGTTCCCAAGGAGCCGCGTGACCTTCGATGCCGATTGAGCAAGGAAATCAAGGTCTCCTTCGGTCACTCCGAAGGCGCCCATGTTCGTGGGGATCTCCAGGTCTTTAACGAGCGCGCGGAGTTCTTCCATGACGGCCTTGGCGCGAGAATCGATAGTCCTTCCTTCGGTGTCTATCCCCATGGCATCGGCAACTTCGGCCAGGCTCGGTTTTACGGCGTCGAAGTTGTACTCCATGACAGGCACCAGAAGCATCGCATTTGCTACACCGTGAGGCACACCGAATTTCCCGCCCAAGGGATACGCAAGGGCGTGAACGGCTGCGGTTCCGGCGGCGGTGAGCGCCATCCCGCCTAAGGTCGAACCCATAAGCATCGCGTGCCTGGCCTCGAGGTCGTCACCGTGGGTAAAAGCCTTGCGTATGTTCCGGCCGATGAGCCTCATGGACCTCAAGGCGAAGGCGTCACTCAGAGGGTTGGCCTTGGTCGATATGAAAGACTCGAGGGAATGGATGAAGGCGTCCATGCCCGTTGCCGCGGTGAGCTTTGGAGGCAGACCCAGCGTAAGCTCTGGGTCAAGTATCACCAGGTCCGGGAGGAAGTGCTTGGACACGATACCCACTTTAAGTTCTTGATCCGGCAAGGTGACAATCGCGTTGGGGGTGACTTCGGAGCCGGTCCCGGCCGTAGTAGGAATGAGCACCATCGGCAGCGCCGGCTTCTTTACCTTCTCAATACCGAGGAATTCAGAAACCGAGCAGTCGTTGGTCATCCTGGCGGCAAGCAATTTGGTCATATCCAGAGAACTACCGCCGCCGATTCCGACGAGGACCTGGTAACCTTCGTCCTTCACGCGCTCGTATAGCTCATCTACCTGTCCAATGGGAGGCTCCGCTATGACATCCGAAAGGAGACCGGTCTTCACGCCGGACTCTTCCATAAGTTGCCTCACCTTATCAGGAAGCCCCGTCTTGGCGACGCCCGGGTCAGTCACGACGAGGGCCTTCGACGCTCCAAAAGCCGAAATATGCTGTCCGATCTCCTTGACGCTCCCGGGACCGCCTATTATGCGTCCTGCTGTGTAGAACGAGTAGATCTTTGCTGTCACGGCATAACGTCCTTTCCTAAATCTATAGAGTAACTAACTTGGCAGAATCTCTCATGTAATGCGCGGGCGGTACCTGGGTACGGTCGAGCCTGCGTACGGCATCACCCACACGGTGGCGTCTACTCCCAGTACCGAGAACGCGCGGTCGAGAGCCTCTTCCAGCCCGGCGAAGGGCATAAGCCGGCACCGCTTCACCATCGTCTCTTCCATGGCAGAAACCAGGTAGACATCTGCCTTCTTAAGCACCCGCGCGACAGCCGCCGCCTTGTGTGCGCCGAGGACGAATTTCCGGCGGACCGACTCAATGATCTCATCGAGCTCCATCCCGGTCATGTACCTCTCGAAGTTGTCTTCTCCGAGTCCTTCGGGACACTCGGCCGTGAGGATGATGACGCCTCCCTCACGCACGGCGTACTTCGCGTTCTCCAGGCCCTTCTGTGCCTGGTACAGGTTCATGTCCTTGGGCCGCCCCCCGGGCGAAGCGATGACGATGTCGGCCTTCTTCTCGATCTCCACCCCGTAGACGGCGTCGGTTACCTTACGGGCTTCTTCGTGAGCGATCACCGGATGGCCTGCCACCGCCCGGACTATCCTCTTTGCCGGATCGAGCACCACGTTTAAGATGAAATCCAGTCCCACCATCCTGCCGGCTTCTTCTATGTCTTGCCGGACCGGGTTATCTTCATATGAACCTGTCTCGGCGCCCGGTAAGAGCTGCATCGAGTGGTTGGCTTCGACGGTACGCCTGCTGCAGGCGCCCGGGAGTATGGCCTTGGCTCCCCCGGAGTAGCCCGCGAAGTAGTGGTATTCGACGTTCCCCGTCCCTATGAGGAAGTCGCACTCGCTTACCAGCCTGTTGACTTCGACAGGTGTGCCTCTCGACGTGGTGCCGACCAAAACAAAGTCGCCTGACTCCGTGCTGTCTACACACCTCACACGCCGGAAGATATCGGCGCCAACCAGAGCCTTCTTCTCTTCCGTCGTGTGACTCCGGTGGATGCCCATCCCGAACATGACGGTTATCTGGGAGTCCTTGACTCCGGCCCCGTTCAGTCTGCCAATGAGCGGAGGGAGGAGTTTGGCCGTAGGCGAAGGCCGCGTGATGTCGCTGGCCATTATCACCACGTTCATCCCGGGCTGGACCATCTCCTCGAGCCGGGGCGATCCCTTGGGATTCTCAAGCGCGCGTTCGATCTCCCCGTTCTCGGAGGGGGGGAGCACAGGGTCGGACGGCGTGAGTGTACCCAAGAGATTGCGGGTGGGAATGTCTACCTTTAGGCCGGATGTTCCGTACTTCACCTCAATGGTCGAAGTATCCAATTCGGTATCTCCTCCCTCGCCAAAGATGCTCGCTATCGTTTCATCCACTTACCAACGATGCTGCCGAAACCACCGGAAGAAGGTCCCTTAGGGAATAAGCAGCATCTTGCCGGGAACTCCATCTTTAATGGCCTTGAAAGCCTTCTCATAGTCCTTCATGTCATACTTTCCTCCCACAACGGGAGCAAGGTCAATCTTTCCTGACTTCAAAAGCTTCTCGCACTCAAACCAGGTGTCGTACATCCTCCGCCCTGTGACTCCGATGAGGGTCGCCTCGCGGTATATGATGCCGTCCACGAGGTCGAGCGCGACCGGCTTGTCGGGAAGGCCCACAAGGACCATGGTACCGCCCAACTTGAGACACTTCAGTCCTCCGGCAATGGCTATGCCGCTTCCCGAGTAGTCGATAACCACATCGGCCCCGCGCCCGCCGGTTGCTTCCATGACCACCTCTTCCAGGTTCTCCCTGGCGGAGTTCACCGTGATGGTCGCCCCCATGGTCTTGGCTATCTCCAGTTTGGCGTCGACTATGTCGGAAGAGATGATCTGGTTGGCGCCCTGAGCCTTGGCTATGCCCGCGGCCATCAGCCCGATAGGACCGCACCCCAGGAGCACGACGTCCTTCCCGCCGACCGGCGCCACCTGGATGCCGTGCATGGCTACACCCATAGGCTCCAAGAGGGCACCCTGCTCATAGGTTACGTCATCTCCGAGCTCCCAGGCGCAGCTTTCGGGGATGGCGATGTAGTCGGCAAAAGCGCCCGGAACGTGCACTCCGATGATCTTCATGCTCTCACAGACGTGCATGTTTCCGGTGAGGCACTGGTAGCAGTTCTCGCATCCGATGTGAGTTTCGCCTGCCACTCGCTGACCGACCTCGAAGCGTCTGACTCCCGCACCCTTGGCCACAACCTCGCCTGCAAACTCGTGTCCGAAGACCATGGGAAGTTTGAGGCGCGTGTGGGCCCAAGGAGTCCAATCGAAAATGTGCAGATCTGTCCCGCAGATGGCCGCTGCCTTGACCCGTATCAGGATATCTCGGTCACCGACCTCGGGCACCGGAAGGTCTTCGGCCCATACAGCACCTGGAGCCGGGTCTCTCTTGACTATGCCTCGCATCCTGGTCATTTCTCCTCATCCCTTTCTGTTACCGGCCATGACGGCCGCTATCTTGATGGCTTCAACCATGCTCTCAGCGTTGGCGGTCCCTTTCCCAGCTTTTCCGAATGCCGTGCCGTGGTCCACGGATGTACGGATAATGGGCAGCCCCAAGGTCATATTGACTCCCTTGACCGATGCCCACTTGCCCGTCGCCGGGTCGATCTCGAACCCGGCCACCTTGATTGCGATGTGTCCTTGGTCATGGTACATGGCCACCACTGCGTCATACTGGCCCCCCCGGGCCTTCACAAAGACTGTGTCAGGGGGAACCGGCCCTTCTACTTTCAAACCTTTGGCCCTCGCGTCTTCGATGGCCGGAATGATCTCTTTGATCTCCTCGTCTCCGAACAAACCGCCTTCTCCGGCGTGGGGATTGAGCCCCGCCACCGCGATCCTGGGCTCGGGAATCCCCATGTCAGTAAGGGCCGAGGCCGTAAGCGTGATCGTCTCCAAGACCCTTTCCCGCTTGCAGAGATCGCACGCTCTCCTGAGAGAAACGTGCGTGGAGACGTGCGATACCCTGAGGTTACCGTGCACAAGCATCATGGCGTAGCGCTTCGTCCCTGTACGAGAGGCGAATATCTCAGTGTGGCCGGGGTGAGGACACCCGGCCGCGTTGATGGCTTCTTTGTGGATTGGACCCGTAACCACCGCTTTCACTTGTCCGGACAGAGCAAGGTCGATGGCCCGGTTAATGTACGCGTAGGAAGCTTCCCCGGCCTCCTTGCTCACTTTTCCAAACTCTACGGGGCTTAGTGGAAGTCCGCAGTCTATCACGTACACTGCCGGCTCCGCCTCTCCGGGTGGCGGCGCCGTTACTTCCTTGACCGGAAGGCTAGACGCCAAGATTTCCGAGATCGTGCGCATGACGGATACGCTCCCCACGGCTACGGGAGTGCACATTTCCCAGATCTCGGGGTCGCTCAGGGCCTTCACGGTGATCTCCGGACCTATGCCGGCGGGATCTCCCACGCTGATGGCGATGTTGGGTTTGGACCTCATGATTCCACAACCTTTCCATTAGTCGACATCCAAGACAAGATCCTGAGGAGTGCATCTGCGTCGCCGAAACCTCCGGCTTTGGTGACTATGCCTGTCCCGGCGAACTCTCCATCGCATGCCCGGCCGAAAGCGATGCCCGGCAGCACTTCCTTCTCTACGGTCATGCACGTGATCCCAAGGCGGGAAAGGACGGCCCTTCCGACGTCTCCGCCTGACAGCACCAAAGACTTAAAGGACTTCCCGCGCATGACTCTTTCGGCCACGGAGGCAAAGTACGCCTTTACCCGCTTGGCCATCTCGTCGGGCGACCCTTGACCCGGGACGTTGAATGATACGACGGCCAAGTCGCCGGCAACTTGCCCTCCGGAAGTCATGAGTTCAATATCTTCACAAGTAGCAGCAGGGTCTAAGTTATGGGGAGCTTCTATCACCCGGCAGGCGGACGCCCGTTTTGCGTACTCCACTTGCGCGGCCGACACCGGATTGAGGCTCCCGAAAAGGACGAGGGTACGCCTACGTAACGGTTGAGGACCGCCAACCGATTGAGGCCCACCGGACGGCTGAGACCCGCAGGACGGTTGAGGCCCGCCGGAAGACGGGCGGGCAGGCTCACAAGACGCCGGCAAATCTTTAGAAGAAGCCGAAGTGAAACCGGAAACCGTCTGAGCCAGCGCCCAGGCAAGCCCCGCGGACCCGGCCCAGATTGGACTGAGGCCAAGTGACCGGACCGAACGGACCAATAGCAGAAGGTCTTCATCTGTGAGAGCGTCCGATACGATGACCGATTTGCCCGATGCCATGAGGCGCCTAATCTCTCTCCTCACGCTCTCTTCTCCCTTTTCAAGGACGGAGAAATGTATGTTGCCCACCCTGTCCCGCCACTTCGCGAAGATGGCCGCGACCTGAGAACTCCTGGCCGGCGCCAAGGCATCTTGAGCGGCGAACGTGAGGCAGAGCGGGACCCCGTCAACCAGGACATAACCTCCATTGACGGTGCGACCGTTAGAGGGGTACGCAGGCGAGAAGATGACTGGCGTAGAGGCATCGGCCTCTAAGGCATCACTCAGGGCCATTAGTTCGACCTCGATGTTTCCCCGGAGGGTGGAGTCTATCTTCTTGAAAACCGTCTTTGCGGGAAATAGACGAAAGACCCGTGAAAAAACGCTCCTTACCGCTTCTTGCGCTACTTGAGGATCTATGTTCCGCGATTCGGTTGAAACCGCCAATACCCTGGCGCTTTGCACCATGGACGAAGGGTCCTCAAATCCCCAGGGCTCAAGCAGTGTAACGGTCTTGAGGCCCGTCTTTGCGAATTGCACCGCGGCGTCATTGGCCCCGGTGAGGTCGTCTGCTACTACAAGGACTTTTCCATTTTCAAAGGACTGCGACATAAAGACCCCTCCAAGCACTGCGGGCAAGCACGTCGCTCGTTAAAGCGCGCCAGAAAGGCCATATCTTCGAATCAGCGCCTCATTCCATGGGGCCGGGCACTCCCGGCACGCTGTGTTGCACGCATGCCCCACCCACCTAAACAAGCAAGAACCATACCGGAAACCGGCGGCTGCGTAGGGGTGCCTGCAAGGGATCAGGAGTTGAGCCGCTTAAGGTGCCTCCATAGAGTGCTCCTGTGAATACCGAGCATCTTTGCCGCCTTGGTCGTGGAGCCGCCGCTAAGCAATACGGCCTCCTCAATGTCTCGGACGGTGAGCTCCTTCCTGCCGCCTAAGCGGAACGTGCGGTCCTTCTCGCCTGCGGGTGCAACCAGGGAGCTATCATAGTTGGAAGCGTATCTCCTGTCAGGCCTCAATACCCTGTCGATCTTCTCGGGCGTGAGAGTCTGACCTGCATACACTGCCAAACATCTTTGTACGACGTTTTGGACTTCACGGACATTACCGGGCCACGTATACTCGGATAGGTACCGGACGGCATCGGCCGACAGCGTGACAGGGGGCAGTTTCAGTTCCCGGGAGAAGCGGCTCACGAAATGGGCAAAAAGCGCCTCTACGTCTTCTGGCCTCTCCCGGAGGGGAGGTATGTTTATCCTCAACACATCCAGACGGAAGAAAAGGTCTTCCCTAAATTCACCTTTTCTAACCATCCCCACCAAGTCCCTATTGCTGGCCGCAAGGATGCGAACATCTATCGGAATGACTCTCTCTCCGCCCACCCGGCGCACCTGTCGCTCCTGCAACACTCGCAACAGCTTCCCTTGAAGGCGGGGGGAAAGCTCGCTGATCTCATCAAGAAGGAGCGTGCCTTTGTGCGCCATCTCGAACAAGCCCGGCTTTCCTTCTTTCGTCGCTCCGGTGAACGCTCCGCCTACATATCCGAAGAGCTCGCTTTCCAAGAGAGTCTCGGGGAGGGCCGCGCAGTTCAGCGCTACATAGGGCCCGTTCCGCCTGGCCGATGCGTTGTGAATGGCTTGAGCATAGACTTCCTTGCCCGTTCCGGATTCCCCCAATATGAGCACGGTAGCGTCGACTGCCGCAAAGGCTTGGGCTGTGGCTACAGTGCGCCTCAAGAGATCTGACGAACCGATGATGTCTGAGAGCCTCTTCCTGGCCACGTGACCGAGAGAATGCACGTTGCTCCTTACCTGTCGCTCGAGGGCTTCCACCCTGACCGCGTCCCGCAGACTGACCAAGACCCCCGGCGCGCTGCTCTTCTCACTGCTCACGGGGCTCACCGAGGCGACAACCTGAGCACCTGACGGCAGCCGAATAACGGCGTCAGTCGGCATGCCGTCTTTCAAGCTGCTCGAGATCGCTTCTCTCAGGGCCTCTATCTTGATAAGGTCTTTGCCGCGCGTCACGTTATGCGCCTGGAGCATAGCCTCGGCCCGCGTATTCCAGAGTTCGGGCACACCCGAAGCATCGGTCAGGACAACACCGTCTTCCATCGAGTCGAGGACAGCGTGGAGCCTCTGGTGTTTCTCTCTCTCAACCTCCTGGACCGTGGCGATCCTCGAGGCCTCCCTGAGGGCGTAGGCAACTGCCGCCCGTCCCGTGCGGATAAGCACAGAGGGATACCCGTACTCTCGGGCCATTTCATAGGTTATTGCCCCTCCGACAAAACACACGTCGCTCTTTGCCGCCTGGCGCTTTATTTCGCAACCTACATCAATGTCGTTGGTTATAGGGGTGACGGTGAGATCGGGGCCCAAGAAGTCCATTACCTCGCCAATACCTTCAATCATGTTTGGAAAGGCGATGACGGATACCTT
>DGDN01000018.1:0-683 GCA_002385465.1 Candidatus Fermentithermobacillaceae bacterium UBA3951
GTGGGCTCGGAGATGTGTATAAGAGACAGAGTCTAACCACGACAAGGAGGTACCCGAGGAGATGGCGAGGATGATCGATGCGGACACAGTTCACGCGGTAATCGGCGAGCTTGCCAGGGTTATCTCGTCCTTGGGCATTGACGATAGGGGCGCCTTTGAAAGCGCCAGGAGGCGCCTGGACGAACACGCGGTCAGAGCATATACGGCCGAGACCGTGCAAGGTGTCGCCAACATCTACGTCAACAGGATGGCTGCCCTTGCCGAGCAAAACTGCGTGCGCGCAAGCCTGACCAAGGCGGATGAGGAAGAGGCACGCCGCCACATGGTAGAGGGCTGGGTGCGCGGGATGAGGCGCCTCGCGGAGGACCTGCACTGGTGGCTCGTGCTGGAGGCAAGCATGGTCGAGGCGCTCCAGCGTCGAGCCTCTGCGCAGGAGGCGACCTCGTCCGATAGCAGGATGCAGGCGGTACCTGACAAGGAGGTGGCGTAGTTGTTCGGGGTTCGGTCCTGGGACAGGTTCGCTGAGGGCCTACCAGACCCTCAGGAGGCGCCCGTCGTCGCGGACTGCGAAGAGTGCGGCGGGGAGATATACCGCTACGAGGAAGTCTACGACACGCACGTGGGGATGTTTCACAAGGAGTGCCTTGCAGATTATTGTCGCAGCCACGGCTTGCAAGAGGACG
>DGDN01000018.1:712-5243 GCA_002385465.1 Candidatus Fermentithermobacillaceae bacterium UBA3951
AAGAGGACGCCCTCGAGCCGGTGGCGATCCAGGCAGACTACGAGGCACCCCCATGGGCGGACTAGAACTCACCGCCAAGCTAATTCGCCACCGAAGATCGGCCGGATCACTCGCATCGCATGCGAGGACGATCCCGGCGACAGTGAACAAAGGGAGGATGAGAGAGATGGCTGAGTCGCTGGAAGACGTGCTCCTTGGAGCGTACGAGGGTCCTGACGAGATACCGGAGTCTGAGGAAGAAGAAGCTCCTCTGCGCGAGCGTTTCCGAATCCGGGATGATGGCCAGGCAAACTGGGCGGTCCGCAAGATAGCCCAGGCCCGCCAGGAGCTTGCCACGGCAGAGGCTCTTGCACGTCAAGAGATCGAGCGCGTGGAGAGGTGGCTTGCGGACCGCCGCCGCGAGGCCGAGCGCACCGAGCGGTTCTTCACCGCCCTCCTCATGGAGTACTTCATCCCCAAGTTCGCCATCGACCCTAGGCGGAAAGCGGTGAAGCTCCCATCGGGCACGGTCCAGGTCCGCCAGCAGCCCCCCGAGTTTAGGCGAGACGACGCGGCCTTGCTCAAGTGGCTCAAAGAACATGAGATGACGGAATTCGTGGATACGAAGGAGACACCCCGCTGGGCCGACCTCAAGGCCCAAGTGCAGGTATCTGGGCGGCACGTAGTCACAGAAGGGGGTGAGATCGTCGAGGGGGTCGAGGTGATCCCACGGCCACCGCTATTTAAGGTCATCACTTGAGGAGGTGGGACAGGGACTCTCAAGCAGGTCACTAGAGCTAAGCTGAACCCACACCTTGCCCTCGTAGTAGTCCCCTCAGTTTGTCCACACCCGCATCCCTCTCCATACACAACGCTATTCCCCAGCCATAACCGCTGCACCGCGCATAGAGCAGACTACCTTGCCCATGTACAGGAGGTGATGAGCCTTGACCACATATCTTGTGCAGGACATGGCCGTTGACGACCTAGTCAGGCTCACATTGAGGGAGTCCGACGATACTGAGTGGAGCAGCCTGCACCAGAGGTTCGGTTCCCCCGAGGCGCTTGCACTATGGCTCTCCCAAGCTACTGTGGAGGAGATCGCCAAGATCAAAGGGGTGGACGAGAACACAGCCCGAAGGATTAGAGCCGCTATTGAGCTCGGCAAGCGCGTCTCTCGCCTGTCCCGACCAAGGAGAAGGTTCATACACAAGCCCTCGGACGTGGCGGATCTTCTCATGGAGGAGATGTGCCACCTGGACAGGGAGCACTTCAAAGTGATATTCCTCACCGCGAAGAACGAAGTCCTCGGGATCGAGACTGTCTCCATAGGAGGCCTTTCCTCCGCCCAGGCCCACCCGAGGGAGACGTTCAAGGCCGCCATTCGGTGCAGTGCAGCCGCGATCATGGCTGTACATAATCACCCCTCCGGCGATTCAACCCCGAGCGCAGATGACGTGCTCCTCACAAAGAGGCTAAAGCAAGCAGGCGACCTACTTGGCATCGAGCTTCTCGACCACATCATCATCGGCGACAACGAGTACACCAGCCTCAAGGAGCTCGGGCTTCTAGCCTGATCCCCACCCCTGTAGTCCCCTTAAAGACCCACCTAGAGCCACAGTCAAGATGGGCCTCTGAGTTGCCCGGGTGTTCGGCCTGTGTACTGCCAGCACCTGTTCCGTTTCGGCGTAGGCCAAACCCATATCAAAACTACCCATAGAAAGGAGAGCACACCCATGAAACCTTGGCGTGAGCCTGATGTTTTGGGCCCTGGCGACTATGCCATATGGTATGGACCAGAAGGTCGGGAGGGCGACTGCGCCCTCGAGGTGGAGGGTCCATACGTCCGTCAGTATCAGTCCGTGATCGGCTACCTAGACAACCACGATGGTCCTCCGATTCTCTGCACAGAAACCTACCTCGAAGACTGCCCGGAAGACATCAGGCTACGGGCTGCTCTCGGTGTGGCGCGACTCGCCGAGTTCGGAGGCGAGGAGTCCTTCGTTGAGGAGTTGCCCTAGCTCGCCCCGTACAGCGCATGTGCAGCTGCTAGCACACCCTCTCGACCTCCCTGTCGAACGCATGTGGGTAGCTTACAACTGCGGACGCCTCGGATGGGACATTATGTCTCGCCGGGGCGTCCGTGCTCCCAGCCAACCCATCAATTCGGTCATTGACACTTGCCCTGAAAGGAGTTTTGATGATGAACGCCAAAGAACTAACAAGCGAGATCGAACAGCACCTAAAGGACCTCGTAGCGAGGACCCAGGCTGCAAAGGCCTCCAAGGAAGTACTGGAGTATCTGCGCTTCATGGCCAAGTTCCATCGCTATAGCTTCCACAACACTCTCTCAATATGGCTGCATTGTCCTCACGCTACTCAGGTAGCAGGGTATGCTACCTGGAAGAGGCTCGGGAGGTTCGTGAAGAAGGGCGAGCGCGGCATACCCATCCTTGCACCATGCGTGGTAAGGAAAGCCGTCACCAACGATGAGAATGCCGAGCCGGAGGAGCAGGTCGTGTGCTTCAAGGTCGTGTACGTCTTCGACGTCAGCCAGACAGACGGCAAGCCCCTTCCCGAGGCCCCCATCACCACCGCCGGCGATGGCAAGGGGCTCCTGCCTGTTGTGGAGAGCGTGGCTTGCGAGATGGGGATCGAGATTTCCTATAAGCCGCTGCAAGGCTCCCACCATGGCACGAGCTTTGGCGGACGGATCGAAATTGACGAAAGGCTCGATGAGGCCGGCAAGGTATCGGTGATGCTCCACGAGCTTGCACACGAGCTTCTGCACAGAGGACCTGACAGGAACGAGACCAGCCGGGAGCAGAAGGAGACAGAAGCGGAGGCAGTTTCCTTCATCGTCTGCTCACACTTCGGAATCGAGACAGCGGCGCCCAACTACCTCGCGTTATGGGACGCTACAGAAGAGGCGATCACCCAAGCCCTCCAGCGGGTGCAGAAGACCGCTGCTCAGATAATCGACAAGATGGAAAAGATCATCGCTTCCGCGGCGCCCGCGCGCGAGTCGATGGCCTCGTAGCCATCCCACCTGGAGCCGTGGAGCACGGGAACTGCAGCTTCAGGGGACGCTTGCACTCGGTCTGGGCGAACCCCTGAAGCTGCAGTTCCGGGGCCTGCGGCCGCTGTGCAGAGCAAGGCCCAGAGGAGAAGGATTCTAAATTGTGATGGAGAATATTAACAAAGTTCAGAGGGAATACCTCCCCCATGCCCGTGCAAATGAGCCGAGACGTTGAAAGCGACGGACTTTGTGCGACGTGTAGATTCCCTGGCCAGAATCGTATTGCCTATGCAGGTTAGGGTAAAGACAGGAATTGGCGAGAAAGGGGCGATGACCCTCCACCGGGAGGGGACCCGACTGTACCTAAGGCCGTTAAGAGGAGATGCGTCTTCTGCGCTAGTAACGAGAGCCTTGCCGAATACAGAGGATGCCCATTCTGTGGGGAGTGCACGACCGATATTGTACGACGTGCTGCGGCGACCGTGTGAGCCTCTCACTGAGTGTGCGGGGACGGTCCGCGCGAGTCTCGCACACAGCATAGCCATCACCTGCTGGGAAGGGCGAGACTGGGTCGGCATGAACAATGTCGACATGGTGGTGACGGGCGACATGCTCGTTATCAGGGTTGACCTCCCCAAGGAATGTAGCCCGTAATCGTCGGGGGAGAGCGTGATCGTGCCTCGACCAGGGGTGCCCACACCTCCGTACCAGAAGACCTTCAAGGGACCCGTGGCCGTGGCGCGGGACCCGCTCTGTAAAAGCAACTCCCTTAGGATACAAAGCATGACGAAGCCGGCCGTGCGTCCTGGGTCCCTCCCTCGTTTCTCTTTGAGGGGTGCGTGTGTCTGAATGAAGTCATATAGCGCTTCCTCCACTCACTGTACAGCTATTCGGACAGGAGTTTCGAGCGGAGTGCAGAATTACAAAAGGTAGTTACACTCATCTTCTACAGCAAATCGAGGTTTTGGGGTGATCGTTGACCCGGAAATGCAGTAATGGAGCCATTTCCGTTTCTGAGGCGCGGAAAATGCGGTGCCACAGCTGCGGCGGCTAGGCCTTGACACGGCCGTATGGGTATGCCATAATTGGGGTGACAAGGAGGCAGCCCCATGTTCATCCGCAAGAAACGCGCCGGCAGATACGATTACCTCCAGGTGGTGGAAAACCACCGCGAAGGTAGTCACACCCGCCAACGAGTAGTTGCAACTCTCGGACGGCTTGACCGCCTCCAGGCTGATGGGGACATAGATACGCTCATGAGGTCCCTCGGACGCTTCTGCGCCCAGGTCAAGCTCCAGGAGGCCCACTCGCGGGGAGAGCTCAGAGCTTTGGGAGCATGGAGCATAGGGCCGGAGCTCATCTTCGGCAGGCTATGGGACCGGCTCAAGCTTCCGGCGATCATAGGGGGTTTATTGGAGGGGCGCAAGTTCGAGTTCGACGTGGAGAAGGCCATCTTCGTCACGGTGCTGCACCGTCTGTTCGAGGCAGGCTCTGACCGACAGGCGGCGCGCTGGATGACAGGGGTGTCCGTGG
>DGDN01000069.1 GCA_002385465.1 Candidatus Fermentithermobacillaceae bacterium UBA3951
CGGGATTTTCGACCGGCCTTGACAAAACACAAGACCACGTCCCAATTACGACACGGAACGTGGCTCTCCTGTCACCGACACGCAATCCGAACCTAAGGCCCAATTTCACCGCCAATCAAACTGAGCGCAAACATTATCGGACCTTAAGCAAGACCCGTACAAAGGGCATCCGCTGAGCGGCGGCTTGAGAGGAGTAAGAGCTCTGGAAATGTCGCTCGGCGGGGTGGCTTACAGGGCAGCATATGTTGTACTCCCGGACAAGCTGGTCTGCCTCGTCTTCATGGTGGGGCCTCACGAGGGCTTCTACGCGAGAGCAGAGAGGCGGGCGAAGAACCTTAGGAAATCGAGCCCTTGGAGTGATCCTTCCTAATTGTGCACTCAGTACTCGCCTGCATCCTGAAGCACCGCGGTAATCTGGTTCTAGGGGTATGTGATGAGGGTGAAACCGGGGCCGCCGTCGGTCAGATGGTCTAAAGCCATATGCACAAGCCAAGGAAGGTTCCCAACCATTTCGCTTCTCTGGAGAGAGACCTTATCGACCTCGACTATCCAAGGAACCTCATCCTCAGTTCGTCTGATGTTCCTTAGGTCTCCAACAGTGACAAAGCAGTAGACTTCATATGGTTCCTTATTCTCGCCCTTGCCTTCTATGCGAGCGAAAGGGCTCCAGCCACTGGACTCGGTCTGATAACCGGTCTCCTCGCTGAACTCCCGTACCATCGCGTCCGACGGAGTCTCTCCTGGCTCAACCTTGCCCCCAGGGGCGTTGAACTTGCCTTTCTGCCATTCAGGGCGGTCTTTCCTGATAAGGGCAACCTGGCGACGGTCCTCGGAAAACATGAAGCCCAGTACATACTGCATCTGTATCCTCCTCCAGCATTCAGGCCCGATCTCAGGTACTCAATACGCACCCCGTGGACTACCACTCCACCCTTCATCATCGGACGCCTCCGATACACGATGATCGCGGCGGCCCTCCCCGAGTCCGCCATGCCGACCAAGCACAGATCGCGCGGAAGCAACGATCTAACGATTACCATGGCAAGCCCTCGCCGATCGCTAGTTCCTCTGAGTCGCCTCAGTCAGCAATACCGGAGGACTCTCCCGGTGTTCTTCTCCGGACCAGCCAGTCGTTCCCTTCTCCCAGCATAGGCGAACAGCGATCAACAGGACCTCCGGCGAGCACGGAAAGCGTCCCTCCGCAAGATCTTCGTGCCGCGCCCACAGACGATGGGATCTATCCAATGCAGTAAGCAAGAGAAACGATTCTGCTGTGCCCTCAAGGTACAGTACAGCTGCTTGTCTAGACACCTCGACTGCCGGACGAACCATGGGTCATCTCCCGCCGGGACTCTGACGGCTCATGAATATCCCATCTGCTTTAACCTTGCATCCACCACTACGATGGCCTTGTGAGCAAGTTCGATAGCACGCTCGGTCTCTGCAGCATCCGGTACATACCATTCATCCGGATAACGAATCTCGACCGCATAGTCAGTCAGATCAACAACTGGAGTAAGCGTATCCAGCATGTCGGGGAAATCCTTGGAAATCAAGGCTACAAGAGCTCGAATGTCATGTGTCTTTGGAGGGCGTACCTCGAGAGCAATCAAGAGCGCCTTTAGAGCTTTTTCGGCAGCTTGCTGGCAGTGGAAGCAGATCTTGTCGTTGAACTGTTCGCCAAGTTCAAGGCTTTTCTGTGCATACGCCAAGTCCCCGCAAGCGAGGCTAATCCACCTTGTGACAAGCTTATCCTTTTCGAGATTCTCGCTCATAAACTACCCGTCCTTGACGGGACGCCTCATACGGCAGCGAACCCACCACATTGCGCAACTGCTCGTACTCCTGAGGAGTCCTAACGAAAACGTCGATGGGGTGCGTGATTCCCGCCAGAAGCTGGCGGACCTGCCGATTGCGTTCTACAGACCGGCGAGAGTCGCATTTCAGAATGAGTAGGTCGACATCGCTGTCTTCACCGGCGGTACCCTGCGCCTGAGAACCAAAGAGGATAATCGCTTCAGGGTCATACCCCTTCACGATTCTGTCAACTATGTCCCTGATATCGTGTCGGCCAATCATTTGCACACCCCGCGACCATTCTAATGGTAGCTCCCAGACGCTTGCAAGGCTGTGTACTAGTTCAGATCATGCAAGACACTCTGCCTTCTCCAGCTTTTCCGGGTACTCGATGGGGTCAGGTATCCCAGTTTGTGGTGTGGTCTGACTTTCGCGAGGTGGAGCTGTGGAGAATAACCTGGATTCGAAATGAGACCGGAAGGTGTCCGTAGCCCCACAATACCGTCCTTGACTGGTCAGCTGCTGCGTTCCCCTCCCGGCAGCCACAGGACTGCAACCTTACCTTGTTGCTCCAGCCGCTCAAACTCGCGATCGCAGGTCACCAGCACGGCTTCTTTCTCTTGAGCGAGCCCCACGCAGAAGCAGTCGGCAAAGGAGAGTCTTCCGTCCACTTTGATCCCCGCGGCATGTTTCACCCTTGGCCAGGTCGCGTCAATGACCCGCAATTTGGGCGTCTCAAAAACCTTGGTTTCAACTGCGGCGGCAGTCTGTTCGCCGGCCAGCCTGTGCACGATGTATATAACCCTGTCTCTTATACACATCT
>DGDN01000111.1:0-6438 GCA_002385465.1 Candidatus Fermentithermobacillaceae bacterium UBA3951
GCTTCTCGGGCTTTGCGTGCTCTCGCCCTCAACGTAGCAATAGGCGTAATCATAGTCGGCGCCAAACCAAGCCTCGTCGTCGGGGCTGATCTTATCCAGCTTCTTGAGTTTGCCGGGCCAGAGGGTCAAAAGAGCCGCTTCCGTATCTCCGACCGCAACGTCTCCCGCGGCGTAACCCTGTTTGTTCGCGCGAAGGGTCTTGCCCGGGAGCCTTGTCGAAGACTCTTCGTCGACGAAAAAGTGCGCGACCGGATGGCCCGTAACGTGGCCTGATATTTTTTGCTCCTCAACTGATTCGCAGAAATACCGCTGTTACACGCTTCGCGATACGCTTCTTGGCCAATACCTGAGAACTCGCGCGGCAGTTGGTCTAGCCCTGTATCGACTGTGTAGGCAGTGACTGCCCATCCAACGAGCAAAACGATGGCCGCCGACAGGACAGACATCGCCAGTGTGCGAGACAACGCAGTTCTTCTAATCACGGCGAAACCTCCGACCGAGCTCTGTACCTGAGCGAAAGGTATGACTGTCGCCTTCTTTCCTCATTAGGAACCTCACGTGACCGCCTCCATACAATTCGGTTATCCATTGACCGGTCGCCTCAAGCACAGCCTATGGTTGGTTTACCTGCGGCTTCAGTATGGAGACCTTCACACCTTCAGCGGTCTGGCAGGCCACCGCGATAAAGTCGGGGCCGGCAAGCACCGAGTCGGTGTGGCGTATTAGGTCGTGAATGCCTACACCTGGTCCGTCCAGCCTCATCACCGCTTTAGTGGCCCGGTAGTCGCCCGCAAACCGGTCGGCGGACCTGTACAGCATGTTGTCGAGGATCACGTAACGGAAGTCGCCGAGGTCTGGCACGTCCGATTGGACGCCGGGTTTCGCTACCGAGGTGCCGTCGGAGAGGAGGAGGGTAGTCTCAGCACCCCAGTAGCCGGAAACAGGGAGCTGCGACGACGCGCCCTCCAAGAGCGTCACGTGACCCACAACTGAGTCGAGTCGCACGACGTAAGCCGGGCTCTTGGCCTTATAGGTCCAGACCGGCATACCTTCTTCGTCGAGCAGAGTGACATCGGTGTGGAAATCGTCCTTGCCGGAAACTGCCTCGTAGAGCAGCAGGGTCTTGTCTCCAACCGGTTCCATGGATGTGAGGTAACCTTGGGGCCTGTCGTACCGCCACATCACTTGACCAGTGAGGACGTCAAGGCAGGCGAGACCGGTCTTCGAGGGGTCAAAAAAGCTGCTGTAGTCCAGTAGCACCCTATCTTGGAGCACCAGCATGGGCTTTCCGTAATAACCGCTGCCGCCAATGGCGTGGCGCCATCTCACGTCGCCGCTCTCGATGTCGCGGGCAAGAACCTCTAGGGCGCCCTCCCGGAAGCAGAGTATGACTATCACATCTCCTGCCACGCTTGTCTCATGAAGAGCCATAGACCCGTCTGAACCCTCAGGGATCTGGGTGACGGTCCACGGGACGGCCTCGGATTCTCTCGGTATGGCCACGAAGGCTGCCCACCCTGGGACCTCAGACGTAAGGTCGTCCCTGACACCTATCTGCACGAATGCGGAGTCCCCGAACACCCCCAAGCGAGCCGCCCAATCTCTCCAGGGCTCATCCGGCGCTTCAGGCCAAAACCAGCCTTCCGGGGGAGCCAGCATCCAGGTGGTCTTGGATCCGGAGATAAGGTCAACTCTGTGCAACACGATCTGCCCCGCTCCGGGGTCAAAGTCCTCCTTAGGGTCGGGACGGTCCAGGAACCAGCCAAATGACTCGGTCCACCCGGCGTCATTGACGGTTCCCAGGCCATCGGTCATCCAGAGGAGACTCCCGTTGTTGGCGTCAAAGGAGTAGAGCGCCCCGGACTTCTTGTCGAGGATGAGGATGCTGCCGGCGGCCTCTTGCACCTCCAGCGACTCCAGGTTCAGGTTTAGTTCGGTTGTTGTGGCTTCCCCGTTGGGGAAGCGGAACAGCACCGTCTCAGGGCCGCAGATCACCGCCACTTCGCCGAGACGGCACCCTACCAGGCTCGTACGGTCCGGTGCTTCAAAGAGGTACGTCTCCGAGACCGCTAGAGCGGGCATAGCCAGGCTCCCCGGTTTCAGTTTGGTGACTGACACAGCCGGAATGACGACCCATGAGGTCCATGCCAAGGCTAAGATGAGGGCGCACGAGGATATCCGCGTCTTGAGGAACGCGCCTGGAGCCCCGGTCAGTCTGGGGATTCTACCTACCAGCGCGAGCAGCACCAAAGCCGCGGCACCGAGATAGGGTAGGAGTCTTACATTAAACAGTACCCTCTCATAGGTGAAAGCGACCAGAGGCTGTCCCTGAACCCAGTACCCCAGGAGGACTCCGGCCATCCCTGCGAGATATCGCCCTCCTGTGGGAAGGTTTACGCTCAGCCACGGCAAGGCGGCGGCCGGCCATCCCAAGACGCCAATGGCCATCAGGGCCTGGTGGATCTGCTGTCTCTGCATGTAGGGTAGCGGAGCGAAGCGACACCAAAGGGCGGCTGCTACAAAGGCGGCGCTCAGGATCTTGGCGAGAAAGTCTGGCCTCACGAGGCTCGTTTTCTTTCTGACTCCGTCACTTTCCGCGCTCACGGTCAAACCTCCGTCCGGAATCTTCAGACTATCCTCACATTAGTTGACTTACTCGATGCGTCGTTTGTTCCAGAAAAAGAGAGGAGTGGGATTGGGCAGGGACCGATTGAGGACCAGCCCGATGTCGCGCCGAGCTCGGTCTCGCACTTGCGCGTGTGTCTCATGATGCTTTGAGCCAACACTAGGTTGTAGACGAAAAGGCCAAGAGCGACGAGAATTGCGATCACAGGAACGGCCTAGACTACTCTGAAAGACAGCCAGCCGGCAATCGCAGCCGAAGACCGAAACACTCGCGTAAGCCTCACTTGGCCTCTGTGGGAACTCGCTGTCTTGAGAGAAGGGCAGATGCACGACCTCCTGGGAGATCGAGAGAAGGCTCTCAACTGTTACTGGCGGATTCAGAACGAGGGCTCGGGACTCATCTCGGAGAAGGTTGAACTACTCCTGGACCAGCCGTTTGAGAGGCCCCACAGTGGGAGAGGCGATTAGGGATACCTCCGGGGCCTGCTAGAGGTAGTTTTGGCTATTTCAGCCGGGAACGCCAGTAAGGAATGGAATGAGGATGAAAGATGAACGTGTTTCTTTTCTTTACTTCCATACTTGTGCCTTTCACGATGGCGCTCATTGGAGCCTGCTTTAGGAAGAACCCGCCCAAGCGAGTGAACTGGTTCTTCGGCTACCGGACTTCGCGCTCCATGAAGAGCCAGGAGGCATGGGACTACGCCAACAGAAGGATGGGTGAGGTCTGGTGGAGCACGGGTCTAGTCACCGGGATTGCCTCCGTGCTGGTCGCCGCCTTTTGTTGGAGGAACCTCGAAGCCGCATCTTTATGGCTCATAGGATTCCAGATGCTCGTTATGCTGTTCACCGTAGTGGTTATCGAGCGAGACCTCAAGAGGAAGTTCGATGAATAACCACTGTGTAGTCTCTCTATCGCAGCATCGATATTGCACTATTGACTAGTGACTTTGCTACATGGGCAATGGTGCCGGGAGGGGACCTCGATGCAGCTCAACATATATGTGCCCAAGGACAAGCAGGATATCGTGCGGAAACTTGATGCTGCGGCAAGGGCCCTAGGGAGGCCCAAGAACGAACTGGTCATTGAAGCTCTTGAGAAGTACCTCCGGACCAACTCGCCTACTGTCAGGCTGGGCAAATATCCAACCAGGGTCATTGGCTCCCTATCTCGAACGGACATCTATGGGGATAGAGTGAAGGAATGATCGTCGTCGATACCAATGTCTTCGATATGGACTACATAGAGAAGTTCATTAGCCATGAAGTGTCGGGACGCACATCCTGTTTCCGGTAGGAAAGGATCCCATGTTCGGGTCGAACCCGTCTTTGGCTTACAGGGCTTATGAAAACCTGGCCCGTTTCTACAACTCCCTGGTGCTGGGTACCAGAGACTTATGCCCTATGGGGGCGTTCTACGACGCGGACAGGTTTTTCACCATCCACGAGGATATCTACAGGGAGCGCCCTGAGATGTCTCCCAAAGAGATGCTCCTTGAGGGGATGGCGCGGTACTGGCCGGCGTCTACTTCGTCGGGCCCAACCCTCAGCACGACGAGATAGTGCCCCAGTTCCGTAGGGACGATTTCCTCAAGCTGAACAGCCGGAACGTCATGTTGGGGACCTTCTTGTTCTCATTGGGGTGCGCTCAGAAATTCTTGTTGGCCGACCCCCTCATCTCCGACGCCCAGCATTTCTACAATGTTGCCTGCAAGTTGAATGTACGGGAGGCTGAGCCTGGCGCCACGGGCAATCAAATCCTGGCGAAAGAGCGAGCCTCGTACATGCCCTTTTACGGCTCCACTGCGATTGCGTTGAGAAAAGCCACACAGAAACCTGTTGACACATATTGTTGCGTGACTTAGGATAACCTAAAATATCTACAAGGCATACCTAATAGAATAAGTGTGGAATAGGCGCTGACACCGGACCCAGGTGTTCGGCGAGGCCTGACGGCAAGGAGGCTGGAAACTGTGGCCCAGCGATTTGAAAGCCAGGAAGAATACCTCGAACAGATCTACAGGATAGATCCCGCGGGACGAGTGCCTTTTTCCGAGCTCGTGAAAGCTTTGGGTGTAAGTGGCCCGTCCGTTAGCGAAATGTGCCGCAGCCTCGCCGCGAAAGGTTTGGTTGAATATACACCTCGAGTCGGCGTGGCGCTCACCGACGAAGGGCGAAAAGAGGCCAGAAAGCTCATCCGGAGACACAGGCTGGCAGAGCGCTTGCTGACTGACCTGGTAGGCCTCCCGTGGGAACGTGCCCATGATGAAGCCTGCAAGTATGAACACATCATATCTGAGGAAGTTGAGGAGCTCTTGGCAGGCGCTTTTCCAGACACCTGTCCCCACGGGAATCCAATAGACGGGATAGACCGGACGGTTCCTCCCGCCCAGCCACTCACCTCTCTTGATCTGGGGGCTCCGGCTGAAGTCGTGCGGATTGAGCGCGAGGAATCCCAGGTGCTCAAGTACTTGGCTCACCTTGGCCTGGTTCCGGGAGCCAGCGTCAAAGTGATGGACCGCGCTCCCCTCAACGGTCCGCTCCTCATCTCCGTAGGCGACGCCAATTACGCCTTGGGGCGTGATGTCGCTGACCGGGTTATGGTCAGGAGGGATGGTTGATGCAGCTGAGGCGCAGATGGCGCGGGGGCAAGGCCAGAGAAGCGCGTCCGGTCCCATCTTGCCATCAGATAGGGCACGGCCCTCAAGCAGGATCATGCCATCAAATAGGGACGGCTGCCTGCCCGGGAGGTTCGTGCGCAACGTGCCCGCTTTATCCCGGGCAGGGAGGGCTGGTCGTTGCCCTTGCCGGAAATCCGAATGTGGGCAAGTCCAGCCTCTTCAATCACCTTACGGGTTCCCGCGTTACTACTGCCAACTACGCAGGCAAGACGGTCATGCTGAGCAAGGGACGTTCTGTGGCCTTCGGCAAGGTGATGACCGTTATCGATACCCCTGGGACGTACTCGCTCCAGGGTTTCTCCGAAGACCAAATCGTAGCAAGACACGGACTTACAAACCCCAAGCCGAACGTGATAGTGGTCGTTGTAGACGCATCCAATCTAAGTCGCAACTTGCAGCTCTTCGTTGAAGTAGCAGACCTCGGACTTCCGGTTGTTGTGGCTCTCAACCTAGAAGACGAAGCACGGCGACTGGGACGGATCATAGAGCCTGACCGTCTTGCCTCCAAGTTGAGCGTACCGGTCGTCGTCACAAACGGCCAGACGGGAGAAGGAATCCGGAATCTCTGTGAAGCCGTGGCGCGGGCGGCAATGAGCCGCCCGGCCAGCCCCGTGAGATTGTCTCCGGAGGCAGAGCGCGCGATCTCCGAAGTAGAAGAAGCTGTTTCAGCAGAGCTCCCCGAGGGTGTCGGAGGATTGGGACTTAGGGCCACGGCGCGCCTCTTGATCGAGGGTGACGCTGAGACCTGGTCGCTCTTGGGCGACGCGCTTGCGGGACGTGTCCGCCCCGTTGTAGACGAAGTGAAGCGCAACCTCATGGCCGCAGGGGCCTGGCCGCTGGCTACCGAGCGTGTGAAAGCCATCGCCCGGTTGACAGCAGGCGTCACAAGGCAGGGGAGACGAAGCGGTGACTGGCTGTTATCCCTATGGCGGCTCAGCATCGACCGCCAGTGGGGACCCGTTATACTTCTGGGCGTCCTGGCGTTTACTTTCTGGTACATGTACACTGTCGGAGGCTTACTATCGGAAGCTTTGGGCGGGCTTTGGGGTGAGCTTGCCATGCCCCACATAGCGTCTCTGGGGAGCCTTCTCTTCGGTCCGGGCGTCCTCTCCCGCGTGTTTGTCTGGACCTTCGG
>DGDN01000111.1:6658-12408 GCA_002385465.1 Candidatus Fermentithermobacillaceae bacterium UBA3951
CTCCTTGAGGACAGCGGGTATCTAAACGCCGCGGCTTACCTCGCAGACTCGGTCATGCGCCCGCTTGGCCTCAACGGGAGGGCGATAATCCCCATGATATCCGGCACCGGATGCAACGTGCAGGCCATACTGGGTACTAGGATACTGGCAAGCAGGCGAGAAAGGTTCATAGCCTCGGCCCTCATTGCGCTGGTCCCTTGCTCGGCGCGCATAGCGGTAATCCTGGGCTCGGTCGGCGCAGTCTCGGGATGGGTTGCGGCGGCGGGGCTGGGCGTAGTCTTGCTCCTCATAATGGGGGCCGTGGGTGTCTTCCTGAACCTGCTTCTTCCCGGCGAGCGCCAGGAGATAATGATGGAGATGTTCCCCCTGAGGCGCCCCCTCCTAAGCGCCGTGCTCGGCCGTACCTGGGTGAAGTTCTCGGGCTTCATGCGCGAGGCAGTGCCGTACATGCTCCTCGGGAGCCTGGTCGTAGGGTTCCTCTACGAGACGGAAACCATGTACCATCTCGTCAGGCCCCTCAAGCCTATAGTGTCAGGGATACTCGGGCTTCCGGAGATCGTCGGCATCGCCCTTCTCTTTGCCGCCCTAAGGAAAGAGATCGCGCTCCAGCTTTCGGTGGCGCTGGCCGCGATGGTGACCGGCAATCCTTCGGCGACGTTGTCGTCGATCATGGACCCCAAGCAGATATTCATATTTGCCTTGGTGAGCAGCCTATATATCCCGTGCCTGGCGACTTATAGCGCCCTTTCCCATGAGCTTGGGAAGCGCCAGGCTCTCGGGATCTCAATGGCCACCGTCGTGCTGGCTGTCTCTGTAGGTTTCGTGGCCCGAGCTATCTTCTCCGTGTTTTAGTAGAATATATATACAATGCTGATGATCTGAGCAGGCGATGAACCCAAACGGGTTCATGGGGCCGGGCCCGTTCGGGCAGCAGGTGACTAATCGGCGCATCTGCGGGACAGAGATTTCCGCAGATGCGTTTTTCTGTAGCGGACTGGAGGGATGACCGTGCCACGTTTCTTGCTAGGCTCTCTTGACAACCTCCCTATTCTGAGCGGTCACGAGGGATGAACGTGACACGCTTCCTTATAAAGCGGTTCGTGAAGGACTATCAGAATGTAGCCGACAAGGACGTCAGGGAGTCGTACGGGACTTTTGCCGGAATCCTGGGGATCATCTGTAACGTTTTTCTCTTCGCCATAAAGATCACCATCGGTCTCGTCACAAACAGCGTGGCGGTGATCTCCGACGCGTTCAACAACCTGACCGACACCGGTTCCTCCGTTGTAGCTATCCTGGGCGCCAAGATGACGAACCGTCCCCCGGACAAGGAGCACCCTTACGGACACGGCAGGTCAGAGTACATCGCGGCCTTGGTTGTCTCTTTCATCATCTTCGCGATGGGGGTGGAGCTCATGAGGACTTCCTTCGGAAGACTCACGAGCGGGGAGAAGGTGCTCTGGAATCCTTATCTCACGGCAGCACTTGCATTCTCAGCCCTCGTGAAGGTATGGATGTTTTCTTACAACAGGTTCATCGCAAGTGTCATAGACTCGAACCTGAACAGGGCGGCCGCTAGGGATAGCCTCAGCGACGCCGTCGCTACGGGCGCGGTTGCGGTGAGTATCGTCTTAGGCCGGCACACCACGTTCCCGGTAGACGGCGCGCTCGGAGTTGCCATCAGCGTCGCGATCATGTACACCGGCTTTAGCACCGCACGGGACTCCATTGACCGGCTCCTGGGGTCACCGCCCGATCCTGAGATTAGGGAGAAGATCAATGCCATCGTCATGAGCAGTAAGAGCATACTGGGAGTCCATGACTTAAGGCTCCATGATTACGGTCCGGGCCGCACCCTTGCTTCCCTTCACGTCCAAGTTTCCCACGAAGCAAACATCGTGGATATCCACAACGAAATCGACCGTATCGAGAAACTGATTGAAAAGGAGCTCGGCGTGAGTATGGTGATCCACGTGGACCCCGAAAGACCGGAACCCTGACACGCCGGAGGGGTAAGTGAGGCCCAGAGACATTCGTGTGGCAGTTGTGCCGGATGACAAGAGGCGTTCATGCCGCAAGCAGGGTCCGGGCCGCCACGGTTGAGCAGTCTATCTATCTACCCGTATTGCTCCGAGGCTTCCCGTAGGAGTGCCTTCGAAGTCGGGCATCTGGATCTCCATCGTCCCGTCTTCCGCCTCTATAAATCGGACTATCACGTTGCCCATGAGGAAGGATCCTTCCGGTCCAGGCCCGATCGCCAGTAGTTCTTGTGACGACGTACCTGACATAGATGCCACAAGGCGCCCTTTCCTGAGCTCAATGACTATCGTTTCGCCTCTTGGCGTCTCGTAAGTCCCTGCGTATTGCTCCAAGACATGTGGTTCCGGGGCTTTTGCGCCATGGGTGAGGGCCATCTTGGCGATCTCGTGACACATCCCTTCAACGGTGTCGTTGAAATTACCAAGCAAGATGACTACCAGGTCTTGACTGGGAAAGCGGACCATCCCCGAAGAAAGGCCGGGGAGGTGGCCGAAGGCCGCGAGGAAGTTCCCTGCCTTTCCTAGAGACTCTCGACTTACGACCTTTTCCGACATAAGACCTTGGTGGAGCCGGTACAAGTCGTCCACCGTAGAGTAGAGGCTACCTGAACCCGTGAAGTTTGACCAGTGGTAGTCGTCGGTTTTGACCGGCCTGTCTCCTCGTACGATATAGGCAATAGCCAGGTCCTCTACGTGCTGATTCCGGTAATCCCCTGAAGAATACATGTCCAGTGGTTCAAACAAGGCTTCTCTTAAGTAGTCCCCATAGGACTTTCCGGCGGCTTTTTCGATAATGCCTGCCAGCAATATATAACCTGAGTTGCTGTAGCCGTACGCCGAGCCGGGGATCCACTTGAGCGGTTTGTCTCGAAAGGTCGCGATGAGTTCATCCAGCGACTTTGCATGTCGCGCTACCTGGTCGAAAGCGGGGTCCTCGTTGTGGATGTCGTAGAGTCCGGATGTGTGGTCCATGAGGTGGCGCAGGGTGATGGACTCTCCGTTCGGAAAGCCGTTGTAGAACCGGTCAACCGTGTCCTCAAGGGTAACGAGGCCTTGTTCACACAGAGTCATGATGGCGAGGCTTGTGAACACCTTGGAGATTGAACAAATACGGTGCTTTGTCTCGGGTGTGTTCAAGAGCCCCCTTTCGTGGTCGGCCATCCCGTAGCCCTTGCGCAGGATGATCTTGCCGTCTAAGGCCACGAGGACAGAACCGCTGAAGGTCAGGGCGTCGTACTTCTCCCAAAGGTACATGTCGATCTTCTGGGACAGGGTGGGAGGCCCACAACTACCCAGCAAAGCCAGTGCGCACGAAATGAGCAAGGCGACGGTTATAGTTGCCACGGATGCCCGGGTCCTCTTTGGCCTGTTGGTCGACTCTGGCCCACGCAATAGCATCACTTCTCAACGATTGTTCACTCTGTATGACTTGCGGAATCGCTTACGTCCCCCGGTGACCAAGCCCGGACGTCGCCAGCAGGATGGCCCTCATGACCTCCTTGAGAGTCTGTCCGTCGTCGTCGCCGTCGGCCCCATAAGATACCAGAGAGAGCGCGCTTACCTTCTCGTCGCCGATCATGTACGCAAGGGCCCGACCTAGTTGTTCCCCTGTTAGCCCTCCAGGTGACGGCAGCCCCGCGGCAGGTGCGACGATGGGATCCAGGATGTCGAGGTCTACGTGTACGTAGATCGTATCTACCCGGGCTGAAAGGTCTGCCAATGCCGGTTTTAGGTCGGGACTTAGTTCGATAAGGCCGTTCTCCCTTACTACTTTCAACTCATCCTCGGCGATAGCCTCTTTCTCGAGTTCATCAAGGTCTCGCACGCCGGCCATTATGATGTCTGAGAAGAGTATAGGTGTCACGAGGCCGCTCCGGTTTCTCAAACGGGGAAGGCACTTTCCGGCCAGAACTGCTACCGGCATCCCTCCGAGCATACCCGATGGGCTCGTATCCGGCGTGCGGTTTCCATGCGACCTGATTTCGACGCCTATTTCAAGGAAACAGGCTCCAAGCCGGTCAAGCCATCAGATCGTTGAACAGTCTCCTCCAGGATTTCCACGCCAGGACTGCCTGTTCGTTGGTGTAATCCGTGAGCATGGCAACGGCTTTCGCCGGATCTTCCTGAAAGGCTTTGTACACTTTGGCTTCGAACTCAGCCTGCGCGTCCTCCCATTCTTTCTCCAGGGCATCTCTCCTGGCGGCGATCTCGCCGATTACCTCGGCATACGCGGCGTCTGCGAGGTCCTGGACATCTTGGAACGCCCACCATGCGCGACCCGGACGGTGAGAAAGGTCTGCCTGGGGCACATTGAAGTGGCTGGCCGCGCCGACGTGTGGAGCGTACCAGCCGTAACCCATGGGGACTCGTTCCACACCCAGGTACCACGGGACGAATGGGCTCGTGCAGGGATTCAGGGTTGCCCGCCATATGCACGTGAGGGCGGGGTTCTCACGGAACTGGATCACGAAGCTCTCCAGGGTTGTCGCGGTGCAGATGGTCCGGTTCCCGGTTCGGTGAGGGTTCTTGGAATATCCTTCCGACAGGTCGTCGTCGGTCCCCTCATAGTGGGTACGCAGCACCTTCTTTACGTCGGCGATACCCAGTTTCCGTGGCGGCTTCACCGAAAATGCGCGGACATCTTCCGGTTCTCTTTCGAGGATGATCCTCAAGGCGTTCTTATGTCGCACCATGTTGCCGGCCTGGTTCTGCTCCGGGTCCTGGTACGCGAGGGCGAAGTCAAAATCGCTGTAATCTCCTTCTTTGGAGGGAGTGTACCATCCTCGCTTGATGGCGTAGGTGATTAAGTCGGGGGATGCTACGAAGTACTCCTTATCATGAAGGTCGACGCTATGGATGGTGTACCAATTGGGCATGAAGAAGACCTCATCGTCCGGGACCCTCTTGGCAACATAATGCTTTCCCTTGACGACCTGGAACACCCAGCCTTCGTCCTTGTCGACGATCATGTATGCGCGTCCTGCGCCGGTGTATCCCCACTGAGACACCAGCTCGGCGGCTATCCGGACGCCTTCCCTAGCTGTCTTGGCTCGTTGGGCGACTATGTGTCCGATTCCGTAGCCGATCCCGCCGTTTACCAGCTCGGGCATATCCTCCCTAGTACGGCCGCAGCTATCGCTTGCTATGGCCACACCCCATTCGTTGATGAATGTGTCGCTGAAGGAGGCTTTCCAGCTGGCCCTCGTCTCGGACCAAAGGTATGCCCATGTTTCGGGGACTTGAGGGATCTTGGCGCACTCAGGCTCAAAAGTGAGGAATTCACCTGGTTTGTGGGTGGCTCTCGGGACTTTGTACTGGATCATGGCGTTGTTTCCGGCGTCATCTTCGTTGTGTCCGAAGAGGACTTCTCCGGTAGCCGAGGCTTTCTTGCCTACAATCATCGCGCTGCAGTCGTCGAAAATGGACTCGTCTACCCAAGGCTCTCCGAAGGGGTAGGGGTTATTGCCGCTTTCCATTATCTGTGCTCCCTTCCGTGATTAGCTCGGTCTTGCTCAGGTCGCCTGCTCGGTCTGCTTGTCGGTTTATCCGTTGGTTCATCTTACCGGCTCATCCCAATTGCGGGATTTGGCCGACAAGAGTTTCGCTAAAGAGCAGCCAGTTTCCTGCTGAGGTGTCTAGATATGGCTTTGGTTGCGCAACTATCAGAAATTGCGGGATAGGCAGCGGGATATCGGTGCGAAATGCCGGATG
>DGDN01000111.1:12600-70951 GCA_002385465.1 Candidatus Fermentithermobacillaceae bacterium UBA3951
AATGCCGGATGCCCCGGGGGATGCCTACAGAAAATGTAGGAATGCTCGCTCATAACCTACACAAACTGATGGTTGATCAAGTAAATACCTACAAAAATAGCTGGATAGACCGAGAACAACTGGAAGAAACTGACAATAACCGGTCCCAGAGGAGGGACCGGCTTATTGCCTTGAACGGCGTTTGGTTATTGCTTTACTTACCCGAAATAGTCGCCTCGGACACGGCTACCCACGGCAGCACGGAGAAGCCCGAGTTAACCCGTTCTTTCGAAACGGCGGACACGTTCATGAGCATCTCGGCGAAATTGCCGGATACCATTGACTCGCTGATGGGGTACTTAATCTCCCCGTCCTCGATGAGGTAGCTGTTTTTGGCTATGCCGGAGAAGTCGCCGTTGGCGCTCGGGTTACCGCCGGAGAACCTGGCAAGGAGGATACCTCTCTTTACGGACCTGACCATATCTTCGAATGACTTGTCTCCCGGTTCAACCACCCAAGCGCCGCCGCTCGAAGCTGCCCTTTCTTTGCCGGTCTTCTTCGCTCCGTAAAGGCTGAGCATGTAACTCTTGAGGACGCCCTTTTCCACCAGAGTCATGTTTCTTGCCTTGTAGCCGTCGGTTGTTATGAAATAGCCGTCTGCGATCTCCTCAGATACAGGGCGGGAGTGGATGGTCAGAGAGGGGCTTGCCACTTCTTTGCCAATGCTCTCTTTGTATATGCTGGTTCCCGCTATCATGGGGCCGTCGCTCACCGAGCGCGCCAGGAACCCCAGCATTTCGTCAAGGCATTCCGGTGTGAAGATGACGTGGCCAACGAACTTGCCTTTCACGGGGAAGGTCCTTGTCTGCTCGCCCGATTCTCTGAGGAGCCTGTCAAGCCCGGCGTATTCGATGAGCGGTCTATCGAGGTCTCTCACGGAAAACCCTGTGTAGTTGAAGGACGAGACCCTGTCTCCTTCTTGTGAAGAGAATATGGTGACGAAATGGTATACTCCCGTCGTGCTCTCGAAATCGACGCCGTTGGAGTTTCGGACGTAGCTCCTTGCCTTCGTGAAGTCCAAGTAGGCTTGCCGGATGACCGTCTTGGGGTGGCGGCGCTTCACTTCGTCCAAGAACTCGCGGAGTCGCATGTGCATCTTGTCGAGGTCGGGGGAATCGCTCCCCGCCGAGAAGACTTCCGCCGGCTGGCCCTCGGCTATATCGTTGGCTTCATCCGGCTGAGACGCCTCGGCGATGGCCAAAACATCGGCCGCCGCCCGTTCAAGGGACTCCGAATCGGACTTGTTTGCCGCCGTTTGCCCGCGCCTTTGGTCCTTTATGGCCGTTAGCCTAACCTGGGTGTCGAAGGTCGTCCTAAGCAGGCTGAATTCTCCCGCGTCCACGTTCATCTCGTGTTTTTCCACGAGAGATACCGTGCTCTGTGCCTTGTCCGCGCCCAGCCGGAGGAGCGCTTCCAGGCCTAGTCTCGCAGTCTCTCTGCCGTTCTGCATATTTTATCTGCCTCCTATGCTGACCACGCACTTGATGGCCGGGCCACCCATGCCTACCGGGATGGCTTGCTTCTTCCCACACATCCCCGCGCATGACCATTTCATGTCGTCTGATACCATGGTGACCGTCTTGAGCAGGTCGAAAGCCACACCCGAAATGGTCGTGTCTCTTATGGCCCTTCCGAGTTTTCCGTTCTTGATCTCGTATCCCAGCGTAACGCCGAACATAAACTCGCTGGTTGAATCGGCCTGCCCGTTGCTCGGCCTGATGAGGTAGTACCCATCGTCGACCGAAGCGATCATGTCGGCTAACTTGCTCGTCCCCGGCAGAATTGCCGTGTTCCTCATCCTGATGAGGGGCTCATCCGAGAACTGGTACGCGCGGGCGTTTCCCGTGGGCGCGACACCGAAGTGGACCGCGCTTTCTTTGTTGTGCATGTAGCCTCTGAGGATTCCCTTTTCAATGAGCACTGCGTCTTCGGCCTTGGTCCCTTCGTCGTCTACGTAGACAGGCACGGGACACGTCTGGCCCAGGGCGGTATTGGCGAAGTCAATGAGCGTGACGAGGGGGCTTGCTGCTTCCTTGTTGAGCAGGGGACCGGCCACCGACCCACCTACGACCAGGTCGGCTTCGGTAGTATGCCCTATGGCTTCGTGGGCGAGGATGCCGGCGAGCTCCGCGTCCAGCACGCAGGTCTTCACACCTGCCTCTGCGAAAACGCCCTCTCTCTTCTTCATCAAGTGTTCATAGTGGGTTCTTAGGCCTTCATAGATCGCGTTGGGCGATTCGAAAACGTCCTCGAACTGCCCCAACCCCCCGTAAACCGATGAAAGGTCTACGGGCTGGCCGTCTTTTTCGACGGTCATCGATACGCGGATGATGCTCCTCGGTGTAAGCGAGTGGCTGTACGACCCGTCTGATGTTAGGAGCGCTTTCTCCATGTCGAGACAGCTAAGGCCTACGATCCGGCTGGACAGGTTGGGATAGGTCTTAAGGATATGGTTGTCTATCTCTCTTACGAATTCCACCAGTTCCTTCTGGCTGAGTCTCGACTTGGTCGTTTTGAAGATGTTTTCGGAAGTAACGGGCGCCCCGGGCAGGCCGTCCTTGCCCTTCTTTTCTCGTGAGTCTAGGAAAGCGGCGTTGTCCGACGCGGCCTTAATGACCGACGTGATGGCCTCTCTTGAAAGATCGGGGCTTGAGGCGAACCCCCATGAACCGCTCCTGTATACTCTGGCCGATATGCCGCCTATGTCCGCTCGCGAGTTGGTTGTTATGTTGCCCTTTACAGAGAAGATACTGACGGTCCTGTTCTCTTGGGCCCTTAATTCGGTGTAAGCTTTGAAAAGCCCCGAGAACTCCCTTAAGTCTATATGGCGCAAAGAAATCCCTCCTTCTACCTGATTGGACGCGGGGATGGTCAGAAGCAATTTCTTCGCAGGTGGAGTTGTAACCTTCTTCCATCCACAGACCATCGCACGGACATAGTGTTACACCGGCAATTTGCAGCACTCTATTTGAGAGGGACTCGATGGGCGGGAGACTAATGGGCCGGAAGCTTGAGGGCTGTTCGGCCGCCGGCAGGGCTCCACAGGCGGCGCCCGATCTGCGGGTACCAGATGCAGGACTTCACTTTCTTCCGGGGAATCAACTAAACGGAGGGAGAACGTTCCATGGCTAAAGACTGCCTGGTTGAATGCGTACCGAATTTCAGCGAGGGCCGTGATCAGAGGATAATCGAGGAAATCGTCAGGTGTATCCCTGAAAGCGGCTGCAGGCTTCTCGACGTACAGTCCGACGCGAGCCATAACCGATCGGTGGTGACCTTTATAGGGCAGCCGGATAAGGTTGTGGAAGCGGCCTTTGCTTGCACCAAGAAGGCAAGCGAACTCATCAACATGGAGCTGCACAGCGGCCAACACCCCCGCATGGGTGCGACCGACGTGATACCCTTTGTGCCCGTACAGGGGGTATCTATGGACGAGTGCATCGAAATGGCCAAGACGGTCGGTCGGAGGATTGCTTCCGAACTGGGCATACCCGTGTATTTGTACGGGAAAGCCGCCACACGACCCGATCGCGTAAGGCTCCCTGATGTGAGGCGCGGGGAATATGAGGGGCTCAAGGTGGCTATCGGCACCGACCCGGAACGGATGCCCGACTTCGGCCCGCCCAGGATGCACCCGACTGCGGGCGCCACCGCCGTGGGAGCCCGTCCGCCGCTCATAGCATACAACGTCAACCTGGATACGGGCGATATAGTCAAAGCCCGGACCATCGCCAGGGCCATACGGGAATCGTCCGGAGGTCTGCCGGCCGTACAGGCAAAGGGCATTCTCATCAAGGAGACGGGCGACGTCCAAGTCACCATGAACCTTACCGACCACAAAGTGACTTCCATTGACGCCGTTATGCATCACATCGAAACGGAAGCGGAAAAGGTTGGCGCAAAGATCAAGAATTCCGAGATTGTGGGCCTTCTCCCCCTGGATGCTCTCTTGGATGTAGCGATCGCCAGGTTGAGACTCACCGGATTTTCCAGGCGTCAGATCCTTGATCTGGTGGGTCAGCAGGCAGAAGGAGAAGAAGGCCCGTGCCATGAGGAGAAGCGGGATTCCGGCTCAACCACTACTCAGAAGGAGTGTTACTACTTGGCTCAAATGGACCTATCCAAGTTTGTAGATGACTTGGCGGCGCCGACTGGAGCGCCGGGAGGCGGGGCAGCGGCGGCGGTTGCGGGAGTCTTAGGCTGCGCCCTTGTGAGGATGGTAGCGGGGAACACATTGAGTAAAGCCAGGTTCAAAGAAGGGCGGGACAGGCTGGAAGAGATCAGGAAGGCTTCTCAAGCCCTGATCGAAAAGTTCCAGGAGCTTGCTGTCAAAGACGCCGAGTCCTACATGGCCGTTGAGGCCGCTATCAAAATGCCTAGGGTGACCGAGGAGGAAAAGGCTGCCCGGCGCGCTGCCATGCAGGAAGCCTTCAAAGGCGCCACTCTCGCGCCTCTCGAGACGGTTGCAGAAATCATCGAGGCAATGTCGCTCTTACCCGACCTTACCCGGTATGGAAATCCCAACGCCATCACCGATATGGCGGTAGGCGCCCTCCTCCTTGATGCCGCAAGACGTGGGGCTGCCATGAACGTGCAGGTGAACTTGGGTTCCATCGATGACGAGGGTTTTGTGGCCAAGGCAAGAGAAGACTTGTCTCTCGCGACATCGAAGGCACAGGCGCTGCTTCAGTACGTGATCGAGGGTGTGAAGGCTCAGGGGCTGGATTTCTAACCGGGTCCTTTTGGCGCGTATCCCTAGTTCAATCACCTAAGGCGTTTTTCGAGACCCGACCTGCGCGCCCGTACTAATATGTCGAAAACCCGGCTGCATAGTCATACCCTGTTTAGGCGGGTCGGAAGGTCTTGGGGGCTAGGGTTTTCTCCCCGATTACCGCTTCCAGAACGTTGGAGTCAGGGCTACAAATACGGTAAAGAGCTCGAGCCTTCCCAGGAGCATGAGGAAGGTTAGCACTATTTTTCCTGATGCGGGTATTACGGCGAAACTCTGGGCCGGTCCTACAAGGCCGAGTCCGGGACCAACATTGCCGAGGGTGGCTGCTACTGCCGACAACGCGCTCACGATGTCTAGACCGAGCCAGAGCATATAGAAAGTGCCTGCAAGATGAGAGGCCAGGTAGATAGCTATGAACACGAAGACGTTTCTTACGGTGCTTTCCGGTATCACGCGGTCTCCTATTCGCACAGGTAGGACCGCCCTGGAGTGGACCATGTGCCCAAGCTCAGAGACGACGGCCTTCGCTGCGACCATCAGCCTGGCGATCTTTATTGAGCCGGCCGTTGAGCCTGAACAGGCTCCAAAGAACATGAGAAACAGGAGTATCCCTTTTGTCAGGTCGGGCCACTGATCGAAGTCCGCCGTCGTGTAGCCCGTGGTAGTGATGACCGAAACGACCTGGAAGGGTCCGTGGCGGAGGCCCTCCAAGAAGCCGTGCGTGCTGGTAAGGTTGAGGATTATGATCACGCTCGATACCAGGATAACGGCCGCGTAGGTCCTGAATTCGGGATCTCTCATAACAACCGAGAGTTTCCTCGTATTGACGGCCTTGTAGTAGAGACCGAAATTCACACCCGCTACGAACATGAAGAAGAGGATGATCAGCCGTACCCACGGGCTTTGGAAAGCCCCTATGCTTAGAGAGCGGTTGGAGAAGCCTCCGGTCGCTACGGTGCTGAATGTGTGGATCAAAGCCTCGTAAAAGCTCATCCCTGCGAGCAGGAGACAGATCACTTGGAGCAGCGTGATGACCGCATATATTCTCCATAGGAGGACCACGGATTGCCTCAGTCTTGGGGTGAACCGGGAAACCTCCATTCCGGGGAGCTCCGCTCTAAACAAAGGGTCGCTTCCTTGGTTGGCCATGGGCACAATGGCCAAGAAGGCGAGGATGATCCCCATCCCTCCGAGCCAGTTTAGGAAGCTTCTCCAAAAGAGGACGCCTGCCTGAGGCACCTCGATCTCGCGCATTACAGTTGCTCCGGTAGTGGTGAAGCCCGACATCGCCTCAAACAAGGCGTCGGCAGGGTTCGGCAAGACTCCGGATATAACGAAGGGAATAGCTCCTGCAATGGAGCACAAGAGCCAGCTTCCCGTTACTACAACAAAAGAATCCCTGCTCCCAAGTTTTGTTTGGCCTTTATTCCTGTAGAGAAGGAAGACCCCCGGTATTCCCACGATAAACATAGACCACACGAATGCGGCGGCATCCGGGGTGCGATAATATAGCGCCCATGAAAGAGGAAGCAGCATGGAGAGTGCCAGTAAAACCAGGAGGAACCCGAATGTCCTTCTTATGCTTTCCCAGTGCAAAGCTCTTCTCCTCACAATTCAGGTTGTCACAGGCCGAGCAATCTCTGGACCTTGGGTACGGCGTCATCTTCTGCGAAAACCACCACCCGGTCCCGGGGCCGTATTTCGGAGTAGCCGTGGGGGATGATCACTTCGGACCCCCGGATAATGGTGCCTATCAGGGAATTTCTAGGAAGCCCGGCATTTATCAGTTCCTTGCCCGCAATGGGTGCATCATCAGATATCACTACCTCCATAACCTCTGCCTGCCCTTGTTTCAGGAACGAGAGGTCGACCAGTTTCTCCTTCCTGAGGAGCTTCAGTATGGTGCTGGCAGTCAGGATGCGCGGGACCACGGTAGCCTGAACTCCTATGGTATCTGCCAGAGCTGCGTATTCTTGGCGTCCAAGGAGCACGATGATCTCTTTGACGCCCAACCTCTTTCCGAGCATGGCTACGAGGAGGTTTACTTCCTCCGAACCGGTCGCGGCTATCAAAGCATCGGACTCATATACCCGCTCCGACTCGAGCACGTCCATCCGCGCCCCATCGGCGTTTATGACCAGCACTTTCGACAGCCTCTCTGCAAGCCATAAGGCCTTTTCCGGATTTCTCTCGATGAGCTTTATGGAGAGCCCTTCCTCTTGATGGTCAGATAGGATTTCGCAGATCCTGAGACCCGCTTCTCCCCCTCCGATAATGGTCACTGTCGTGATCTCGTCCGGTATGCGCCCGCTCAAGAAGACCGAACCCTCGAATTCCCCCGTCCTTCCGATCACGTAGACATAGTCGCCCACTCTTATCTCGCTGGTGCCGTCGGGGATCATGAGCTTTTCATCTCTGGAGATGGCGACAATGAGGAAGTTCCTAAGACCCAGTTGCCGGAGCGGTTTGTCAACTATTGGGGAGTTAGACGAGGTGATCCTGAGCCCCACGAGCTGGATCCTGCCGTCAGCGTAAAAGCTTACCTCGCCCGCGGTCGGAGTCTTGAGAAGTTTCACTATCTCAAGGGCGGCGAGACGCTCGGGATGGATAATGAGGTCGATCCCGATCTGCCCATGAACGAGGGCCTTGGCGGGGAGCGTATAGTCGGGGTTTCTCACCCTGGCGACAGTCGTGGGAACGCCGTAATACTTGGCCGTGAGGCATGCGATGATGTTGACTTCGTCATGGGTGGTGACTGCCACCACCAAGTCAGCTTCGCTCACTCCGGCTTCCTCAAGGACGGCGGGCGATGCCCCATTGCCCAGTACCGGCAAGACGTCAAGGGCCTCACGGGCCGGCGCGAGAGCCTGCTCAGAGGTGTCTATGAGCACCACGTCGTTGGATTCACGAGCCAGTTGCTCAGCTATGTGATAGCCTACTTTGCCGGCTCCTATCACTATCGCTTTCACAATACCCGCCCTCCCGGCTGTATCTGGGATCTTTCATTTCACCGAGCCCCATGTCTTAACCTTCCCGGTACACGGTCGTTCGCCACGAGAGAGCGCACACTCCCCCATGCGTCATGGACTCGTTCCGAAGAAAAAGGCTCAGCGGAAGAGACGTGCGTTCCAAGCCATGAGTTCCGGAAGTCGGGAAGCCCTCCATGGGGGAGGGCTTCGTCACTATGTCTTTCCAGCCGTTCGGCGCGGGCGTGCGGGCCCGGCTTCCGGCTCTCCGGGATCTAGACTTCTTCCCTGCACTATCCGGTTAGAAGCTTTCGACCACCTCGTCCACCAATTTCCCGACGTAAGCGACGGCTTCGCGGATGGGGTCGGGTTTGGTCATGTCCACTCCTGCCATTTTCGCGAGCTCAAGTGGTTTCTTGGTGCCGCCTGCCTTAAGGACGTTTATCCAGCGTTCGGCCGCCGGGGCGCCTTCTTCGCGGATGGCCTTGGCGACCATTGTGCCGATGGTCAGCCCTGCTGAGTAGCTGTATGGGTACAGGCCCCGGTAGTAGTGAGACTGGCGCATCCAGACCATCCTGGCGCCGTCATCGATCTCCACTTCTCCGCCCCAGAACTCATCTAGGATTTCTCCTTGCACGCGGTTTAGGACAGAGGCGGTTATCGGCTGGCCTTTCTCCGCGAGGGCATAAGTGCGGCGCTGCAGTTCTCCTTCGATGAGGTGTCTTACGAAGTTGTGATGGTAGGTCTTAAGGAACTGCATAATGAGCCACCGGCGCTTTCTCTTGTCCTGGCTTTGAGAGAGGATGTAGTCGCCCACCAGCGTCTCATTGCAGGTCGAGGGAGCCTCTATGAAGAACATGGTCGGTCTCGTGTTGGCGAATGACTGGTAACGTTGGGCGAGGACGCCTTGACCCGCGTGCCCGAGCTCGTGAGCCAGAGTGAGGGCATTTCGCAGGCTGTTGGTCCAGGTCATGCTGATATACGGGTGGACTCCGTAGACAGAGCTGCAGAAGGCCCCTGTCTGTTTCCCAACGTTGTCCGCCCTGTCTATCCAGCGGTTCTTGAGCGCGTTGACGACGATCTCGGTGTATTCGGGCCCAAGCACTTTGAGGCCGTTCACGATGATCTCCGAGGCTTCTTCATAGGTTGTGGGCACTTCGTATTCCGGGTCGAGCGGGGCTTCTATGTCGCAGTAAAGCATCTTGTCGAGCCCCAGCACTTTCTTTCTGAGACGGGCGTACCTGCGCATGTGGGGGGCAAGTTCGGTCAAGATGATGTCGTGGAGGTTGTTGTAGATGTCAATGGTGACCTCTTGCCGGTCAAGGAGCATGTGGATGGCCGACGGGTATCCCCTGAGTTTGGCCATCACGACGTTTTTCTTGACTTCGGTCCCCCATGTAGTCCCATAGGTGTTCTGGTACGCTCTAAGGCGCTCCGCGAACTGGAAGTGAGCGTTGCGCCTCAAGACCAAGTCGGCGGCACCTTCGTACCGGCCGAAGGACATCGGATGCTTCACACCCTTACTATCTTCCACGGGCTCGAAGGTCATGTCGGCAGTCCGTGACCGGCCGTAGATCATTGCCGGGGCGTTTAGCACTTCTCCAAGGGCGGCCAGGGCCATCTCTGTCTCAGGGTGAAGCCTGTGAGGCTTTGACTCTATAAGCTTTTGGATGGACAGGCGGAAGGGCTCTAGGCCCGGTTCCTCTTCCAGGTACCTCTCCAGCGTGCCTTCGGGAAGGCTCAGGGCCTCCGACTCGACAAATGATGTCTCGGCGCGAATCCGGGTGGCCAGGGCCGATGCTCTTCCCGCCATGGCTTGGTTGGCCGGTGACGTGCCGTCTGCCGAATTGTTTAGTGAAGCGTATGACGATACCTTTACCAACCTCTTGTGGAGGGCTTCTTGGGCCTTCAAACATTCCAACAGCACTTTCGGACCCTCATGCAGCCGGCCTTTGTACTTGGTGACCGTCGGGACAAGGTCGGCCACGGCCTTCATCTCTGCCTCCCACGCCTCTACGGAAGGAAAGATGTCTGCAAGGTTCCACGTCATATGGACCGGGACTTCGGAGCGGGTAAGCTGTCTTGCCATTTCGATCCTCCTTTGACTGACCGGGGTTATCTGGATATTTCTAGAGGCGAAGTGTTATTCCTTCAAATTCCAGAAGGAAAGACACCCGGTGACAAACGGACAAAAGAAGGGTATTATTGCGGTTACATTGAATATCATTAGGCAGACGTTCGATACATGTTTTGGTGAGTTTATTGAAGTAACTACGGATGGTGATGATGGGTTGGATGACCCTGGAGGTAGTCCCTACTTATTAGCGGTATTGTGGCTACTCTTGTCTGCGTTTTTTTCAGGTTCTGAGAGCGCCCTGTTCTCCTCGGATTATATTAAGCTCAAGAGCAGGTTCGGAAACCACAAAAATCTAGAGCGAGTGCTGGATCTTAAGGACAACTCACAGGCAGTACTCTCCAGCCTGCTATTGGGCAATACACTGGTTAATGTGCTGTTTGCCTCCTCTCTGGCCGCCATATGCCTTGCGAAGCTCAACCTCTGGAGGAGCGCTATCGATCTGGTCGCCACATTGACCGGTACGTTCCTCGTACTCGTTTTCGGAGAAATCACGCCGAAACTTGTGGCGGGCGCTGATCCCGAAGGCTTCGCCATTAGGCTGTCGCCGCTCTTTTCCTTCCTAAACTCCCTCATGAAGCCCTTTGCCAAGGGCCTTGAAAGGAGCGCTTCGTATATCACCGACCGGATGCCCGGCTTGGAGAAAAGACGCGAGGAGATAACCGAGGCGAGGCTGTACGCGGCCGTGGATTACGTGGAGAACTCAGGCGCCATTCGAAACGACGAGAAAGAGATGATTATCGGAGTAATCGAGACGAAAGAGCTTGAGGCTGTGGACGTCATGGTGCCGAGACCCAGGATGATCGCCCTGCAAGAAGACCGAACGGCCTTCGACGCTTTGAACGTGATGCTCAACTACGGGGTCTCGAGGATTCCCCTCTTTTCCGAGTCCCGGGACAACATTACGGGGATCGTCAGCCTCAAGGACATATTGTCCGCAGAAGCTAAGGACGCCGGATCTTGGCAGGAGATGTTGCGTAGTAGGACGGCCCGGTCTTTTGCCACACCCCCGCATTTCGTGCCGGAAGGCAAGGGAGTCTCGGACCTCCTAAGAGAGATGAAGTCATTGGGTATTCACATGAGCATAGTAGTGGACGAGTTTGACGGCGTATCGGGCCTTGTCACACTGGAAGACCTGCTTGAGGAGATCGTGGGCGACATCAACGACGAATACGACCCTAAAGACCAGTCCGCCTACGAGTTGGGAGAAGGTGTATGGCAGGTACCGGGGCATATGAGCCTCTCAGACCTGGAGTCCCTCATAGATCTTGACGTTGAGGTAGAGGACTGTGATTCGGTGGCGGGCGTGGTTATGGAGTGCCTTGATCGCGTACCGCTGCCCGGCGATTCGTTTACCCTGGATGATCCCCCGCTTTCCTTTGAGGTTAAGGAAGTGGAGGGGCCAAGGATCAAAAAAGTGATTATCCGCAGAAGAGATACAGAGGTGTCTTCAAAAGATGGAAAGTGACATACCGCTTTGGGCGGTCGGTCTTCGCCTGGTCTTGTTTTTCGCATCGTTCCTGATTGTAGGGTTTTTTGCAGCGTCTGAGACTGCGTTCCTTTCCATGGACAAGTGGGCGGTAGAAGGCCTAAAGGATGAAGACCGGAGAGCCAAGGTCTTGAGCGATCTGGAGAAAGACTTCAGGAACACGACTTCGGCACTCCTTATCGGGACCAACGTGTTCACCGTCCTCTCGTCCGTAATGGCTGCGTCTTTGGCGGATATACTGGCGTTCAATGAGACCCTCAGGAACGCGGTGTTGCCCCTCGCGATAACCGCCCTTATGTTCTTCTTCAGCCAGCTGGTCCCCAAGACTTACGCTTCGAGATCGCCGACCGAGATGGCGCTGGCGGTAGCACCGGTCCTCTCGGTGATCTCACGGGTCCTCAGGCCGGTATCCAGCATATTGTCGCTGGGGCCCCACTTGTTGGCGCAATCGGTGGGAGAAAGCGCAAGAAGCGTAGAGTCGATCTCCGACGAGCCTGTTCGGCTGGCCGTAGACTTGGCCGCAGAGGAAGGCCAGGTTGACAAAGATGCCGGTGAGGTCATTGTCGGAGTGTTGGATTCCTCAGACATCAGGGTCTCTGACATAATGGTTCCCCTCCCAAGCGCATTCGTCTTTGAAGAAAACACCAGAGTAAAGGACGCTCTAAACCAATTGCGCGCGCATCGCTTCAGCCGGGTTCCCGTAGTAGACGGGGGCGGAGAAGTGGTCGGGCTTGTCTACATGAAGGACGTCCTGAGGCAGGTCATGAAAGAGCCCGATTGCCGGAAGAACGTACGCGATATTATGAGAAAGCCCCTCCGGGTTTCCCCTTCAGACAGCGTCCTGGATGTCCTTGGGCCCATGCGCAAAGACAGGATACACCTTGCCGTGGTTGTCGACGGAGAGCATACCGTTGGAATAGTGACCCTTGACGACGTCCTTGAGGAGATAGTGGGGGACATGCCGGACACGGCCGTGGGGAGGGTACTATCAAAGAAGGCGCCCTATGAGGAGCCACATGATATGAAGAGAGTCGTGAGCGGCCTTCAGGAGTCGGACGCCTTCGATGCTGTGGGACTAAACGAACTTGACCGGTAAGATGCAGGTCTTCCTGTGAAATTGTCGAATATGAAACCTCATGTCTCGAGAAACTGAACGTCCTACTGTTCTTATCAGGTGGCTGCCGTACGTCCCGGTGGCGGGATTGGCTCTTCCCCTCGGCATAGCCATAGCCATGCACCTCCCGTTGTACTGGGCTATGGCCGCAGGTTCGGTGATCGCGGCGATATCGGCTGCAGTATATATGTCTCCTGCGCCTTCTCAAGATGGGCACGTGTGTGGCGAAGAAGGCACGGCCGCCGGTTCACTTCCTTTCCAGATATCCCGCTACGCCTTGAAGGGAGTCTCCCGTATAACCAACGTTGTGGTCTTGATCCTCCTGGTAAACGCGATGACCGCGGTATGGTTTTCGTCGGGCACCATACAGAGCATGGTGTATTACGGCCTTCTTGTGATGAGCCCGGGGCAGGTCATGGCTGCGGGACTCGTTATTTCGACAATCGTATCTATGATGCTCGGGAGTTCCGTAGGCACGGTAGCCACCGTAGGGGTAGCGGTCTTGGGCATTGCCAAAGCGCTCGGCCTCCCTCAGGCTCCCGTCGCAGGGGCCATCATGTCGGGTGCAGTCTTTGGAGACCGGGTTTCTTTCCTTTCACCCATCTTCCACCTGGCGGTCGACTTCACGGGCTCGGACAGGGAGAAAGCATCGAAACGCTTACTCACGACGGGCATTCTTGCTTGGGTGGCGGCGCTCCTTGCCTACTTGGCCATGGGGTATTCTCTGGGATCTAGTGTCGCAGGCGAGGGTTTCATAGTGCGCGATACGTACCTCGGCCTGCTTTCGCAGTCGGCCCGGGTCGGTTTCTGGGCGCTCCTCCCTCCCGTAGTGGTCATGCTGCTCGCCGCGAAGAAAGTGCCCGTGAGGCTGTGCCTCATAGCGGGCCTCCTTTCCGGAGTGCTGGTTGCGGTCGTCTATCAGGGAGAAAGTCTCCTCCCGGTGCTCCGCTCGGCCCTTTTCGGTTATCACCGGGAAGCGGGTGCAGGGGAGCTTTCAAAGCTGCTTCGGAGCGGCGGCATTGCGGGGACGAGAGATATGATCCTGCTCCTTGGCTTTGCAGGAGTGTATACGGGGATAACCGAGCTTTCAGGCATGATGGAGGAAGCCGTCCGTCCGGTGGTGCGCCATATAAAGAAGAGGCTCATGTTTCTCACGGCGGCTATGTGCGTGAGCGTATTCTCTGCGGCTTTCGCCTCCAACCAGGCCATGTCGGTTATACTTCCGGCAAGGCTTTTGGAGGGCAAACGGAAGGAAACCGGCACATCCCGCGAGGATTTCGCCGGTGCATTGTCTGACTCCGGAGTGGCCGCGGCCGCAGTAATCCCGTGGAACGTTATGGCGGCGATCTGTGCCCAGTCGTTACAGGTACCCCCCCTGGTTTACGCTCCCTACGCGTTCTTTCTCTTGGCCCTCCCCGTAGCGGGCCTCGTGTATGCCTCTTACTCCGAGAGGAAAAGGGGTACTCAAGGCGCTCTCACCTAAGCGGTTTTCTTCCGCCCGGCGAAGCTTTCGCCTTATGTGGTAAGTTTCTTGCAGGAGCTTTGGCCGTGTGGGCGAACCACTGAACAAACAGGCCAACGAACAAACTGAAAGTTAGGGAGCGGTTTAAATGAAAATCCTCGCAACTCGTCCGTGGGATGACTGGGAGAAGGAAGCCATCTTGAAAGCCGTGGAAGACGCTGAGTTTCTGGAGATGGGACCGGATGGAGACGTTGAAGACCTTGTAAACGAAGCGGAAGTGCTTTACGGATTTCCCGATATCCCTATGAGCGTCATCGCACGGTCAAAGACATTGCGCCTCATGCACGTGCAGTCCACGGGCGTGGACCGTTTTGCGCCGGCCCTCATAGACTCTCCAATCATATTGACCAACAGCAGGGGAGTACACGCCAAACCCGTGGCCGAACATGCAGTAGCTCTCATGATGGCGCTTTCCTACAACTTTCGGGCCCATACCAAGATGCAGGAAGGACGTTCTTGGAAAGACCCGGGTATCGACAGGTTGGAGGGTAAGGTGGCCGGGCTACTTGGGCTCGGGGCCATAGGAGAAGAAATCGCCCGTAAGTGCAAGGCCTTTGATATGGAGGTCATAGGGATCCGCAGAGACGTTTCGCGGCCGGTCCCAGAAAGCGTCGACAGGGTATACGGCATAGACGAAATGACTCGAGTTATGGCGGAGTCCGACTACGTGCTGTGCTCGCTGCCCTTGACCCGCGAGACGGCATCGTGTGTGAGGTACGAGCACTTTGCCGCGATGAAGCCTACGGCTTTTTTCATAAACGTCGGTAGGGGTCCCGTGGTGAACGAAGCCGGGCTTATCCGGGCCCTCAGGGAAGGTAAACTGAAAGGCGCCGGTCTGGACGTGTTCGATACCGAGCCGCTCCCTCCCGAAAGCCCCCTTTGGAAGATGGAGAACGTCGTGATTACGCCGCATACCGGCGGCAAGTCTCCGGAGAACAGAAAGCGTAGTCTGGCAATCCTCGTCGAGAACCTACGCAGGCTTCGAGATGGAAAACCGCTTATCAACGTGGTCGATAAAGCCCTCGGTTACTGAGGAGAGGGACCGGGATTAGGCGGTGACCTCGCGGTAACCGGGCATTGATTGGAGATGAAGTGAAGTGGTTTCGGAGAAAAGACTCTTGGAGCTCTTAAAGAGCCTCATACGCATCCAATCGGTGAACCCGGATCTCACCCCGGGAGGGAACGGTGAAGAGGAGATTGCACGGTTCATAGGCAGTTACATGGAGTCTGTGGGACTTCTTGTCCGGTACCAGGAAGTAGCACCTGGCCGGCTTAATGCCATTGGAGTGCTTAAAGGCACGGGCGGCGGACGGAGCCTCATGTTGAACGGCCATATAGACACCGTGGATGTTGAGGGTATGACCATAGACCCCCTTGATCCCGTGCTGAAGGGCGACCGCCTTTACGGGAGGGGCAGTTTTGACATGAAGGGCGGAGTCGCTGCCATGATAGAGGCAGTTAACGCCGTAGTGGATTCGGGCACCCCTATTAGGGGCGATGTGGTAATAGCCTGCGTGTGTGACGAGGAGTATGCGAGTATGGGTACCGAGGCGGTCGTGAGGGAATATGTTACCGATGCTGCCATCGTGACCGAACCTACCGCAAACCGGGTATGCGTCGCGCACAAAGGTTTCGCATGGGCCACGGTCGAGGTAACCGGCAAGGCGGCCCACGGATCGCTGCCATCCGAAGGCGTGGACGCCATCATGGGCGCAGGCAAGTTCCTGTCTCAGCTGGACCTCTATGCCAGGGAGACGCTGGCTGCAAGAAAGCATCCCCTTCTCGGTTCGCCGTCTGTGCACGCCTCGCTCATCGAAGGGGGGTCGAACCTTTCGACCTATCCTTCCCGCTGCGTCGTAAAGCTCGAGCGCCGCACGGTACCGGGTGAAGGCAGAGAAACCGTGGAGAGAGAGATAGAGATGGTCCTCCAAGCCGTCAAGGAGAAAGATCCCCAGTTCCAAGCAAGCGCGGATGTTTTCTTCACGAGGCCTCCGTTTGAGGTGTCCACGGACGAGCCGGTTGTGCGGGCGGTGAGTGAAGCGGTAAGCGAGACGCTCGGCCGCAAGGTTGAGTACGTCGGAAGCCACCCGTGGCTTGACTCGGCGATCTTGGCCGGCGCCGGAGTACCTACCGTGATCTTAGGACCCGATGGATACGGCGCCCACGGCGCCGTTGAGTATGTCCATTTCCCGTCCGTAGTCGACACGGCCAGAGTGCTCTTTTCGGCGATATCTAAGATAGCGGGCTAACCGGTTCGAAGGGTAGGTCGGTTTCAATGGCCGCTCACAGAATAGGCGTGGATATCGTGCCCGTAGGCCGGATAAGGCGGAGCCTTGAGTCTTTCGGTGACGCTTTTCGAAAGAGGCTCCTCACGCCGGGGGAGTCTGAGTATTGCCGCCGGGGCCGCGAGCCCGAGAGAGTGGCCGGCAGGGTGGCAGCGAAAGAGGCCGTGATGAAGGTTTTGGGGCTGGGATGGCCGGCCATACCGTGGACTTCTATAGAAGTGCTTCCGGATGAGTCGGGCCGTCCGGCCGTACATCTTACGGGGAAAGCGGCCGAGGCGATGAGCCGGCTGGGGATTATGGCCATCGACGTGTCGATCACGCATGACTGCGATGTGGCCATTGCGGCGGCTATCGGTACAGGGCTAGTCCGGGGGGATAAGCTATGATGTTTTTGGCCAGTTCAGAAGAGATGCGGGACATTGACCGGAAGGCCATCCTGGCCGGTATACCCGTTTCCATCCTTATGGAGAACGCGGGCCGGGCTCTCGCCTCTCACGCTTTCGAAATGGCCGCCGAAAGCCGGGAAGGCGCCGTGGTAGTGCTGGCGGGCCCCGGCCAGAACGGCGGGGACGGACTCAGTGCCGCGAGGCATCTTTCCTCCAGGGGCTTTGGGGTAAAGGTGGTTCTATTTGCATCTCCCTCACGGATGACTGCCGAAGCCAGGTTGAACCTGGATGCTTTACGGGCCTATCCCGTGGAGATATTCCAGGTGGATGACGAGACCGGTTTTCAAGACATGCGCGCTCGTCTCGGCCCGGTCACCGTAATTGTGGACGCCCTTCTCGGGACGGGCCAGAAGGGGCCGCCCAGGCCTCCCATGGACGAGGCCGTGAAATGGGCCTGTGAGGCAGGAGTTCCGGTCGTGGCATGTGACATCCCCACGGGCGTGGACGCCGATACGGGACACGTCTTCGATCCGGTTGTCCGGGCGGACGTAACTGTGACAATGGGAGTTCCCAAGCGGGGGCTCTACATCTATCCGGGCGCGAAATTCGCAGGGCGCATAGTAGTTGAACCTCTGGGATTGCCGCCGTCTCTCCTTGGCGGTCCGTTTCAGGTGTCTGCCGCAACCGTTCAGGACGCCGTAAAGCTTATGCCGCGCAGGGAAGCCGATCACCACAAAGGGCTTTCGGGGCACGTGCTTGTAATCGCCGGTTCCACGGGTATGGCCGGTGCCGCGGTACTGGCTGCCAAAGCGGCGCTCCGCGGAGGTGCGGGGACCGTAACCCTCCTATGCCCTCGGGAGATATACCCCGTGTGCGCAGGGATGTTGCCCGAAGTGATGGTCCTTTCGGTGTCAGAAGGGGGTTCGTTCTCAAGCGGAGACGGGGTTATGGCCGTGATCGGAGATTTCCTATCGAAGTCCGGGAGCGTGGTGCTCGGCCCGGGTCTGGGGAGGGGCTCGCGGCAGGAGGCTTTTGTCAAGGAGTGTGTGGAGCTCATCGCTTCCAAAGGCGTGCCTTCCGTGATTGATGCCGACGGCCTCAACAACCTCTCCGGTTCCGGCGGGCTATCATATCTCTCAAGCCTTGAGGGTAAGTTTATCCTGACTCCTCACCCCGGTGAGCTGTCGAGGCTCTTGGGTGTTCAAACTCGTGATATCGAAAGAGACCGGATATCTGCAGCGAGAGAGGCAGCGTCGAGAGGGAAAAGTGTCGTGTGTTTGAAGGGAGCCGGGACTTGTGTGGCGAACTCGGTAGGTAGCGTTACCGTAAACACCACGGGAGACCCGGCGATGGCTACTGCAGGGTCCGGAGATGTCTTGGCGGGAGTGATCGCTTCCCTAGTATCTCAGGGTCTTCCGCTTTATGAGGCGGCTTGGCTGGGGGTTCTCTGGCACGGTCTTGCAGGTGAGACAGCTGTGGCGAAAGCCGGGTCGTACGGCGTGCTTGCAGGCGAAATATGCGACTTTTTGCCGGAAGCCCGCAAGACATTGGTGGGAGGTGAATGACCCGTCTCAGGGGTCAGGAGAGTTGGCCGGTTTAAGAAGAGTCGTAGTAGGTTTTACAGAGGAAATGCTGTCCGGCATCGACAGTCTCGCCCAGGAGACGAACCGGTGCCGTTCGGTGCTGATCAGAGAGGCATGTTCCTTCTATATCGCAGAGAAACGCCGGGCGATGCTTCGCGAGCGGATGAAGACGGGCTATATGGAGATGGCTGAGCTGAACCGTGCGCTGGCGGAGGAACTCGGGGCCGATCTTGAAGATCGGGACTTGTCCGGTGAAGCATGGGTCTGGAGGAAAGCTTGATTGGAACCGACAAGAGGCGATATCTATTTCGCCGATCTCAGCCCCGTGATAGGCTCGGAACAGGGCGGTTTCAGGCCTGTCTTGATCATCCAAAACGATATCGGCAATAAGTACAGCCCTACTGTCATCATCTCCGCAATTACATCACAGATCCAAAAGGCACGCCTTCCAACACACGTTGAGCTTTCGGTCCGTGAGTCCGGTCTCGATAAGGACTCCGTTGTTTTGTTGGAGCAGCTAAGGACAATAGACAAGCGGCGGCTAAAAAGGCGAGTTGCAAGGCTTTCCGAGGAACTAATGCGGAAAGTAGACGAGGCCCTCGCCATATCTATCGGGCTCAAACAGGTATAGAGAGAAAGGGAGATATAGAGTGGATTTTGACAAGATGGGATTTCGGAGAGAAAAGCTTGCGGAGACTCCAACTCCTTTTGAAGAGGCCCCCCGGTTTTCCAAGGCCGTGGGAGGTCCCAGGATATTCTTGAAAAGAGATGACGCCACCGGGCTGGCCCTCGGGGGCAACAAAGCCAGAAAGCTTGAGCTCCTCACGGGAGAAGCGTTGGAACTCGGAGTAGACACGGTCATTACCTGCGGCGGGCCCCAGTCGAACCACGCCAGAATGACCGCGGCCGCCGCTCGGAAATTGGGCCTCCAGCCGATTCTAGTGCTGGACGGAGACGACCCGGGGAAACGAGAAGGGAACCTGCTCCTCGATCACCTTTTGGGCGCGGAGATCATTTTCTCCGGTTCCAGGAGCTCGGGAGACCTCCTTGACGAAGTGAAAGACGAGGTAATTGCGCGAGGCGGAAAGCCCTACGTCATCCCATTGGGAGGCTCGAGTCCGGTCGGCGCTCTGGCGTACATTGAGTGCGTCGAAGAAATCGTAGCCCAGTGCAGGTCATTGGGCGTCTCACCTAAGACTCTTTACGTGGCTTCCGGTTCTGTTGGGACTTTGGCCGGGCTTATCATGGGCAAAATCATTTTTGAGGCGGAGTTCTCCATTAAGGGGATTGCAGTCAGCCCCGGCGCCGAGGCCAAAGCCGAGCGCACGGTCCAACTCATGGAAGAGGCCGTGTCGCTTCTCAGGTCTCGGGTCCCTTGTGTAGACCCCGGTCTTCAACGTCTCCTCGACCGGAGTGTTGAGGGCCTTCGTGAACTCGTGAGTATCGACGAGAGTCAGGTCGGAGAAGGCTACGCCATTCCCACCGAGGCAGCACTCGAAGCCATCCGGCTCCTGGCTCGAAGTGAAGGAGTGCTCACAGACCCGGTATATACGGGCAAAGCCCTGGCGGGTCTCGTTAAGGACGCTCGTGACGGACTCTATTCGGAGGACGACTCAGTGATCTTCCTGCATACTGGAGGTGTGCCATCGGACTTCGCTTTCGCCGAGATTCTCTCGAGATAGTAGCGGCCAAGTGATTTGACGGGCGTTTCTTTTTCAATCATGAGAGGAGGAGCCGTAAGATGAGGCCCATCATCGGGATTACCGCGACATACAATGAGGAGCATAATGCCGCCGCAACACCTATGACTTACATTGAGGCCGTGCTCGAAGCGGGCGGCAAGCCTCTCCTCATTCCCGTCATGCCTCAGGAAGTTGCCGAAGAGAACCTTTCAGTAATAGATGCCCTGCTTATTCCGGGCGGTGTAGACGTAGACCCGCGCCACTACAACGAGCGTCCGATCCCCCAATTGGGGAGGATCAACCCGCTTCTCGACGAGCTGGAACTCGGCCTCGCGAGAAAAGCCCTGGAAATGAACATGCCGATGCTCGGCATCTGCAGGGGATGCCAGATCATCACCGTCGCAGCCGGGGGCTCTCTGGTACAGGATATAGGGAGCCAGGTAGGAGGGGCCCAGAAACACTCTCAACAGGCTGCGCGATGGTACGGGACTCACGAGGTAGTGCTGGCCGAAGGGTCTTTGTTTGAACGAGTGCACAAGACTCGGAGGCTATGGGTCAATTCCTATCATCACCAGTCAATAAAGCACCCCGGAGACGGTTTCTCCGTGACGGCGCATGCCCTTGACGGCGTTGCGGAAGGTGCCGAGAGAAACAAGGGTTTCTGCCTCTGTATCCAGTGGCACCCGGAGGCTATGTGGAGGAAAAATCCGGTTTTCCTGGAGCCCTTTAAGGCCCTTGTAAGAGCCGCCAAGGGAGAGGAAATATAGATGCCGGTTCCATCGGGAAGGCCCCGGGTCAGGGAGTTCGGTCTGGAGATAGGGTTTATGTCTCCAGGCCCGAAAAACAGCATCCTGGACGTTCCCGGCGTGGCAGTGGGCCATACCACTCTCATTGAGGGCGACGGGAAACTGGTTGTGGGAAAAGGGCCCGTCCGGACCGGTGTTACCGCAATCCTTCCCCACGGGGGGAACCTTTTCAGGGAGAAGGTGCGGGGTGCCATCCACGTGATAAACGGTTTCGGCAAAGCCACCGGCATCGCCCAGGTGCAGGAGCTTGGAGTCATCGAGACACCGATTGTCCTCACGAACACCCTGTCTGTGGGCACGGCGTGGGACGCTTTATGCGAATACATGCTCCTTAAGAATGAGGAGATCGGTACCACTACTGGGACGGTGAACTCCCTGGTGGCCGAATGCAACGACGGGTATTTGAATGACATAAGGGGGAGGCACGTAAAGAAGGAGCACGTGTTGAGCGCTCTCGCGGGAGCTTCCACCGAAGTATGCATGGAAGGCAACGTGGGAGCGGGCACGGGCATGTCGTGCTTCGGGTTCAAAGGTGGGATCGGGACGTCGTCCAGACGTCTTACCGGGGAGATTGAAGACAGGTTTCTCGGTGTCCTGGTGCTGGCCAATTTCGGCACAACCCGAGACCTTATGATAGCCGGGGTTCCTGTGGGCGCCGTCTTGGAGTCCCGCCAGGTGCCCCCTAATCCCCCGGGTTCAATCGTTATCGTAATGGCGACCGACGCTCCCCTTTCAGACAGGCAACTCGGCAGGATAGCCCGGCGCGCACAAGGGGGGCTGGCAAGGGTCGGCTCAGTTTTCTCGAACGGGAGCGGTGACTTTGTCATCGCTTTTTCAACAGACGGACGTGTCGGTCACGCTTCGCAAGGCATGATAATTGAGAGAAGGCTGGGCGACGATTCTGAAGAAATGGCCGGTATTTTCAGGGCGACTTCGGAAGCCGTCGAAGAGGCGATCTTGAACGCGCTTTTTGCCGCTGAATCTATGGTCGGAAGAGACGGCAATTCTCGTGAAGGTCTACCCCTTGACGAAGTGCGCTCTATCCTGGCATCGAGGGGAGTCCTGGATTAGCCGAACGGCCAGCCGGTGGAAAGTTCACCTTCTCCGGAAGGATATGCAGGCCAACTGTAGAACTATCTTGACTCGGCCTTATATATAACAGTGAGGAGGATACCTATGTCCCAACCGCCCCGGAAATCAAGGAGGCCTTCATACCTGTCGGGACCGGGCAGTCCGCCCCCACTGTCTCATGGCGACCCGGAATCGACCGGAGGTACGCCGCCTCCCAAGGAGAGCCCTCCCGAACCCGAAGAGGACCGCGAGCTATTGTCTTGGAGGGTCTGGCTCTTGCCCAGGAGGCCGTTGGTCTCAGCGGTGGTTGTGGTAATCCTTCTGTTCAGCATCTACCTGGCATATTGGGCTCTACCCCAGCTTTTGTTCGTCGGACTCATTACTTTCATCCTGCTCAATAGACTTGCACCGTACCTATTTCCGGTGAGGTACTTCCTGAGCGAGCAAAGAGCAGGATATAAGACCTTTCTTGCTGCTGATTCAAGGCCTTGGGAGCGGTTCTTCACATACTACAAGTTCCCGGACGGGATCTTGCTTTCAAACGATACCCGGTCGGTGAGAGGCAGGTTACGCGAAGGGCTTTTCATGTATTACGGCAGTGAGACGCCTGTGGATGAGGTCCTCTCAATAGTCGCCTCCAAACTCCCGTCTCCCGAGGAGGCGATGAAGCCTAAGGAAGAGCCTGCTTTCAAGGGCGGAGTGGGTTCCGCTTTCCGGCGGATCCGCAGGCTCAGGGGCAAAGATCGCTCTTAGCTCTGGGTCTTAGATTTTGGACCCGCGGCGCAGGTTGATTTTGTGCCAATGTCCTTGTGTTCTAGAAGCATTTGGATGGACGAGAAAGTGACGAATTACTGTAGAATAATCAGGATAATTGGAGAACTAGCGGAGGAAAGGGGTGACGCTCTTGTTTAAGTTTTCGGAGCCGATTGATGAGAAGCGCCGCGATGAGATAATCGAGGCTATCGCCAAGCGCATCGAACAGTTCGGTATGCTTGTGCCCGCCATATTCTTCCTCGAGATGAACAAACCGCTCAGCTATATAACGGGTCAGGGGATGCATTTCTTCGCCCCGATAGTAAGCGTATTCTTCAATACCTTCGAGGACTATGCCTACTTCTTTGATGACAGGAACAACGTCGAACTCCTGATACAGAAACTGGAGAGTCTGGCGGAAAAGGAGGAGGAACGAGCCAGGGAACTTAAGGCCCAGAGAAAGGCAAAGAAGGCCGCCATGAAGGCTGCGAAGTCAAGCGACACCATGATGGACGAAGCCATCAAAATGTCCGGTGAGGACAAACCGGAAGAAGCCAATAATATTGACCCCAAGTGAGAAGGTTTTTTTGGTTTTGACATCGTACTAAGACACTTATGGATTTTTATTCTCAGGGGTTGGCAAGTGAGGAGGGGAAAGCTTCAGTGCCGGAAGAGAAGGCTTTCAAGCTGGACAGAGAGATCACCTCTGTTCTTGCTACAGACTGCGGTTCAACCACAACCAAAGCGATTCTTATTGAAAAAGTGGGTGACGAGTATCGCCTGATCACGCGTGGCGAGGCTCCCACTACTGTTGAAGCTCCGTTCGAGGACGTGACTGCCGGTGCTCGCAACGCTATCCGGGAGGTCGAGGAGCTTACAGGCAAGACACTACTCGATGAAAAGGGTGTAATAACCCCCAGGCATCCCGACGGGTCCGGCGTTGACATCTATATGTCCACTTCTTCGGCTGGTGGCGGCCTCCAGATGATGGTCGCCGGCGTCGTAAAGACCATGACTGCCGAGTCGGCTGCCCGGGCTGCCCTCGGAGCGGGCGCCATTGTCATGGACGTAATCGCTGTCGACGACGGGCGAAAGCCCCACGAGAAGATCCAGAGGATCAGGCAGCTGCGTCCTGACATGATCCTTCTGTCGGGAGGTATTGACGGCGGCACGATTACCCACGTGGTAGAGATCGCCGAACTCATCTCCGCTGCAGAACCCAAGCCTAGGCTGGGTATTGGGTACAACCTGCCGGTTATCTACGCAGGAAACAAGGACGCGAGGCCCCATATCAATAATAGCCTCGCGAAGAAGGTTGACCTACGAATGGTCGACAACCTTCGCCCAGTGCTGGAGAAAGAGGTCCTGGGACCCGCAAGAGAAGAAATCCACAATCTGTTCATGGAGCACGTCATGGCCCAGGCTCCCGGCTACAACAAGCTGATGTCCTGGACCCCTGTCCCTATCATGCCGACCCCCGGGGCGGTGGGTATATGCATGCAGACTGCTTCCAAGGAATATGATCTGTCGGTTATCGGCGTGGACATCGGGGGCGCTACCACCGACGTATTCTCGGTGTTCGGCGAGTTCTTCAACAGGACCGTTTCGGCTAACCTGGGTATGAGCTACTCTATCTGCAATGTGCTCTTGGAGACCGGGGTCGCCAACATCATGAGGTGGATCCCCTTCGACATCAACGAGGGAGAGCTGAGGAACAGGATCCGCAACAAAATGATCCGTCCGACCACGATCCCCCAGACCCTCGATGACCTTATCATCGAGCAGGCCATTTCCAGAGAAGCGCTCAGGCTCGCCTTCATCCACCACAAGAGCTTGGCCGTAGGGCTCAGGGGTGTCCACAGGCAGAGGACCATCGGCGATACGTTTGAGCAGACGGGTTCCGGTGAGACCTACATCGACATGATGGACCTTGGGCTCCTTATCGGTTCGGGCGGAGTGCTTTCCCACGCCCCTCGGAGAGCTCAGGCCGCAATGATGCTGCTTGATGCGTTCCAACCCGAAGGCCTCACCATGCTGGCGGTAGACTCGATCTTCATGATGCCCCAGCTCGGGATCCTCTCAACCGTGCATGCGAAGGCCAGTATGCAGGTATTTGACAGAGACTGCCTCATCAAACTCGGAACGGCGATAGCTCCTGCGGGACCCAGCGGCGGCGCCAAGGACGGAGATCCTTGCGTCAAGGTCGAGCTCGAGGTAGACGGCAATACCATAGTCGAGGAAGTCCCGTACGGTTCCATAAAGCTCATAAAGCTCGAGGACGGCAAGAAAGCCAAGGCAATCATCCATCCGTCGAGGCAGTTCGACGTAGGAAAGGGCTACGGTCATACTCTCGAGACGACCGTAAACGGAGGAGTAGTCGGACTAACCATCGATGCCCGCGGCCGCGTCTTTGATGTGCCCCAAGACAAGGCCCTAAGGAACAGGAAACTGGTTGAGTGGTTCACCGCGATGAACCTGTATCCCGCGGAACTGCTCAAGAAATACGCAGAAGTGTAAGGAGGAGGGTTAGAAAAATGGCACACGCATATACGCCTGGACTAAAAGTCACCGAAAGGGCGGTAATCCGAAAGACGCGTCGCCTGCCCCTCCTCGGAGAAGTTCTTGTCGAAAAAGGGGCAGCGGTATCACCGGATACCATCGTGGCCCGGACTGATATCCCGGGGAACCCACAGACCGTGAACGTCGCCAACTCTCTCGGAGTCGAGCCTGAAGACATCGCCGATTTCATGAAGGTGAAGACGGGAGGCTCCATAAAGAAAGGCGAGATTTTGGCCGAGTACAGGTCCTTCTTTGGGCTCTTCAAGCATACCGTCACCTCGCCCGTCGACGGCGTGGTGGAAATGGTCTCCACCGTTACCGGCCAGGTGACCCTCCGCGAGCCCCCGATCCCCATTCAGGTTGACGCCTACATCGACGGGATCGTCGAAGAAGTATTGCCCAAGGAGGGCGTCATCGTAAAAACCGAGGGCGCTTTTATCCAGGGTATCTTCGGTGTCGGCGGAGAGACCCAGGGCGTTATCAGAGTAGCCGTGGAAGGCCCCGATGACGTTTTGGATGAGGCTCAAGTAAAGCCCGACGACAAAGGCAAGATCATTATCGGCGGCTCACTCGTTACCGCAGCAGCCATCAAGAAGGCGGCTGAGGTGGGCGCCCTTGGCATCGTTGCGGGAGGCATAATCGACAGCGACCTCATTGAATACCTCGGCCACGACATCGGTGTCGCCATCACCGGGCACGAAGATATACCGGTTACCGTCATCATTACCGAAGGCTTCGGCAGAATGCGGATGGCCCACAGGACCTTTGAACTGCTCAAGAGGCTTCAGGGGTTTAGGGCTTCCATCAACGGGGCCACACAGATCCGCGCAGGCGTCATGAGGCCGGAGATCATTGTCCCCGGCTACCAGCCCCAGGAGGATACCAAGGAACAAGACCTCTCCCAGGGTCTTGTACCCGGAACGCCTCTCCGCATAATCCGCGAGCCTTACTTCGGACAACTGGCCGAAGTCGTGGATCTGCCGCCTGAGCTCCAGGTGATTGAGACGGAAGCTCGCGTGAGAATTCTCCGCGCGAAACTTGCCGATGGCACTATCGTCACGGTGCCTCGTGCGAACGTGGAGATCATCGAGGCATAAGGCGCTCGAGAGCAGTATTGGTACCGACGGACCCGCCTTCCAAAGGGCGGGTCCTCTTGTGTGTTGCCTGAAGGCCGACGGGCCCTCCCCGACGATATCAAGTCTCTCTTTATGGAGGGATAAAATCCCTGCAGAGAGAAAAAAGGTACACTAGTGGGAAGAACAAATGTCTGAGAAGAGAATAGAAGGGAGGCAGAGCGAGAGCATGGACAAGGGCCTTCTCAAGGAGTTCATGGCCGAAGAGGCCATCCCCTTACGGACCAAGTTCGACGATTACCTCGCTGTTGCCCTGGGTGTGAGGCGGGCGTCCCAGTTTATCTCGCCGGCTGAACTGCCCGATGCCGCCATACTGGGCGCTACCATAGACGAGCGTTTCCGCCAGAAGCTGGAGGGCCGGAGATTGCCCGGAGAATCCCTGAGCGATTTCATGAAAAACAAAATGGGGAAGTACTGGCGCAGAAATAGGGCTCAGGAAATACGTTACCGGCTGGATGTTCTAAGGAGCGTTTATAAGGATGTTGTAGAAAGCTCCCACTCGTACCAGACCTACATAGGGTGGGCCAGGAAACTTGGCCTTTCCTATAAGGAACTGGAGTCCAGGCCTACCATCCGCGAGATATACCTTTTCAAAGACCCGGAAGTTGCTCGCGAGCTGGATGAGCTTCAGGACCTCCGCAAGGACATACGGTGGGAGAAGATGCGGTCTCCAGGGGCCAATCAACCGGGCTACGTCCGGGCTTTCCCAGAGGAGCAGAATCCGGCTTTCGTGAAGAAGCTGGGGCGGATATTGGGTTTCCCCCTGTGCTGCATTGAGCGGTACGCGTTTGACAGGGAATCGGCAGTCCTCTCGCCGGAACAGCGTGCTTCCAACCAGCTTGTGAACCTGGAGACAGACGAGGAGTACAATCCGTACGCGTTTTTCACGAAAGACTTTTTCCCATGCCAGCCTGACTGTGAGATGGCGGCTCAAATGGGCAAAGCGATTTATGAGGCTTTGGAGGCGATAGATCCGGAAGTCGCCGGAGAGCACCTCAGCCATCTGTCTCAAAACGTGGGTCTCGTCCGCGAGTACCCCGAGATTATCCGGAAGAAGATCGAGTCGCTGGAGAAGATGGCGGCCGCCACTAAGACCCAGGAAGGCGATAATGTTGAGTGACGGTGTCAAGATCGAACAACGCTCCTTGTTCGATTCCTTAAGCGATCTACGGGTGCCCCAGGGACAAGCATCCCTTTTCCCGCCCGCCGAAGAGAAAGCCGGGAAAGCGGTGGAAGTGCCTAAGCCGAGCCGGGATAACGAGTGGCTGGGCATCACCGACCTTGGAGAGCTAAGAAAACATGTGGTCCTGTGTCGCTCGTGCCCGTTAAGGGACGGGGCCAGAGGGGTGGTTTTTGGCGAAGGAAATCCCCGCGCCGACATAATGTTTATCGGTGAAGGACCCGGAAGGACCGAGGACGAAACCGGCCGGCCTTTTGTCGGGCGCGCAGGGCAGCTTCTAGAGTATGCCCTCAAGTCCATCGGGCTTTCGCGCGGGGAAGTGTTCATAGCCAACATAGTGAAGTGCAGGCCGCCGGATAACAGGCTGCCGCTTCCACCCGAGGTCCAGGCGTGCCTTCCTCACTTAAGGGCCCAGATGCGGATCATAAATCCGAAGATTGTAGTGCTCCTGGGGGCACTATCCAGCCAGACTCTGGTCAATCCGTCCATAAGGGTTACGAGGGACCGCGGGAAGTGGTTCACCAAGGAAGGGGTAGAATACCTGGTGACGTTCCATCCCGCTGCAGTACTAAGGGACGAAGCAAACAAGAAAAAAGAGTTCATGGCGGACATGATTAGTCTCAAGGAGAAGCGGGACAAGATCCAAAGTGGTAGATGACCGTGGGACGACTATCCGTATAGAAAGCCGGGGACCGGACGATACCAGGAAGATCGGCAAGGCCATTGGCAGTCGATTGAGGGGCGGGGAGGTAATCCTTCTCAAGGGGACCTTGGGAGCAGGCAAGACCACCCTAGTCCAGGGTATCGCCCGGGGGCTCGGCATTGAGGGCCCTGTACAGAGTCCCAGCTTCGTGCTTGAAAGGATCCACAGGGGAAGGCTGGAACTCAGGCACCTCGACCTCTATCGCCTCACGGGAGCCGAGGCCCTGGAAGCCGGGCTCCTTTCAGAGATGGGAGAGAGCGACGTTACGGTGATAGAGTGGGCGGAAAGGGCAGAAGGCCTGATCCGGGCGGATCTTGAGGTGCGGATTGAAAAGACTCGCGAAGACCAGGGCCGCAGCATAATCATAGAAGCGAGAAATCCTGCGTTGAAGTCTCTTCTAGAGGTACAAGGCACATGTTAGACGGCGAGATAGCCATCCTGGCGATAGAGACTACCACCTCGCTCATGGGTGCAGCCGTGGTGGTCGGAGAAGAAGTGGTCTCAGAAGGTTTTGTCGATAAGCCCAAGGTCCATTCGTATAAGCTCCTTCCTATGTGCGATTGGGTGCTCTCTAAGGCTAGACTGGACCCCCGGCTCTTGAGCGCAGTTGCAGTTTCGATCGGTCCGGGGTCGTTTACGGGGCTCCGGATCGGGTGCGCCACGGCTCAAGGCCTTGCTCATGCATGGGGAAAGAGAGTGGTGCCGGTCCCCACATTCTCGGTTCTTGTGGAGCAAGCGCGAAAAGAAACCCAAGGGATCTCCCCCGTTCCCAACATAGCCGCGGTTCAGGGCAGGGCAAGGGCTCAGACGGTTACCGCCCTCTACTCACATGAGGGGACCGAGCTGGTACCCCCAGAGGGAAGGTCTTTGGAGGAGTTTGCCCTGGAGATCAAGGTATTTGCCCCCGATCCTGTCATTGCGGTAGGAGACGCATGCGATCTCCTTGTGGATCATGTTAAGTCGGAGAACACAGGTGGGCAGGCTGAGGCTCAAGTAGCCACGGCCGGAGAACGCACACGCCTGCCGCTTCCGGGCACGGTTGGCCTGTTGGCGGTAGGTATGTGGAAAAAGGGTCTGTCGGTAGAGCCCAAGGCAGCGATCCCGGTATATTACCGGAAACACCAGGCCGAAGTGAAGATGGCGAGGAAGAGGACGAATGAGAGGCGAGACTGAATGAAGACCGAAGGCTTTAACCTTAGAGACATAAAGCTTGAACCGATGACCCTCAAAGATTTGGACCGTGTGCTCCAGATAGAGTCCCGTTCTTACCAGCACCCGTGGTCTAGGCGGGCATTTGTTTCTGAGGTTACGGACAACAGCTACGCCTATTACTACGTTGCGCGGCTAGGTGACGTGATTGTAGGTTACGTCGGGATGTGGATTATTTTGGAAGAGGCTCACATAACAAACATAGCGGTCGACCCGGATTACAGGCGTCTGGGTATCGGCCGCTATATGTTGGAGACCATGTTCGATAGAGCGCGCGAGCACGGCGCCACGCGCATGACGCTGGAAGTAAGGGTCTCCAACGTGACAGCTCAGAACCTATACAAGAAACTGGGTTTCGCGGAAAGGGGTATCCGGAAGGGGTACTACACAGACACCCACGAGGATGCCATAGTCATGTGGAAAGAAGACTTAGGCCCCCAGAAACCTAAGGCGGGCCGGGTTAAGTGGATGGTGTAGGTTTGGCGACGTTGTTGAGGTCTTTCTGGGCTTTCCGCGCCGCGTCGTAGATCGCTCTCCGTATCGCATCTTTGTCTATCCCTTCATCCAGCGCTTCATAGGCGTAATCGATGCTCCTCGACGCATTCACGATTGCTCCAGCGCCGTCCGGGCGGAAAGCATGTCTTACGTCGTGAGCCGTACCTCCTTGGGCCCCGTAGCCCGGGACGAGGAGGTACGAAGATGACAAGACCTCCCGCAGCGCTTTGAGTTCGGAAGGGTAAGTAGCCCCAACCACGGCCCCTACATGGGAATACCCGCATCGTCCGATGTTGGCGGCGCCGAGATCGGTCACTGCGCGCGCAACTTTTGTGTAGAGCCTCTCTCCGCTTTCCTCGAGGATTTGGTCCTGGAAAGCGCCTGAGCCGGGATTGGAGGTCTTGACCAGGACGAAGAGCCCGGAGCCTGCCTTGGCTGCGGCTCTTGCGAAAGGTTCCAAGGTGTCGGGGCCCAAGTATGGGTTCACGGTGAGGGCGTCGGCGAAGAAGTCCGAATCGGGGTCGAGGAACGCTTTGGCATAGGCTGCCGCAGTGCTGCCGATATCGCCGCGTTTGGCATCCATGATCACTGGGATACCCTTTGTCCTGGCGGCTTTGAGGCACGCAGAAAGGACTGCGATGCCGGTGAGACCCATGCTTTCGAAGAACGCCGCTTGGGGTTTTACGGCGCAGGCAGTCTCCTCTGCCGTCTCGATAAGGATCGCGCAGAACTCAATGAGCAGCTTCTCAGGCGTAAAATGAGGGTAAGCTCTTGCGAAGGGCGACGATTCCCCAAAAAGCCTCTCCGGATACGGGTCAATACCGATCACCAGGCGGGAATCTATCTTGGAGATCCTCTCGTGCAGCTTGTCAGCAAAATGCATAAGCTTTTCCTCCCCTGAGTCCCGAAACGGTGAGCTCCCGCTACCAAGTCTCTCACGCTTACGGCGAGCCGTAAAGGAGGGGTAGACATTATGTGTCCGGAGAGACAAGGTGCCTCTCCAAACCAGATTTGCCTTCTCCCGGAGCCGCAGTGTACTTTAGTAGGTGAATTCACACGCCAAGTCACAAGAAGAGGCGCTCGAGGTGGTTTCTTGAAGATCCTGGGCATTGATACCTCATGTGACGATACTTCCTGTGCCGTCGTTCTCAATGGGCGCAAGGTACTTTCCAGCATCGTCTCCTCTCAGGTGGACCTCCACGAAAGGTTCGGAGGTGTTGTCCCCGAGATAGCTTCGCGCAAGCATATGGAGATGATGATCCCTGTTGTTGAGGAATGCCTGGCGCAAGCGTCTTTGGCTCTTTCAGACTTGGACGGGATCGCGGTGACTTATGGCCCTGGCCTTCTGGGATCGCTATTGGTGGGGGTGAGCTACTCTAAGAGCCTGGCCTACGGTTTGGGACTCCCTCTTGCGGGAGTCCACCACCTGGAAGGGCATATATCGGCCAATTTCTTGAGAGACGACCCGCCTCCTTTTCCGCTCCTCAACCTGGTTGTGTCGGGGGGCCATTCCGACCTGATCCTCATGCGTGACCACGGGGACTATTCGGTGCTGGGCGAGACGCTCGACGATGCTGCAGGCGAGGTCTTCGATAAAGTGGCCAGGGAGCTCGGGCTTCCTTACCCCGGCGGCCCGCACCTAGACAAGGTAGCAGACCTCGGCGACGAAGACGAGGTGAGGTTCACCCATCCCAAGATCCAAGGGAACCGGTTCGATTTCAGCTTCAGCGGCACAAAGACGAGGGCCCTTCAGGAGTTCGAAAAGCGCGGGGCATCGCCTGAGACCGTGAGAAACATCGCCGCGGGGCTCAGAAAAGCTATTGTGAGGGACCTCCTATACAACGTCCCGGAAGTTATGAGACTGACGGGTGCCCGTGCGTTTGCGGTTTCAGGCGGCGTGGCAGCCAACAGCCTGCTCCGAAAAGAGGCGGAGGAGCTTTCCGGCCGGTTGGGTGTGCCTCTCTACATCCCGCCCAAGGAGTACTGCACCGATAACGGCGCCATGATCGCATCTGCGGGGTACTTCCGGCTCATGGCCGGGAAGGTCTCGGGACCGGACCTGAGCGCAGAGGCAAGTCTCCCACTCACTTCATGGTAAGGAAGGTTGTTTTCTAGTTGAGCCGGAGTAGATTGGTTAAAAGCGACACCCCATCCATCGAGGCCCTCCTCTATGAGGCCCAGAAGCGGGGGATCCTGCCCATCACTTCAGAGTGCACCGCCAGTTGCGCCTTTTGTTCCAACAAGTACAACCCGCCGTCATGCGAGGTGCTCAATATAGGGAGGCGCAGCCTGGAGGAGATCAAAGAGACGCTTCCATGGCTTCAAGCGGCTCCGGGGCCCATCGTCATAGGTGAATCGGTGACTAGGATCAACGAAGGGGAACCCCTTTGTCATCCTGACTTCCTTGAAGTAGTGCGGCTCGTAAGAGAAACCTATCCGGGCCGCGCCATCAAAGTGACCACCAACGGCATGTTGCTTACCCCTGAGGTGGTGAGCTACCTGTCCGAGGCGGGAGTGACGCTCACCGTGTCCTTGAACAGCGTGTCGAAACGAGACCTGATTATGGGCGACCGTGACCCGGAAAAAACCCTTGCGGCCATCGCTTCCTTGAAAGGCAATGTGGAGTTCGACGGCAGCATAGTAGCACTCCCGTTCCTTACGGGGCCTCTCGATATCCGAGAGTCCGTGAGGTTCCTCAAAGAGTCGGGAGCCACCACCGTGAGGCTCCTCTTGCCGGGGTTTTCCGGGCGCCACCCCCTCTATAAAGCGATGCCGAAGGATACGTGGAAAGAGGTCCGGGATATGGCTGCCGAGCTGGCCGCACGTGTGAAGATACCCGTTCTCGCAGATCCGCCGGAGCTAAATGATCTCGATGCAAGGGTGGAGTATGTCCTCCCGAATTCGCCTGCGGCAAAGGCCGGGATACGCGCCGGAGACCTTATAGTGAAGGTTTCGGGAAAAGATGTCTTCTCAAGGAAGGACGCTTTCCAGAGGGCCTACGAGAGGGAAAACCCTGTGGTCACCGTCTTTAGAGAGGGCCTCATTGAATACAGGCTTCCCAAGAAGAGGGCATCGTCTCCTGGGTTCATAATGTACGAGGACCTGGACGCCCGGGATTACCTTAACTGGGAGCGCGTTTCCGGAGTGGCCAAGGGGCGGGATGTCCTTGTACTTACGTCGAAGCCCGCAAAGAAGCTCCTTGAGGCAGCCCTTAGAAGGCGGGGCCTGGAAGCACGCACCGTTGCCGTCCGCTCCTACTTCTTTGGGGGCAACATAGGCGTCGCGGGCCTCCTTACGGTTAGGGATTTCCTTGCGGCCTACCGGAGGGCAGCTCGGAAAAGCGGTGAACCTTACCTGGTTACCCTCCCTGCGCGCGCGTTCGATCCTTGGGGCCGCGACCTTGAGGGCGTTCACTATCGCGTCTTCTCTCAAGAGACCGGAGTACCTGTAATACTGGCGGGCTAAGCCGATTACCACGATTCTCCAAATCTGAGCCTCATGGCAGGACTATTTCGAGATGCCAAAGAATAGTTCACGGCGTCTCAAAAAACGTTCTCTTGTATTGGAGGTGTCAGATCTGAGCTTTTGCGCGAAAGAGTTTCTCAAGAAGGCGTCGATGGCCCACGGGGTTTCAGGCTACGAGTTCATGAACCAGAAAGCCGTGGTCGAGGAGGCCATGAAGGGGCTCGTCGACGAGATTCGCAGTGACACTTTCGGTAATGTCATCGGCTACAGGAAGGGCGAGGGCGAAGGCGAGAGGCCCAAGATCATGCTGGCAGGCCACATGGACGAGATCGGCCTCATGGTCACCAAGATCGAGGAACGAGGTTTCCTGCGGTTCACCCAGGTGGGTGGGGTAGACCCGCGTATCTTGCCGGGGCACGAAGTGATCGTTTACGGAAAGCGGCCGCTAACCGGCCTTATAGGAGTGAAGCCGCCCCATCTTACTCCGCGGGAAGAGGCCAATAAGGCCGTGAAGATGTGGGACCTGGCCATTGACCTCGGACTTCCCGAGGAAGAGGTAAGAGAGCTGGTCTCCGTCGGAGACGTTGTCACTTTCAAGCGACAGGTAACGGAGCTCATGGGAGACGTCCTGTCCGGGAAGGCCATGGATGACCGGGCAGGTGTGGCTGTAATTTTGGTGGCCCTGGACAATCTGGCCAAGTACAGAGTACAGGCGGATGTGTTTGCGATCGCTACGACCCAGGAAGAGGTAGGCCTCAAGGGCGCCATCGTATCGGCCTATGGGATCCGGCCTGATATCGGGATCGCCATAGACGTCTGCCACGGCGAGACGCCCGGGGTGCCCGAATGGCGGACTTCTTCTTTGGGCAAGGGTCCGGCCATAGCGCAAGGGGCGAACATACATCCCAAGGTCTACGAGGGGCTACAGAAGGCCGCTAAAGAACTGGGGATTTCCACTCAGCCCGAGCCTGCCCCGGCCGCCACAGGCACAGACGCTTGGGGTATTCAGATAACCGCCGAGGGTGTCGCAACCGGACTTATCTCGATCCCCTTGCGGTATATGCACACTTCGGTGGAGACCTTGTCTGTCGGTGATGTGGAGAAAGCAGGACGGCTTCTGGCGGCGTTCATCGCCTCCGTCGACGGCCGTTTTGTGAAGGAGTTGACAATATGGAACTGAAGGAGCTTACCTCTTTGGCAGGCGTGTCCGGCGGCGAAACCGAAGTCAGGAGCGCCATTATGAAAGAACTCGAAGCCATGGGAGTGCCTTTTGAAACCGATGTGCTGGGGAATGTGATCGCCAAGAAAGGCGACTCAGGGCCAAAAGTCCTGGTAGACGCTCACATGGACGAAGTAGGGTTCATGATAGTCCACATCGAGAAAAACGGTTTCCTCCGCTTCCGGGCTATAGGCATTCCTCCGTCGGTCATGGTCTCCAAGCGCGTGCTCATAGGAAAAGACAAGGTACCCGGCGTCATAGGCGCCAAGGCGATTCACCTCCAGGAGCCGAGAGAGCGTGAGTCGATTATCCCCGCCGAACAGCTCTTCATCGATATCGGGGCCAAGTCAAAAGAAGAGGCCGTAAAGAAAGTGAAGGTTGGCGACTACGCAGTATTTGATACCGAGTTTGAGGAGCTTTATCCCGGTATCGTGAAGGCCAAGGCTCTCGATGACAGGATTGGCTGCGCCATCCTCCTCGATATCCTCAAAGAAGAGTGGACCGGTATCCGGCTTCATGCCGTGTTCGCTGTCCAAGAGGAGATCGGCACCCGGGGCGCCAGGGTCGCTGCTTACCGGGTTGCACCGGACATGGGCATCGCCCTTGAGGGCACTGTGTGCGCCGACATCCCTCTGGCCGACAAGGACGCATACGCCACCAAGATCGGTCACGGCGCGGCCGTCTCGATAATGGACAGGGGCTCCATACCGTCCAGGGCAATGGTCGCCCAGATCATGAAACTTGCAAAGGAGCACAACATCCCGGTCCAGTACAGGGAAGCGACATCGGGCGGAAATGACGCGGGAGCGATCCAGGCGGCTCAAGCGGGGTGCCCCGTAGCGTCCATCTCGGTGCCTTGCAGGTACATACATACCCCATTTGCCCTTGCTTCCCTGGCGGACATGAAGGCTGCCAGAGATATCCTGGTCCTATTCCTTAGGAGTGTTGAAGGAGGTTTTAGACCGTGAAGGATCTCATAAAAAAGGTCACTGAGGCTTTCGGGCCGTCGGGGGCCGAAGACTCAGTCCGGGAAGTAATACGGAAGGAAATAGAGCCCTACGTCCATGAGATCAGAGTGGACGCCCTCGGGAACTTGATCGCCCTCAAGAAGGGTAAAGGCGGCGGCAAGAAAGTGATCCTTGACGGGCACATGGATGAAATCGGGCTCATGGTCACCCACATAGACGACAAAGGGTTCCTCCGCTTCGGGAACATCGGGGGAGTAAACCCCTTCGTGGCCCTCGGCCAGAGGGTCTACTTCGAGAACGGGACCATGGGCGTCATCGGCTCTGAGAGAGTGGACGACCCCAAAGACCTGAAGCTCGAGAAACTCTTCATAGATATCGGCGCAAAGAGCAAAGAGGAAGCCGCCAAAAAGGTGAGCGTGGGAGACAGCTGCGCCTTCTACCAGCCTTTTGTTGACTTAGGAGACAGGGTTGTGGCCAAGGCGATGGACGATCGTGTGGCTTGCGCCGTCATCATAGAGGTCCTTAAGAGGCTTGAGGATACGCCCAACGACATCTACGCCGTCTTCGCGACTCAAGAAGAGGTTGGCCTAAGAGGAGCGCGGGCGGCGGCATACGGCATTACGCCCGACGTAGGCATAGCCCTGGATGTGACCAGGACCGGAGATACTCCCAAGGCCAGGACGATGGAGGTTTCCCTCGGCGGCGGGGCCGCTATCAAGGTGAAAGACTCCAGCGTGATCGCCCATCCGGCTTTCAAGAACTACATGGTGAAGGTCGCCAAGGAGAAGGGGATCAAGTACCAGATGGAGGTGCTTGAGGCGGGCGGCACCGACACTGCCGCGATACAGATGACGAAGGCGGGCATTCCTGCCGGGTGCATCTCCATCCCGTGCCGCTACATCCACAGCCCCTGCGAGATGGTCGACATGGGCGATGTGGAAGCGTGCGTCCTCTTGGCTAAAGCCCTCTGCGAAAGCCCACTTGAGTTCTAAAGTAACTTTTGGGAGGGAGCCGTAGTTGCTTACGGAGCTCAACCGGATACTGGGACTTGCCCAAAAACTGGGCGCCGAATACGCCGACGCCCGGTATGTTTCCATAACCCAAGAGCCCGTCTCGGTGAGCACCGACGGGGCCCCGCAGATCTCGGTCTCAAAGAGCACCGGGTTGGGTCTTCGCGTGCTGGTGGACGGGGCATGGGGTTTTGCGGCCACCCCCTATTTGGACCCCAGGAGCTTGGAGAAGACCGCAGATGAAGCGGTGAAGATAGCTTACGCTTCCGCGCTTTGCAAGAAGGGCGACGGGGTGTTCTTGGAGCCTTTGGAGCCCAAGAGAGCAAGGTGGCAGACGCCCTGTAAGGTGGACCCTTTCTCAGTGAAACCCGAGGAAAAGGTCGAGTTCCTCACTGATGTGGTGGAGAGCGCCAAGAAGGTCCCGGGTGTTTTCCGGGCTACCGCCTCCATCATGAGCTATCGCGAAGAGAAGGAGTTCATGTCCACCGACGGAAGGCAGATCGAACAGACCATAGTCCATTCAGGTGGCTCGGTCTCGGTCATGGCCCGAGGCGAGGGAGATGTGCAATCGCGCTCTTTCGCAGACTATGCGGGTGGCGGGTTCGAGTTCGTGGAGAGCTTGGACCTGAAGGCGAAAGCAGAGGCGCTCGCAGACGAAGCAGTGAAGCTCCTTAAGGCGCCGGTGTGTCCCACGGGTATTACAGACGTGGTGATGGGAGGCTCAATGGTTGCGCTCCAGATCCACGAATCCTGCGGGCACCCTATTGAGCTGGACAGGGTAGTCGGACAGGAGGCAACGTTTGCAGGCACATCCTTTCTGACTCCCGAGAAGAAAGGCAGTTTCCGCTACGGTTCGCAATCCGTGAACATTGTCGCCGACGCCACCGCGCCCGGCGGATTGGGGAGCTTCGGCTATGACGACGAAGGTGTCGAAGCCCAGTGCGTGGATATAGTGAGAGAGGGTATCTTCACCGATTATCTGACTTCCCGCGAACTCGCCCCTCTCTTTGACCAGGAATCAAACGGGACAATGAGGGCAGTCGGCTGGGAAAACATCCCCCTTGTGAGGATGACCAACATAAACCTGGAACCCGGCGACTGGACCGTCGACGAGATCATCAAAGACACCAAAGAAGGTATCTTCGTAGACACGCCTAAGAGCTGGAGCCTCGACGACAAGAGGCTGAACTTCCACTTTGGGCAGGAGATCGCCTATGAGATCAAAGACGGGTCTCTCGGAAGGATGCTCAAGAACCCGGCTCACACGGGGATGACGCCTGATTTCTGGAATTCTTGTGATGCGGTTGCCGGGAAGGACGAGTGGCGGATCTGGGGTACTCCGGGGTGTGCCAAAGGGGAACCGGTCCAAGTCATACACGTAGGTCACGGTGCCACCCCGGCACGGTTCCGCAAGGTAAAGGTAGGTGTTGAAGCGTGATCGGCAAAGACGATGCTCTCAAGGTCCTGGAAAAGGTCCTTTCCTTCTCTAAGGGCTTTGAGGCTTCTGTGACCTTAACCGCTTCGGATCTGAGCCTTACCAGGTACTACGACAATCACATTCACCAGAACCTGAGGCGCCACAACCAGACCCTCACCGTGCGGCTTGTAAGGGGTAAGAGCACGGGGATAGCGTCAACCAACCTGTTGGATGACGGGTCTTTGAGGTGGGCCGTCCAGGCCGCCCGGGAAAACATGGAAGTTTCGGGAGAAGAAAAGGATTTCCCCGGCCTTCCCAAACCTGAACCTATCCAGGAAGTGAACTGTTACGTCCCGGCTACGGCCAACCTGAAGCCAAAAGACCGTGCCGAGGCTTGCGCCGTGGTTATCGATGCCGCGAAGTCCAGGGGGCTTCAAGCCTCGGGTACGTACTCTTCGGGAGTTACGGAGCTGGCCGTCGCCTCGAGCACCGGTGTGAGGGCTTACAATGCCGGAACAGAGGCCTTCTTCAGGACGATCATCCAAGACGGAGACAACACCGGGTACGCCGACAGGCTGACCAGGGATGTGCGGGAGATAGATGCCGGGGCCGTGGCCGAAGAGGCCCTTACAAAGGCCACTTTGTTCCCGGAAGCCATAGACTTGCCCCCGGGGCGCTACGACACCATTTTCGAGGAGTACGCGCTGGCAGACCTTATTAGGTTCCTCGGGATGATAGCCTTCGGAGCCGACGCCAAACAACAAGGCAGGAGTTTCATGGCCGCTCGCCTGGGCGAGAAAGTCATGGGAGACAACGTGACCATTTGGGATGACGGTCTCGATCCTGCTTCTTTAGCGGTTCCCTTCGATCTCGAGGGAATGCCCAAGCAAAAAGTGGTGTTTATCGAGAACGGTGTGGCCAAGGGGTTTGTCTACGATTCCAAGACCGCGAAAAAGGACGGTGTCAAGTCTACCGGACACGCTTCCGCGATGAGGGGTGGCCGGTCCGTTCCTCGGCCCTCCAACATGTTCCTCAAGGTGGGCGATTCCACCAGGGACGAGATGCTGCGGTCGACCAAGCGGGGCCTCTTGGTGACAAGGTTCCACTACACCCATTGTCCGGAGCCCATGAACGTAGTGGCCACCGGAACCACAAGGGACGGCACTTTCCTCATTGAAGACGGCCGGATAGTAGCAAGGGTTAAGAACCTCCGGTTCACCGAGTCAATGGTCGAGGCGTTTTCTCGGGTTGAAGCAATTGCCAAGACCGCCAGAATAACCAGGGATTGGTGGAGCACGTTCAACTCCGTCTTGCCTTGCGTGAAGATACGAGATTTCTCCTTCACGGGCAGCACGATGTTCTAGAGAGCCCGTGTCATAGTGGGCACGTTCAATACGGGTGAAACCGTAACCCCCGGCGCACAATATTGCCGGGGGTGTTTCATTGAGAAAAGCCGCGCCCTATATAGCAGGACTGGCGGTTGTCGTTGTACTCACCGTCCTTGCCTATCAATCAGGTCCCCGGAGGCGCCCGATTGACCCGCTGCCCTTGAAAGGGGGCGATGAGAGGGACAACCGGGCTATAGGAGAGATAGACCTGGAGAAACTCTACCCGGGTCTTGTACTGAGGTCCAGCAAAGGGCCGGAAAAGATAGTAGCCCTCACCTTTGATGACGGCCCTGACAAAGTGTATACGCCCCAGGTCTTGGATATTTTGAGGGAAAAGGGTGTGCGGGCGACCTTCTTCCTGATCGGCAGCCGGGTCGACGAGGACCCGGATGTAGCCAAGAGGATCGCGGAAGAAGGGCATTCAATCGGAAACCACTCCTACTCCCATCCCAAACTCACCAAAGCTTCGCCCCTCCTCGCGCAAGAGCTGGAGAGGACCAAAGAGGCCCTGGCCCGCCTCGGGATTAGCGACAACGGGTTTTTCCGCCCACCTTACGGGGCCGCTGAACCTTCACTTATTGAGCAAGCGGCGGACTTAGGTTACAGGGTGGCCATGTGGTCCATCGATTCTCTTGACTGGCGTGGCCTTTCTCGGACTGAGGTGATTCGCAACATCCAAGGCTATGTCGAGCCGGGTTCAGTGATCTTGCAGCACTCGGCCGGCGGTCCCGGTGAGGATCTCTCGGGATCGGTTTTAGCCGTCCGCGACATCATAGACCTCCTTACGGCCCAAGGGTATCGTTTCGTCACGTTGCCGGAGATGTTCCCATCACCCGAGAAGTGCTCCGGGTCCTAGGGGGCCAGGGAGAGAACGACCATCATATGCCCGGTGTCGAAATAGAGCTGCCGGTACCGAAATACCTCTGTACCGCCCTGAAGAGGCTCTGGGCGGTCTTAGCCCAGGTCTCAGACTGGCGGAGGTAGGACTCCTCAATGGGGTTCGAGAGGAACATGACTTCCACCAGCACCGCGGGGCACAATGCTTCCCGGCAGACGTGGAAGTTCGAGTCTCTCACACCCATGTCCCGGGTCCCCAGTGAAAGAGTCAGCTCCGAGAGTGCCATGGAGGCGAATCGCCTGGATTCAGACGCGTTTGGGTTCTTGTCACACACGTATACCGTGGTGCCGGAGATGGACCGGTCGTAGTTCCAGTTGTTGTGGATCGAGATGAACAAGTCGGCTCCTTGGGACCAAGCGGCTCTCTCTGAGAGGGAGTGTGAATACTCGCCGGGCTTGGGCACCCAGCCCGGGGGGCCCTCCGAATTGGCGTACAGGCTTTGGCGAGTGAGTATCGCCGTGGCTCCTGCTTGGTTCAAGAGCTCCGCCAGCCTAACCGCCATTTCCCAGTTCACGTTCCGTTCGGCCAGGCCGGTTGGCCCGATGGCGCCAGGGTCGTTCGCTTCGTGACCGGGGTCAACGACTATCCTCTTGCCTTCAAGACCGGAGACTCCGAATGTGGCCTGGATCGAGTTGGCGGTTTGTTTTATCTGGTACGCGAGCTGTCCGCTCGTCTTTATGGCCACATCAACGCCTCCGTCTCTCGGGGAGACAGTGACGTTTTTGACGGTCCTCCCTTTTAACGATGGGAGTTCATGGGTCAAAGACGCGCCCGGCAGGAACAGAGTGACCACGTCGCCGTCGCGCCTTACGTCAGCCCAAGCGTAACCCACGGTGTTGATGGTGAGGATGTCGGTATTGCCCGATGAGCGGACGTCAAGTGACGTGACTACCGGGGTGAACCTTAGCACCACTTTTCCGGAGGAGATTTCCACGATGTCGTAGTTTGCCTTGCCTTGGAAGTTTACCGTTACATCGCTTGTGGCGACCTTGATTGTGCCGAACTCAAAAGCGTTTACCGGAAGCTCTACTGAAGTATTGAAGAAAATAGATGTGCTCACTATGACCGAACTCTTGTCGGGTGAAGGGATGACCACGGCGCTCTCAAAAGGCCCGGTTACCGTCAGGGTCCTATCTTCGCCGTTGGCGCTGGCTGAGACGGTAAAAGCAGTCCCTTTAGCGCTGGTTGTGGGCGAAGTGAGCCATCCCGCAACCCAACCGGCTTGTCCTACCGGTGAAATGGCTTGCTTCCATTCGCCCGACGTGCCCAAGACCCACAGAGTGTCGCCCTTATCCAGGGACCCAATGACGGGGTAGTTGGTTCCCGGCCCGCTCCGGAAATTGACATCGGTCGCGGTCACGGTGGAGACAGGGTACTTGCCGATGACCCAGGTGTTTTGCGACACGATGAAGCTAACGCTGGGATCTCCGAGAGAAGCCACACGGGCGTGGGGACCGTATACCCATCCTCTCAGGCCATTTGACGTTTCGACCATGATGTAGGCCCCTTCTGCGCCTACTACCCTGGCCGATTCTCCCTTAGAAAGCCTTGCCACCTGTGACGAACCTGCAATCGCGTTTGAGTAAATAGTGAGAGTATCACGGGCAGGGTATACCACCAGACCTGTCTGGACGGGAGGTTTGGGAGTCTCGGATGGCAGAGGAGGTTGAGGCTGAGTTTGAGGCGGGGATTGAGGCTCAGACGTACCCGCAAACTCAAGCTTCAAGAGAGTCTCGGATATCCAACCGGTGGAACCTCCACTTGTGAGGGTAACCCTTATCCAGGCGCCCCTCTTTACTTCGGCCGGGTAGACCTTGTCTCTGTCGGTCATCGTCTTTACACGGTAGCTCGTACCCGGACCTTCGCGGACGTTGACATCGGTGGCGGTTATCCGGGCCGATACGCCTTTGGACCCTAAGTCGACGTCAATGAGCCATCCTGCGATGTATCCGGTGAGGCTCCCCGTTTTTATCTTGGCCCAGTTGTTTTCGTAGGAAAGGACGTCTACGGTCGTACCCATGGTCACCTGGCCGATGACCTTGTAGGTAGTATCTGGTCCGGACCGTACGTTGCAGACGTCTCCTACTACCGTCGCTTTGAACCCTGCAAGGTTCGATGGTACCGGAGCGGCATGGGCTCTTGGTCTTGGGTGAAGAGGGACATACGCCGTAAGGAGCGTGAAGAGTATGGCCCAGACTACGCCTTTCACCAAATTTCTCGCTCTCACCCTGGTCACCCCGGTTTTCCCTTGATAAGCACCCATTTCTACTATTAGAATGCATTTCCTGCACTTTGGTTCCCCGCAGGTCCAGCATTCTTGACATACATCGACACAAGAGTGGAGTTTGTAGAATCAAGAAGGCCCCGGAGGTCTCCGGGGCCCTCAGGGTGCCTAGGGCCTTAGAAGCAGTTAGCCCGCAACGGAAGTCTTTGACCGGTAGTCCTTGATCGCTTCGTGGAGGGCATCGGCCGCAAGGTTCGAACAGTGCATCTTCTGGGGCGGGAGTCCCCCCAACGCCTCGGCCACAGTCTTGTTCGATACTTCCATGGCTTCGTCCAACGTAAGTCCCTTAACCAGTTCGGTGACCATGGAACTCGTGGCGATTGCGGCGCCGCATCCGAAAGTCTTGAACTTCACGTCTTCGATCCGGTTGTCTTTGACCCTGATCTGGACTCTCATCACATCGCCGCAGATAGGGTTCCCGACTTGCCCGACCCCGTCGGGGTTCTCCATCTCGCCTACATTTCGCGGGTTGAAGAAGTGATCCATTACTTTCTCATTGTACATTGTTGCGGCCTCCCCCAGAGGTTTCTGAAGCTGCAGGAGCACTAAAAGGAGACATCTCCCGGAGCCTTGAGACAATCGGCGGGAGGACCTCCAGGACGTAGTCAATGTCCTCGACCGTGTTCATTCGACCCAGTGTCATGCGTATTGAACCGTGGGCTACTTCGTGCGGCACCCCCATTGCCAAGAGGACGTGCGACGGCTCCAAAGAACCCGAGGTACACGCCGAACCCGAAGAAGCGCCGATTCCCATACGGTCGAGGTTTAGGAGTATCGATTCACCTTCTACATACTTGATGCTCACATTGACGTTATGCGGAAGCCTCTTGGAAGGATGGCCGTTCAGCACGGTGTCCGGTATCCTTTCCAAGATACCGCTTATAAGCCTGTCTCGGAGGGCCGTAAGCCGCCGGGATTCTTCAGCAAGCTCTCGTTCGGCCAGATAGCAGGCTTCGCCGAACCCCACTATGCCGGCTACGTTCTCGGTGCCCGCCCTGCGGCCCCGCTCGTGGGCGCCTCCCGTAATCTGAGGTGCCATCTTGATGCCCTTCCTTACGTAGAGAGCGCCTATTCCCTTTGGACCGTACATCTTGTGACTGGAAATAGACATGAGGTCAACGCCCAGGTCCCGGACTTTGAGGGGCACTTTCCCTGCGCTTTGCACCGCATCGGTGTGCAGCAGTATGCCCTTTTCCTTGGCAACCCGCCCGATTTCCTCAACCGGCTGTATGGTACCTACCTCATTCTGTCCGTGCATCACCGAGATCAGAATCGTCTCAGGACGAATGGCCTCTATAACGCTTTCCACCGAGACCATCCCGTACTCGTCTACGGGCAAGTAAGTTACCTCATACCCTTCTTTCTCAAGGATCTGACACGTATGAAGAACGGCATGGTGTTCAACAGTCGTCGTGATGATATGGTTCCCTTTTGACCGGAGAAGGCGGGCTGTGCTCCTCAGGGCGAGGTTGTCGGCTTCGGTGCCGCCTGATGTAAATACGATTTCCGATGGCTCCGCTCCCAGCAGGTAGGCGACCTTCTCGCGCGCCGTTTCCACACCTACCCGGGCCTCTCTGCCCCACCTGTGGACGCTGGATGCGTTGCCAAAGGCTTGCGCGAAAAAAGGCAGCATCACGGAAAGGACTTCTGCCCTCACGGGAGTCGTCGCAGAGTGGTCTAGATAGACCTTGCGTGCAGGGCTATTGCGCTCACTCGTCACGGAACTGGTCTCCTTTCGAAGATGCAGCGTCTTGAGTCTCTTCTCGAATTAGATCTTCCAGCGTAATGGAGTCCAGGACATTGTCTATGGCTTGCCCGACCTTCTGCCAGACCGACTTTGCCCTGCAATCGTCCGGGCATCTTTCGGGATGCAAGTCATCGGCCACGCACTGGACCGGCACTATTGGCCCTTCGACTGTCCTCACGATTTCGCCGACGGTGATCTCGGAAGCACTCCTGGCCAAAGCGTAACCGCCTCCGAACCCTCTTTTTCCCTCGACAAGTCCGGCTTCCCTGAGCGGCCTCACGATCTGCTCAAGATAGCCCTGTGAGAGTTTTCGAGCGGTAGAAATATCTTGGAGAGACGAATAGGCCCCATCGGATTTGGCCAGTTCGTACATGACGAGCACGGCGTAATGTCCTCTTGTCGACAGCCTGAAAGGCATTATCTACCCTCCCTGGGTTACGCTAATCCTATTATTATGGTAGGATTATTCGCCGTCAAGGATTTTCGGTAGTGTCAAGGTTTACCGCCGTGGAGGTAATATATAGTTCCGGAGAGAAGATACGTACGGAACTGAAAGCGAGGGATGCGGTGTGGGAACAAATGAGAAAGCGCTTGATGAGATAATCGCAAATCTTGAACGGGAAGTGGCCCAAAGACCCAGGGACATCCCTTTGCGTCTGCAGCTTACGCTGTCTTACATGAAAAGGGGCCGGCGGGACGACGCCAAGAAGAGCCTGGATGAGATCTTGGCGATCGACAAGAGGAGCGTCGAGGCCCTGTACTACAAGGGGATACTCTCTGCCGATGAGGGAGATTTGGATACTGCTCAAGAGTCTTTCGAAAAAGCGGTAGAGATGAATCCCCGGCACGGTCCATCCCATTACTTCTTAGGCAAAATCCTGGCTCTCAGAGGAAACATTGAAGGGGCCCTTAAGGAATCGGAAACGGCCGTAGCGGTCTCACCGGGGAACCCCTTGGCCCATGCGCAGCTCGGAGAGCTTTACATCGCCGTGGGTAGGCCTTCAGATTCGGAGAAGCAGTGGCAGAGGGTCTTGGAACTCGATCCCTCTAATCTCCAGGCCCTCCACAACCTGGGCGCCATCTATACCGACCAGCGCAAGTACCCGGAGGCCATATCGCATTTATCAAGGGCTTTGAGACTCGGCTCCGACAACCCGGGGCTTTATTTCAACTTGGGCCTCTGCTACCTGGCAACGGGCGACAATGCAAAAGCTATTACAAACCTGGAAAAAGCCTACGAGCTTGAGCCGGAAAACGTGACCACGTTGAATACCCTCGGCGAAGCTTACGCCACTTCTAATGAGCTTGACAAGGCACTGGAGACATGGAGGAAGGCTCTCGACCTTCAGCCTGAGGCCCTATTTGTACTCTACAACCTCGGCCTCGGGCTGTTTCAAAAGGGAGAACCCGAAGAAGCAAAGGCCATGTGGCAGAAGTGCATAGAGATAGATCCGACCTATCTCCCTGCCTACAAAAACTACGCCACGGTGTGCACCATGGCCGGCGACCTGGAAGGCGCAATATCCAAGTGGCTTCAGGCCAACCGGATTACGCCTGCCCTCCATGAACCGTACCTCGCCCTGGGCGACCTGTACTTCAGGAACGGTCAATATGACGAGGCCGAAGACTATGTCCTCAGGCTTAAGGAGAAAATGGACGCGGCCCAAGGTCTACAAAGCGCCCCCGACAAAGAGTTTAGAGCCAGTGTCGAGCTCCTTCACGGAGCGATCTTGCTGGCCAAGGGGCAGTCGGGAAAAGGCGTGGAACACTGGCGCCGGGCTATGGAACTGGATCCCAACTTCGCCCTCGCGAACGCTTCGTTCATAGGAAAAACGCTCTGGCCCGACTTAATCGAGGCGGCCCAAAGCGGGGCCAAGACGGAAGACCAGAGAAAGGCCGCCCGTCTCGTGGGTAGCCTTGTTAGTGAAGAGACCGCGCCCCGGCCCATTAAGCCGCCGGCACCCGAGAAGGATGTGACCGAGAAGAAAGGTGGCTTCTTGTGGTTTTCCCGGGGAAAGAAGAAGTAAGTAGAGAGATCGACCTCTCGTCTATCGAGGTGATCGCCCTCATTGGGCCCAGCGGCACGGGGAAGTCCCACCATGCCATGACCGTGGCTCAGGAGAAGTCATGCGATGCCATCATCGACGACGGTCTTCTGATCTCGGGTTCTCGCATCGTGGCAGGGCGGTCGGCGAAGAGAGAGGAAACAAAGACGGCCGCAATCAGGAGAGCCATTTTCTCCGCCGCAGGCCATGCCCTGGAAGTTAGGGAGGGACTCATGGCAATCGCCCCCCGGCGGGTACTTATCCTGGGCACATCTCAGACCATGGTGGACCGGATCATCTCGAGGCTCGGGTTGTCCATGCCCCTCGAGCACCTCCATATCACCGACTTCGCAACGGGCGAAGAGATCGACCGTGCCCTCTGGCATCGAAAGCAGGAAGGGAAGCATGTGATACCGGCTCCCGCCTTTGAGGTCAAAAAGACTTTTTCCGGTTACCTGGTCGACCCGATCCGCGTCTTTACAAGGTCGAGAGAGCGATATGCCGTTCCCGAGCGTTCAGTAGTGCGGCCTACCTACAGCTATTTCGGCCGGTTCTATATCTACGATTCGGTTGTAATGCAGATAGCCCAGCGTGTGGCCCTTGAAGTGCCGGGGGTCAAGCGCGTTTTGAAGACCCTTGTGCTCACGGTGAGCGACGGGGCTACCCTCGATGTCGAGCTCGTCTTGGAGCGCGGCGTGAAGGTGTTTCACGTGATGGCCGCTGTGCAGCGGCGCCTCAAAGACAGGGTTGAGTACCTCACCGGGATCTACCTGCAAAGGGTAGATGTCTCCACCAAGAAGATTGGGCTGGAATAAAGCGCCTCCTGCAGGCAATAGAGAGCCCCATGGCTAATAGATCATTGAGGGGGACATCATGAAAACCGGTTACGGACTGGAACTCGTCCAAACCCAGCGATTAAGCCTTACACCAGAGATGAAGCAGGCGCTTTCGGTTCTCCAGATGAGCGCCGTTGAGCTTCGCGATCTTATTTTGGAGGAGGCCCAGGAAAACCCCCTTATTGAAGTCGAGGAAGATTACGCTCAGGAGACTCTTGCCAGTGAAGAAGAGAGTTACGAAGATGAGATCCTCTCCTACTTCCTTGATTCGTCCGAACCGGTGCCTGACCTCGCAAGGAGCGTGGGTACTCACCAGGGCCGCGCCTATGAACCTTCTTGGACCGAAGGAGGTATGTCCCTCAGAGACTACTTGATGGCCCAGGTGAGAGTCATGGTGGTGTCAAAGGCCGTGAGGGCCGCCATTCTTGCCATAATCGGGAGTCTCGATGACAATGGCTACCTGAGGGCAGATCTCAACGAGATCTCAAGGATTTCGGGACAGAAACCCGAAACGGTTGAAAAAGCTCTCAGGGTGGTGCAGTCCCTAGACCCGGCGGGAGTTGGAGCCCGCAACCTGCGCGAGTGTCTCCGGCTGCAGGCCAAAGCCATGGGTAAGGCCGGTCTTGTGATGGAGATTATCGAGTCTCACCTCGAAGACCTTGCCCGGGGCAGGTACCGGAAGATAGCCAAAGACCAGAGTACGACCGTCGAAGCCGTGCTCTTCGCAAAGAACTCCATCCTTAAACTTAACCCGAAGCCCGGAGCGGCCGTGTCGCCTGGCCGCGTATCGTTTGTGGTTCCCGAGGTAGCGGTGAGGAAAACAGGGGACGAACTCATAATAGAGTTTAACGATAGTGCCATACCCAGGATCCGTTGGAATAGATGTTATGCAGACCTGGTGAGGAGAGGGGACAGAGAAGCCAGACTGTATCTACGACATGAGCTCAAGAAAGCCCGGAACCTTCTAAGATGTATCGAACAGCGGAAAGCGACCCTCATGCGGGTTATGGAGGCGATCGTAAGCCGCCAAAAAGCCTTTTTCTTCAAAGGGCCCGGGTCGCTGGAGCCGCTTACTCTGAAAGATATATCCCAAGAAATCGGCGTGCACGAATCCACGGTGAGCCGGGCTGTCTCAAACAAGTACGTGGATACGACTTATGGCGTACTCCCCGTGAAGACGTTTTTCAGCCCGAGACTCAAGAAGTCGAAGGTCGCCCTGTCCCAAGACTCGGTGAAATCCAAGATCCTAGAGATTGTGAAGACAGAGGACGTAAGGAATCCCTTAGGAGACCACGAAATATGTCGGGAGCTCGAGAAATTCGGCATGAAAGTTGCACGGCGTACCGTTTCCAAGTACAGGGCTGAACTAGGCATCATGCCCAAGAGCAAGAGAAAATCGGTTTAGAGCAGCCGGTACAATTGTGTTATCTCACCGTATCTCCCGTTTGTGTTTCCCGTACAGTTTGACTGATTGTGATACTGAGGACTAGAATTATGTTTGTGCGCTAAGCAATTGTGATAGTGGCAAACCTTTTGCGCAATTTTGGGGGATTGAGGTGGGATGGTGGTCAAGGCCAAACGTGGTTCAGGCGGCGTCGCGGTTCCGGACAAGAAAGAACTGTCCGGCCGCATGCCTATAGAAGACGCTGGTATTCCAGCCGAGCTCACGCTCTTCTTGTCCCAGCACATCGGAGCACCGTCAAAGCCTCTGGTGAACGCCGGCGACGAGGTGAAGCGTGGGCAGAAGATTGCCGAAGCCCAGGGAGCGGTGAGTGCCTGCCTACATGCGCCAACCTCAGGTAAAGTGAAGGCCATAGAACCCCGGTACCAACCTGTCCTTGGACGAGTGGTTGATGCCATTGTGATCGTGCCCGACGGAGAGCACGCCCTGTACGAGGGGGTAGCGCCCGTAGGGGATGATCTTCAGGCCATCAGCCAGGAAAAGGTCCGGGAAGTGGTCAGAGAATCCGGACTGGTAGGCTTGGGCGGCGCGGCGTTTCCAACCGCAGTCAAGCTGGAGCATCCTCCGGGAAAGAAGATAGACACTTACCTATTGAACGGGGTTGAGTGTGAACCGTACTTGACGGCAGACCAAAAACTTATGGAAGAGTCTGCTGCCGGTGTGGTTTTCGGTTTCCGGGCTCTCATGAAGGGGGCCGGAGTAGAGAAGGGCATTATCTGCATCGAGGACAACAAGCCCGATGCCATAAAGGCTATGGAAGAAGCCTCAAAGCCTTATCCCGAGCTCGAGGTCGCGGTTTTGTCTCACCGCTATCCTCGGGGTGGCGAAAAGCAGCTCATTGAGGCCGTTCTGGGTAGAGAGGTTCCTCCACCTCCGGGGCTTCCGCTTGACGTGGGGGTTATCGTATCCAACGTGGGTACAGCATATGCGCTGGCGACGGCTCTTAAGACCGGGCTTCCGCTGGTCGAGCGAATAGTGTCGGTGACCGGAGAAGGTGTGGCCCGTCCGGCCAACCTTCGAGCTCTCATCGGCACGCCCGTATCGTACCTTATTGATAGGGTAGGCGGGTTTTCGTCCAGCCCGGGGAAAGTCATCCTGGGAGGCCCGATGATGGGCGTGTCTATTCGGGATACCGAGGTTTCCATTGTCAAGGGGACTTCGGGAGTCTTGGTGCTTCCTAGAGAAGCAGTTGAGACCGAGCCTGTACTGCCGTGCATTAGGTGCGGGAAGTGTGTTGAAGCGTGTCCGATTAGGCTCCTGCCGGTCTGGATAGCTGCTTACGCCGAGAACGACTTTATGGAAGATGCAGAGAAGATGCGCGCTATGGACTGCATCGAGTGCGGCGCCTGTTCCTACGTATGCCCGTCCAGGAGGCCGCTCACACAGTCAATCAGGCTGGCTAAAGCACACATTGCGGCCAAGAGGCGCGCCGCCGCCAAGAAATAGCGGGACCTAAGAGGAGACGGAGGGAAAGGCATGGCAGACAAACTCTTGATCACATCATCGCCCCACATAAGGGCGGCGAAGACCGTTAGAGGCATTATGCTCGATGTCGTCATCGCTCTGGTCCCGGCCTCTGTGGCGGCTGTGGTCTTTTTCGGGATAAAGGCCTTGAGCGTACTTGCTGCTTCGACGATATCGGCGGTCTTGGCCGAGTACCTGTACGAGAAGGCCGTAAGAAGGCCTGTGACCGTCGGGGACTTTTCCGCTGCGGTAACGGGCCTGCTTTTGGGCCTCACGTTGCCGCCTGCGGTGCCGCTTTATGTGCCCGTTGTGGGGTCGGTATTTGCCATAGTAGTGGCTAAACAGGTGTTTGGCGGTTTGGGTACAAACTTCGTAAACCCAGCCCTGGCAGGCAGGGCGTTTGTGCTGGCGGCATGGCCGCTTCACATGACGAGTGCTTGGCTGAACCCACTTACAATGGACGCGGCGACGGGTGCCACCCCTCTTCACGCGTTCAAAGGCGGCCAGGCTGCAGGATCTTTGGTCGACCTTCTCATCGGCAACAGGCTGGGGTCCTTGGGTGAGACCAGCGCAATTGCCATTATTCTCGGCGGAGCATACCTCCTCATGAGGGGAGTCATCGATTACCGCATTCCCGTAGCCTACCTCGGGACGCTTGGGTTCGGTGTTTTCATTTTCGGAAAACCCGGCGCTCTCTTCCAGGGCGATCCGCTCAGGGGGATTCTCCTCGGAGGCGCGCTCTTGGGCGCGTTCTTCATGGCTACCGACTACGTAACGTCGCCCGTTACGCCCAGGGGACGGACCTATATGGGCATAGGTGCGGGGCTTATCACACTGCTCATAAGGTACTGGGGGGATTACCCGGAAGGCGTGACTTACGCCATCCTCCTTATGAACCTGGCGACTCCCCTAATCGACAAGTTCGTGGTCCCGAAGTACTACGGGTATGCCCACGACGCCCTGGCAAGGCGTAAGGCAAAAGAAGGCGGGAGGTGAGCTTTCGTGAACAAGAGATCTCTCATTGGTGAGTTCACCAAGGGTTTGATAGAGGAAAACGCCACGTTCAAGATGGCCATCGGGCTGTGCCCGACGTTGGCGGTTACCACATCTCTGGTTAACGGTTTTTGGATGGGGGTTGCGGTCGTCTTCGTCTTGACCTTCTCGAACGTGTTCGTGTCGATCTTGCGGAAGGTCACGCCTGACCAGATCAGGATACCGGTCTTCGTCATCCTGATAGCTACTCCGGTGGTTATCGTTGAGCTCGTGATGAAAGCCTACCTTCCGGCCATGTACCAGATCCTGGGCATCTTCGTCTCGCTCATAGTAGTGAACTGTATTGTGATCGCCCGGGCAGAAGCTTTTGCGTATAAGAACTCACTCTTGCGCTCGGCTTTCGACGGCCTCGGCATAGGAGCCGGCTTTATGATCGACCTCATGCTCATAGGGGCGGTTAGGGAATTTCTGGGTACCGGAACGATTACCGTTGGTTCGGTCGTGCTCCCTCCCAAGCCACTGTTTGAGCCTATGTCGGTCATGCTGACGCCGCCCGGAGGGTTTATCACCTTGGGCGTGCTTATGACAGTGCTCAACATCGTGTTCCAACGCGCGGCGGCCAAGAAGGCCAAGACAGTTTCGTAGTCAAGGCGTTTAAGCAGGACGGAGGGATTTAAGTGCAGTTCATTTCGATACTGTTGGCGGGAGTGCTCACCTCCAACTTCATATTCATGCAGTACCTCGGCCTGTGCGCCTTTGTCGGGATTTCAGAACAGTTCGAGACCGCCATAGGCATGTCGGGGGCAGTCATATTCGTAATGACGTTCGCTTCCACCGTGGCCGCTTTGTTTGAGCAGTTTGTGTTGGTACCGTTTGGACTAGAGTACCTGAGGACCATTGCCTACATCCTGGTCATCGCGACCTTTGTGCAGCTCGTCGAGATCTTCCTAAAGAAGACCGCGCCTTCTTTGTACAAGGCGCTTGGAATCTACCTGCCGCTCATAACCACCAACTGTGCGGTACTGGGAGCGGCCATGCTTAACGTGAAGAACAACTACGGTATCCTGTGGGGTACGGTGAACGGCCTCGCAGGGGCTTTGGGATGGAGTTTGGCAATCGTGATTTTTGCCGGGATCCGCGAGCGGTGGAAGTTCATTGACATCCCCGAAGTGCTCAAAGGCTTCCCGCTGGCTCTAATATCGACCGGCCTTATGTCCCTCGGGTTCCTGGGTTTCTCGGGACTCTTCAAGACTTTGCTCAAGTAGGGGGGAGACGAGATGGTAAGCGCGATAATATCGCTCGGGCTGTCCGGCCTGGTCATTGGGGTCCTTTTGGCCGTGGCTGCCCAGAAGTTCAAGGTTGAGACAGATCCAAAGGTAGCCGAGATCATCTCGGTGCTCCCCGGAGCCAACTGCGGAGGATGTGGGTTTCCGGGCTGTGCCGCTCTGGCAGAGGCGATTGCCGAGGGCAAGGCCGATGTGAACGCCTGTGTTGTTGGTGGGAAGAGCGTTGCCGAGCTGGTCGCGAGAATAATGGGAGTGGCGGCAGACGACATCGAGCCGTCTGTGGCCGTTGTGTACTGCCAGGGTAATTGCGAGAACGCGGTAGTGGAGGCAGAGTACGACGGCGTGGAGGACTGCCATGCCCTGCACGCTCTTGGAGGTACCAAGAAGTGCTCGTACAGCTGCCTTGGCCTTGGCTCTTGTGTGAAAGCGTGCGTTTTCGACGCTATCCATATGGGAGAAGACGGGATACCCGTTGTCGACAGAGAGAAGTGCACCGGGTGCGGTGCTTGCGCCAAGGCCTGTCCCAGGGGGATCATTGAGATCATCCCTGCGTCCAAGAAGGTCCACATCCTGTGCAGGTCATATGACAAGGGGCCGGTCACGCGCAAGAACTGCAAGGTAGGTTGCATCGCGTGCCAGGCATGCGTGAGGGCTTGCCCGCAGAAGACGATCTTCATGGACCGCGGAACCCTCGCCAAGATCGATTACACGAACTGCGATAACTGCGGCATTTGCGTAACCAAGTGCCCGGTCAGGACCATAAAGTCCTACGAAAAGAAGGCGGAAGCCGCGGCTTCCTAGTACCGGATGCGGTTTTTTTGAGTCCCGCCGCCCTGATGGAGTTTGAGAGGGGCGGCGATTTTTTTGTGGAACAGCCGTATGTTTTCCCCCGTCTACTTGAACGGTGCCTTTTCGACAATTGTGCCCGAGCTCTTGTGGTCACATTGCGCTTAACATAAAATTGCCGGTAAGACCCGAAGTTTTGTGTGAATCAAGAAGTAACGACTGGGCAACCATATTGGTATAATCTGGGAGGACACGGGTATGAAAAGAGGGAGACACACCTGGACCATAATCTTTGCGCTGGTCATAGGCGCGATTGTAGGCACCATACTCGAAGGAGTCCTGTCCGGAGTGGCTCCGGTCCTTGCGAAAGGGTTTAACATAGGGGTGAACCCGCCCTTTACCATTGATCTGAACGCGGTCACGTTCACCTTCGGGTTTACTCTCCGCCTGAACTTGGCAGGCGGTCTCGTGGCTCTACTCCTTGTCCTCCTCCTTGGGCGGTGATGTTCTTTGCGGCTGATACTGGCTTCCGAATCTCCCAGGAGAAAGGCGCTTTTGGAGGGGGCAGGCATTGTCCCGGTGGTTGTTCCGTCAAACGCCACTGAAACCGTGAACCGGGAAGGGCTCGAGCCTCAAGAACTGGTGAAACTCCTATCCCGCAGGAAAATCGACACTGTGTCTAGGCTCATGCCCGATGATTTCGTCTTGGGGGCCGACACCATTGTCTACATAGATGGGACTATCTTGGGTAAGCCCGAGAGCGCGGAAGATGCCCGGGGGATGCTCCGCAAAATTGCAGGGAAGACCCACGTGGTGTACACCGGGGTGGCCCTCTGGGACCCCAGAGGAAAAAGAGTACTGGACGACTTCGATAAGACCGAGGTCACGATGAGCCCGCTTACGGAGGAAGAGATCGACTGGTACGTATCCACCGGTGAACCCATGGATAAGGCGGGGAGCTATGCGCTCCAAGGGATAGGCGGCATGTTCGTTGTGAGAGTAAACGGCGACTTCTCCAGTGTCATAGGGCTCCCTCTGCCTAAGGTATACAGGCTCTTAAGGCTCGCGGGAGTCGAACTGGAGGAGCTCTTGTCGGTCTAGAGTGTCTGAAACGGGATTCGGGGCTTGCGAAGGGCCGGTAAGGAGGAGTCCCAGATATCCCGAGAACGTTTGACAATCAAAGATTGGCCCTCGCAGGATAAGCCGAGGGAACGCCTCTTTCGGATGGGGGCAGAAGCCCTCTCGGACGCAGAGCTCCTGGCCATACTCCTCGGGACCGGCAATTCAGAGGAAACGGCCATGGATATCTCCCGGAGGATGCTGGCTCTGTCCGAAGAAAAATACGGTACAAGTCTAGGTTTCTTGAATGGGTTATCCCTTGACGAGCTTAGAGGTTTGACCGGAATAGGACCCGCCAAAGTCGCCAGGCTTAAGGCGGGGGTGGAGCTTGGAAGGAGGCTTTACCGGACTGTAAAGCCTGAAGGGAAGCCCTTTGCGGTGAGGTGCGGCAGGGATGTTTATGAGTACGTAAGGACCGATCTCACGGAATATGATCGTGAGTGTTTCGCGGTCATACTCCTTAACACCAGGAATCAGGTGGTCAGCAAAGAAGTAGAATCGATAGGCAGTCTCGACACTGCGCTGGTCCATCCAAGAGAGATATTCAAGAACGCCATACGCAGGAACGCCGCATCGATGGTATTGGTGCATAACCACCCGAGCGGCGATCCTTCCCCAAGTGACGATGACGTTGAGATAACAAAGAGGCTGGTCGAGGCTGGGAAGGTCCTGGGCATAACGGTTTTTGATCATGTGATTGTGTCGAGATCGTCGTTCGTAAGCCTTAGAGAGATATGCCCCGGCTGGTTCTTGTAGGACTTGAGACGAAAAGGGAGAGTGGATACGGTGCAGTGGCTGTTTAACTACCTCAGCAAGGACATCGGCATCGACCTGGGTACGGCAAATACTCTGGTCCATGTCCGGGGTAAGGGAATAGTCCTCATGGAGCCTTCGGTTGTCGCCATAAACGCCGACACCAAGGAAGTGCTGGCGGTGGGGACAGAGGCCAAGCAGATGATTGGCCGCACACCGGGCAACATCATTGCCGTCCGGCCGATGAAGGACGGAGTTATTGCAGATTTCGACATTACCCAGGCCATGATGCGCTACTTCATCCGCAAGGCCTACAGGCGCCGCATCCTTAAGCCGTTTGTCCTTGTCGCCGTACCCTCGGGCTGCACTGAGGTAGAGCGAAGGGCCGTGATCGACGCCGCCGAGTCGGCCGGAGCAAGAGATGCCGAAACCGTGTGGGAACCCATGGCCTCAGCCGTCGGCGCCGGACTCCCCGTAAATGAGCCTACCGGAAATATGGTGGTGGATATAGGCGGGGGAACGTGCGAAGTGGCGGTCATATCCTTGGAAGGGATTGTGGCTTCGAGGTCTATACGGGTCGCCGGGGATGAGATGGACGAAGCCGTTGTGAACTACGTAAAACGCGCTTACAACCTGCTTATCGGCGAGCGGACGGCGGAGGAAGTGAAGATAACCATAGGTTCGGCGTACGAGCTCGATGAAGAGCAGACCATGGAGATAAGAGGCCGTGACCTGGTAACCGGGCTTCCCAGGACCATCACGGTGGACTCCAGGGAGATCAGAAAAGCCCTTTCCGAGCCAGTGGGGAACATCATTGATGCCATAAAGGAGACGCTCGAGCGCACTCCTCCCGAACTTGCCGCAGATATCATGGACCGGGGAATTGTGATGACGGGTGGCGGTTCGCTTCTAAAGGGCCTGGATAGGCTCGTGAGTCAAGAAACCGGAATGCCCGTACATATCATCGATGATCCCCTTTCGGCGGTCGCAAGGGGTACCGGCCTGATGCTCGAGGACCCCGACAAGCTCAGGAAAGTGCTGGCGTCATCAAGAAGATCTAAACAATAAGAGGGGAATACCGTGAGGCGGCGCTTTCAGTACAAGAAGATGATCATCTTGGCTGTCTTGGTTGCTGCCTCGGTAGCACTCATGAATGTGACCGGGAAGCCTCAGAATGGCCCTTCGTTCTGGGGTTCTTTGTTTCAGAAGGCGTCCAAGCCCGTATCTTCGGCCTATTTGGCCGTAAAGGACAGGTTTCAGTCCCTCAAGGTTGCCTTTGCCGATAAAGAAGCCCTTATCCGCAAGAACGAGGAGCTTGAAGCCAACCTCCGGCAGCTCCGGGGGCTGGAGTCCAAGATTCAAGAGGTTGAAGCCGAGAACAAACGCTTGCGAGACCTATTGGGCTTTCAAGAGAATGCACCGGGTGATTACCTGGTGGCAGAAGTATTCGGCCGAGACCCCAGCAAGTGGTTCTCATCGGTGTCCATCGCTGCAGGCAGTGAGCAAGGCATTGAGCCGGACGCGGCGGTGGTCTGCCAGGCCGGCCTCGTGGGGCGCATTCTCTCGGTAGGAGACAACCTATCTACCGTCCTCCTTTTGACAGACCCTGAAAGCGGTGTCGGTGCCGTTGTGCAGCGGTCGAGGGACCTCGGCGTCGTGTTGGGCGGAGGAGGGCCGGAGTCACTTACGGCCCGGTTCTTCTCCAAAGATGCCGACGTGCAAGTTGGAGACCTTATAGTCACCTCGGGAATGGGCAGCAAGTTTCCGGAAGGGCTCCTAATAGGCGAAGTGGTGTCCGTGAGGACCCCCCAGCCGGGATTGGTCAAGGAAGCGATAGTCAGGCCGTCGGTAGATTTCGAGCACCTTGAAGAAGTCATGGTGGTTGGAAGATGAACCCGCGCGATGGCTCGGTAATAACGATTGCGCTCATCCTTGCCCCTTTGGCAAAGCTCATTGAGTTTGTCGCCGGCCCCGCGGTAGGCGGGCCGGACATACTGGCTGGTCTTTCGGTTTGCGTCGGGTGGCTCTGCGATATGTGGTATGCTCTCCCTGCCGGTTTCGTCCTGGGGCTTATTGAGGATGTGGTGACGGCCAGATGTCTCGGCTCAAGGGCTATAGCCCTCGCGCTGGCATCTTTGGTTGCCGCAGGCATAAGGAGCATACTGAACCCTGACAGCTTATCCTCGAAAATGCTTGCCGCTCTGTGTGGGACCACTCTCGCAGACTATGTCACATGGGGGATTTTGGCTTCAAGGGGCATCCGCATTGCCGCTCCATACTTCTTTAGGTCAATCTGGATACCCTCTGCTCTATGGTCTCTTGCTCTCATCGGACCTTTGCACTTCTCGGTGAGACGGATGGCCCTTTTGGCCGGGACCGTGTGGCCGCCTCCGGGCCGGAAGGGCAGGGAAACGGCTCTATGAAGAGAGAGACCAACATCACCCCGGAGACAAGCGACAGCCTGGCTCCAGCACTACTTAAGAGCCGAAAAGAAGCGGTGACCATAGGTCTCATACTGATCTTCCTGGCCCTTGCGTCCAGGATGTTCTACCTCCAGATAATAAGGGGAGAAGTCTACAGTGTGATGTCCCATCAGAACCGGACTCGGATCACCAGTATTCCGGCTCCGAGGGGCAACATACTCGATAGAAACGGAGACACGCTGGTCACCTCTCGCCCATCCTTTTCGGTGTATTATTGGTATACCGATGAAGCCGATGCGGAGAAGACACTCCCTCACCTGGCCTCAATTCTGGGAATGGATATGGAGGATATTGAGAAGAGGCTCCTCCAATACCGGGGCAGGTATTTCGAGCCCGTCCCCATCGCCAAGGACATAACGCCCGAACAATACACGGCCATAGTCGAAGACGCTCCCTTGTTGCGAGGCGTTTTCATTGAGCCCGAGCCAATCCGCTACTACCCGGGAGGTAGCCTTATGTCCCCTATCCTGGGATACGTTGGTGAAATATCCGAGAGAGAACTGGCGGAACTGAAGGACGAGGGCTACACCATCGGCGACATCATAGGCAAGCAAGGGCTGGAATCTTACTACGAAGCGGTCTTGCGAGGTGTGGATGGAGGCTACCAGGTTGAGGTTGACTACCTCATGAGGCCAACGGGCAATAAAGGCCCCGGTATCGACCCCCGTCCCGGCAGCGATATAAAGCTGAACATAGATCTCAACCTGCAACGGGCAGCCGAGGACGCTGTGCGGGCCGCAATGGAGAAATACCCGACCGCCAAGGGCGGGGCGGTCGTAGTGCTCGATGTGAAGACCGGAGGGGTACTGGCTATAGTCTCTGCCCCCGGCTTTGACCCTAACAAGCTGGTCTCCGGCATCAGCCAGCGGGATCTCTTATACACATCT
>DGDN01000023.1 GCA_002385465.1 Candidatus Fermentithermobacillaceae bacterium UBA3951
CTCCAGTACACTCTCGAGGCACCCGTCCCCTACTTCCTGACAATGCTCACTTGGGTTACCTTCTTCCCCGTGAACGGTCAATTCTTGGCCGAATGCGGCGAGAAGTTCGGCGTCGACAACAAGAACCTGCTTTACTGCGGGCCCTACATCTTGACTGTCTTCGAGCCGCAGAACCAGCGCGTTTTCGAGAAGAACGAGTCCTACTGGGACAAAGACAAGGTATACATAAAAAGGCTCAACTATAAGTACAACAAGGAAGCAGGCACGCTCGCGCCGGACCTGTTCCTCAATGGAGAGATCACGACGAGCGGCATTTCGTCGGCCATTATCGCCGACTGGATGAACGATCCGGCAAGGAAGGACCTCGTGTCTCCGGCCCCGACGAGCTGGTACAGCTACTTCTACCTCTTCAACTTCGACCCGCGCTTTGAGGAGGAGTACGAGCCGGAAAACTGGAGGACGGTCGTCAACAACGCAAACTTCCGAAGGTCCATCTTCTACGCTCTTGACCGGCGGGCCGCCATGCTGACCTCGGAACCCTACGATCCCGACAGGCGGCTCAGCAATACGTTCACCCCGAGGATGTTCACCAACGTGAACGGCGTAGACTTCACGGAAGTAGGTCCCATGGCAGAGATCTCTGCGAGGGACAGCTTCAACCCGGACAAAGCCCTTAAGTACCGGGATATAGCGAAACAGGAGCTGGCCGGAAAGGCTACTTTCCCGGTTAAGATGCCCATGCCTTTCAACTCGTCGAGCAGCGACTGGGCAAACCGGGTGCAGGTTGTCGAACAACAGCTGGAAAACCTCCTGGGCTCCGACTACATCGACGTCATCCCCATCAGCTACCCGCCCACCAACTTCCTTACTGCCTCGAGACGTTCTGGGATGTACGCGATACAGGAGTGCAACGCCGGTCCCGGGTTTGTCGATCCCGATGCTTACACCGGAGTGTTCATGCCCGGAAACAGCCACCTGTGGAGTTCCTTTGAGCTGTCCACCGAGTACGTGGACGAGGACGGCAACAACATATGGGCCAAGATGATAGAGGAAGCACGCGCTGAGGTCCTCGATACCGAGAGGCGTTTTGAGCTTTTCGCCGAAGCCGAGGCTTTCCTCATAAACGAAGCCGTGCTCATCCCCTACGCCGTGGGCGGCGGTGGGTACCAGGCCACCAAGCTCATGCCCTTCAGCCAGCCTTGGAGCCTGTCGCTCAACGGGATGCTCTTCAAGTACGCGAGGGTACTCGACCACGCCGTGAGCACCGAGGAGTTCAACCAGATCTACGAGCAGTGGCTGGCAGACAGGGAAGCTGCCTTGACAGCGGCCAGAGGCCAGTAAAGAGGCAAGTTCTCATTGCCCGGAGAAATCATGAGGGACCGCCCCATGGCGGTCCCTTTCAAGTAGGTAGCGAATACGCCGAAAGGCCAAGAGAAAGGAGAATAAACCGTGCCCATTCATGGCGATAGAGCGATGGAATTCTTGAAGAAGCTCTCTTTTCCCAGGTTGGGTGGTTCCGAGGCCGAGAAGAAGGCTGCAGAGATGATCGCAGCCGAGCTTCGAGAGGTTGGACTGGACCCCAGGATCGAAGAGTTTGAGGTGTGGTCTTTCGCGAATCCTGTCGCCAAAGTCCAGGTCCTGGAGCCTTACACGGCGGACATCGAGGCTTCGGCGCTGGGGCTAAGCGGATGTACCCCTCCCGAAGGCATCGAAGCCCCCCTCAAGTACATTGAGACAGGCACCGTGGAGTTCATAAACGACGTAGAGGGCTGCATCACCCTTGCGACCGGAAACGGCGGCGCAAAGGGCTACGAACGCAGCAAGAAAAAGGGCGTCCTGGGCCGCATCCTTATTGGCCGTCAGGGCGCAGGGCTCTTCAACCTCGCGGTGAACTCCTTCCAGTTTGAACGCTTCGGCAAACTGCCCAGCGCGTGGATAAGGTACGAAGACGGGCTCGACCTTATCCGGAAAGGCGCCGCCAAGGTTCGGCTGTTTGTCTCTCAAGACGAGTTCAAAACCATGTCGCGGAACGTGGTGGTTGATATACCTGGGACTTCCGAGCCCGAGGAGATCATCCTGGTCGGAGCGCATTTCGACAGCGTGTATGACATAGACGGCGCCCACGACAACGCAGCCGGGTCTGTGACCATTTTGGAGATGGCTCGCCACTTCCGGGCTCATCCGGCCAAGCGTACCCTACGGTTCGTCTGGTTCGGTACCGAGGAATTGGGGCTTAAAGGCAGCTGGGCATACATTGAAAAACACGCAGAGGAACTCAAGAAGCACGTCTTCATGGTCAACGTGGATGTGGCCGGCAGCATCATAGGGACCAACAACGCTTCAGTGATGGCGTCGGACAAGGTGCTCAATTACCTTGACGTTATGGGGAAAGAATACGGGATCGGCCTTAATGCCCGGTCCTCAATCTACAGCGGTGATTGCATCCCCCTGGGACACAAGGGTGTGCCGTCGGTGACCTTCGCCCGCGGAGGAGGCGGACCCATTCACACCAAGGCAGACACTGTTCACGACATAGATGCGAAACACCTGGCCATGTTGGGGGATTTCGTCCTTGATTTCACGAGTAGGATGAGCAATGCTGTCTCTTTCCCGTTCCCCAGAGAGATCCCCGAGAGCATCAAGAAGCAGACAAGGGAATACATCGAAAACGCCGGGAAGGTCCTGGAGGATAACGCAAAGAAATAGCGCCCCTGCTATACCAGGCGTTGTTCATTGGGCGACTGGCCCCGAGTGCGGAGGGATGACGGTTGAGTCTTCGGAGCGTGTTCGTAAAATGGAGGTCAGGGCGGCTCAGGCGGGCTTCGCTACATAGCCTTTTATCGCTCCTCATACCGCCGCTTTTTTTCTCCGGCTTGGTCTTGTCCGCGGGTCCCGGCTGTATGCTTGGAGTCCGGGCTCCCCAAGTACTCGAAGCTTACGAGGTGCTCACTTACTACCAGGACGGCCTCCCACTCCCGGAATCCGAGACACCTGATTTCGGGCGTGACGTAAAGAGGGTGGCCGCCACAAACGAGCTAATCCAGCTGACCGACTACCCCAAAGGGTACGCCATCACCGTCCCACAAGGCATGGAATTCGACTTCACCTGTAGCCCCGATTTTGCCAGGATCTACGATGAAAACCTGGAGATCCGGATAGGGCGGGACTCATCCCCCTATCTGGATGTCACGGGGTGGCTCAATTCGTTGCCCAATGAGTTCATTACCGACGAGGGGTACCGTAGAGCCAACGACATAACCGTCAACGAAGACGGTTGGACCGAGGTAGGCGGGCGCAGCACCCGGATATTCAGCCTGACCAGGACCCCGAGACCGGAAAGCGATGTCGTCCATAACTCGTATACCTACGCCTATATAAAGACGGGTGGGCTCACTTACTACACCGTCCATTTCCGGTATGAGTCCTTCGAGGAGACCAAGGGTCAGATCAGAAGCATCCTCGACTCGCTCGCCTTCTTCGAGCCAAAAGGTACCGCGACCTACAACCTGGATTTCAAGCCGGTGCTCCCAAGCTGGAACGACGAGACCCAGGCACTTTATGAGGCTATAAAGGCTTCAGACACCATCCTTTGGGGATTTTTTACCCCGAACCCGTTCACCCCGGAAGGCAAGGCCAAGATTAAGGAAGTCGAGGAGAAACTTGACTTCGAGTTCCCGGTGATCATGTGGTACCGCTATTTGGGTCACGACTTCCCGGTTGAGGGGATGCGGGAGGCATACGAGTCAGGCAAGATCGTCGAACTGACCCTTCAGGTCGCAGGCGATTTCTACGACAGGAATCCCAACTTCGAGGTGCTGGACGGGCGATTGGAAGAAGATATCCGCAAGTTTGCCCGTGGCGCCAAGGAGTTCGGCAAGCCCTTCCTCATGCGCCTCAACAACGAGATGAACTCGACGTGGGTCAGTTACTCAGGCCACTTGTGCCTGAACGACCCCGATGTCTTCAAGGCGGTCTGGAGGAAAGTCTACAACATCTTCCAAGAGGAAGGAGTCGACAACGCTATTTGGATCTTCAATCCAAACGATGTGAGCTTTCCGCCTTGCAGGTGGAACTCGCACGTGGCGTACTACCCGGGCAACGGATACGTGCATATGATCGGACTTACCGGGTACAACACCGGAGACTACTTCCGCGACGTAACGGGTGAAAGATGGAGATCGTTCACGGAGGTCTACGACAGGCTCTGGGAGATGTACAAGGACCTCTACGCCGGGTTCCCCTGGATAATCACCGAGTTTGCCTCAAGCTCGGTCGGTGGAGACAAGAAGGCCTGGATCGAGGAGATGTTCGACAACATATCCAGGTACACCAACATCAAGATCGCCGTCTGGTGGAGCTACTACGACCCTGACCCTCGCGAGGCGACATACGGCACCCCTGCCCGGAGGTACTGGCTGGATGAGAAACCGGAGTACCTGGAAGCCTTCAAGAAAGGATTGGAGCGGACCGTCAAGTCCCCATAAGGAGGCGGTTCAGGGCCTGGGGAACATCTACCAGTCTCCCCCTGCAGTCAGGCTTGAGGTCCTCTCCCCTGTCAATGAGGAAGTCCTCTACCAAGAAGGTCTTCATACCGACTTTCTTGGCCACCATGTCTTCCTGCATGTCGTTGCCGATCATTACGCATCTCGAGGGTTCGAGTTCCAGCGCCTCTACTATCTCCCGGTAGTATTCAAGGTGCGGTTTGCAGAAGTGCATATTGTCCAGGGTGGTGACCATTTCCCACGGCAGAGAGTCAATGCCACACCACTTCATGCGCTCCCGAGTTGCCGTTTCAGGAAAGAGCGGTTGGGTGGCCAGGACTATCCGCCAGCCGCTTTCGACACATTCCCTTACGACGGCCTTGGCCGAAGGGTTCTCCGGTACGTGTACACGCAGTTTTGGATATCGCTCCGCGTAATACCGCTCGATGATCGGCCACACACTGTCCCAGGGTAAGCCCGAAAGGCGGGTGAAAGAGGCGGCGAAGGCCTCGAGGTTGCCTGTCGAGGGATCGAGGTTGCCTATTGTCTCATATGTGGCCCCGAGCAGCGCTTTGCGAAATGCTCCGTCAGACATGACTCCGGCGAAACATTCCGCCAGGGCATCCATGTAGTGCTTGAGGAAGAAGTCGGTCTCTACCGGGAGAAGTGTCCCGTCCAGGTCAAACAGCGCCGTCCTAGTCAAGATCGCACCCCCAGGGCCTCTTCGACATGAGCGAAGGCGATACCTTCCGTCGGGATCATGCGAGTTCGGCCCCGGACCGGTGACAAAAGGTAATCGAGCCTGAGCCATCGGCGACAAAAAGTAATTGAGTGAGTGCCCATCGGTGACAAAAGGTAATCGAGCCTGCCGGATCGGCTACAAAAGGTAACTGATTCGCAGTCGATATGTAGCATTTCTAAGCATCAAGTGGTAGAATCTCGTCAACGAGGATCGGTATAGCCTATCCTCGGTTTGCTCAGTATGATGAGGAAACGAGAAACGGGCTATGACGGGGACGAGTAAGGAGCCTTCCGGGCCAAGAGAGCCGGCGGACGGTGAAAAGCCGGTGCTTAGGAACTCCCGAAAATCACCCCTGAGCCGGCAGCCGAAACGGCGGGACATAGGGAGATAGACTGTAGAGATAGGGTACGACTTTACCCGAGCGGTTAGCCCCCTGCCAAAGTAGACCTGCCCGTCTTGCCGGCGTTACAAGGCAGTAAAGTGAGCGCGTTAGGGTCCGCTTCGCTTGCTCCAAAAGTCGCGCCAGGAAGTCTTCTTACGCGGAAGGAGCATCAGAGTGAATGCCGGAACTTACGCGCTAAGCTGGGTGGTACCGCGATCTGAGTCGCCCCGTGCAGGGCGATTTTTGTTTATCAAGGTGAGAGTTGTGTGGTCCCGAGAAGCCGCCGGTCGTCGAGGCCGGAATGGGACCATCAGCCGAAGGAGGACTGTACATGGCATTGTTCAAAGAGGTAGACCCTAAGAGGTCCGTGAACGACGTAGAGAACCGGATCCTCCAATACTGGAAAGACAACGATATCGCCATGAAGAGCGTGGCCGTGCGGGAAGGTAGTCCCAGGTGGATATTTTACGAGGGGCCTCCGACGGCCAACGGGAAACCGGGTATCCACCACTTGATGTCCCGAACTCTCAAGGATATTGCCTGCCGCTACAAGACCATGCAGGGCTTCCAAGTCCACAGGAAGGCGGGCTGGGACACCCACGGCTTGCCCGTGGAGATCGAAGTTGAGAAAGAACTGGGGCTTACGTGCAAGCCCGATATCGAGGCATACGGTATAGAGAAGTTCAACTCCGCGTGTCGTGAGTCGGTCCTCACGTACGAGAGGCTGTGGCGCGAGTTCACCGAGCGCACGGGGTACTGGGTGGACCTGGATAACCCGTATATCACCATGGACAACGATTATGTGGAGACGGTCTGGTGGATCCTCAAGCGATACTTTGAGGAAGACCTCATATATGAGGGGCACAAGATCCTGCCCTACTGCCCGCGGTGCGGGACGCCGCTGGCATCTCACGAAGTTGCCCAAGGTTACAAGGACGAGACCATCGATTCCATCTACGTCCGTCTGAAGGTAAGGGGACGGCCAAACGAATATCTCCTTATCTGGACCACGACACCGTGGACCCTCCCTTCCAACGTCACCGTGACCGTGAACCCCGAGTCCACCTACGTCAGGGCGAGGTTGGGCGATGATATCTACTACTTGGTGAAAGACCGGGTGGAAGCGGTCCTCGGCAAGGACGCCGAGATCCTCGAGGAGTTCCCGGGGAAAGACCTGGAATACCTGGAATACGAGCAGCTCTTCCCCTTTGTGGACGTCGAAAAGCTCGATGCCAAAGCCTTCTACGTCACACTCGGCGATTATGTCATGACTACGGAAGGCACGGGACTGGTCCACACGGCTCCCGCATACGGAGAGGACGACTATAAGACCTGTCAGAAGTACGGTATCCCCCTAGTTCACTTGGTCGACGAGCAAGGCAGGTTCGTCTCAGACGTTACGGAGTGGGCCGGTGAATTCGTAAAGGAAGCAGACCCAAAAATCACGAGGCGCTTAAGAGACGAGGGCAAGCTCTTCAAGAAGGAGCGCGTCACCCACTCCTATCCCCACTGCTGGCGGTGCGACACTCCTCTCCTCTACTACGCCAGGAAGTCCTGGTATATCGCTACGACAAAATACAAAGACAAACTCATCGCCGCCAACAAAGAAGTACGTTGGTACCCCGAGCATGTGGGTAAGGGCCGGTTCGGGGACTGGCTGGAGAACCTCGTGGACTGGTCGCTTTCTCGCAACAGGTATTGGGGTACGCCCCTCAACATCTGGAGGTGCGAGGAGTGCGGAGAACTGGCCTCCATAGGTTCGCGTCAAGAGCTGGCTGAGCGGGCAGTGGAAAAGGTTGATCCTGAGACCATCGACTTACACAGGCCCTTCGTGGATGAAATCCACCTTAGGTGTTCCTGTGGGGGTCTCATGACGCGCACCCCCGAGGTCATCGACTGCTGGTTTGACTCGGGTTCCATGCCCTTTGGACAGTGGCATTACCCCTTTGAGCACAAAGACGATTTTCAAGAGCTCTTCCCCGCCGACTTCATCTGCGAGGGCCTCGACCAAACCAGGGGATGGTTCTATTCTCTTATGGCCATCTCCACGTTCCTCTTCGGCCGGTCTTCGTTCAAGTCGGTTCTTGTCAATGACCTGGTGCTCGATAAGGACGGACAGAAGATGTCCAAGTCCAAGGGGAACGTAGTCGACCCTTGGGATATGATCGACAAGTTCGGCGTTGACGCCTTGCGCTGGTATTTGGTGGCCGTCTCACCTCCTTGGGTGCCCACCAGGTTCGATGAGGACGGGGTGCGCGAAGTCGCCTCGCGCTTCTTCGGGACCCTGCTCAACGTCTACGCGTTCTTCACGCTTTATGCCAACATTGACGGCATAAACCCCAACGAGCTTTCCATTCCGGTCAAGGACCGGCCCGAGATCGACAGGTGGGTGATCTCGCGGATGAACTCCCTTGCGAAGGATATCCGCGAGGACATGGAGTCCTATGAGCTCACGAAAGTGGTGCGTTCGATCTCGGAGTTCGTGGTCGACGAAGTATCCAACTGGTATGTCAGGCGTAACAGAGAACGGTTCTGGTCCAACGAGTTCGACCTCGACAAGAAAGCGGCTTATGTCACCTTGCACGAAGTGCTCGTGGGCGTCGCCAAAATGATGGCGCCCTTCGCGCCGTACCTGGCAGAAGATATCTACCTGAACCTCACACATGGCAAGGCACTTGAGTCCGTTCACTTTGAACTCTACCCGGAACCCGACGAGTCACTCATAGACAAGGCGCTTGAAGACAAGATGGGGCTCGCCATCCGGCTCGTTTCCCTGGGGCGTGCCGTCCGCAACAAAGTCCAGATAAAGACGCGGCAACCCCTTTCCAAGGTGCTGGTCAACGGTAAGTCGCGGCCCATACTTGAACCCGTTGAAGACCTGGTCAAGGAAGAGCTTAACGTTAAAGCGGTCGAGTACGTGGACGATCTCGGGAGGTACGTAGATTACGAGGTCAAGCTCAATCTCCCGGTGGCCGGTCCCAAGTTCGGAAAGAAGCTCCGGTCTATTGCCGCCGCCCTGTCTTCGGGGAATCCGTCGGAAATGGTCGAGCGGCTTGAAAGAGAAGGCAGGATTGTAGTCGAGATACCTCACGGAGCGGAGCCTAAGGATGATGGTTCTGCCGCCAAGGGAGACTCAGTTTCCGGTCGGGAGCAGATTATTCTGGTCCCCGAAGACCTTCAGGTCCGGATCACGCCGCGCGAGGGTTTTGCGGTGGAGACTGCAGGAGACACGTTTGCGATTCTCGACACCGAAATAACACGAGATCTGATGCTTGAAGGTATCGCCCGCGAGATAGTCTCCAAAGTCCAGACTACGAGGAAGAACAAGGGGTTCAACGTGACGGACCACATAAGGATGTCTATAGAGAGCGACGCGGTGGTCGGCGAGGCCGTCAGGGCTCACAGGGACTATATCACCGGAGACACCCTGTGTGACGAGCTCGAATTCAAGGAAGCCGAAGTCGCTCCGGCCGGTGCTTGGGATCTGAATGGTCACAAGGCCCTGATCACCATCGAGAACCTGAACCAAACCAAATAGGGGTGCCAGGAGTTACGGAGTTACAACAGGCTCACCTGTCACCGTTGTAAGGACTATGGCAGCGACGGTGAGGGCGAGCTCGAGCACGACCAGGATATATGACCAGTGCCGGAAGAGTAGCTTGAAGTTCTTGCCGAACCTAGGACGGGACCCGAAGTCGCGGAACACTTTTTTTACGTCATGCCAGAGTCCCGCGATTTCGGGCCTTATTCTTAGGACCAGGAGCACTCCGGAAACGCAGATCGCGTAGTAGAGGACTTCGGCGACGTCCCCTCCGTATTTGTTGCCTATGGCCGTGAGCAGGCACATGGAGGAGTTCCCGGCGGCATGGAAGACAATCGCGGGCAGTATGGAATCATGCCTTGCCGTTAGTATGCCCGCTATGACGCCAACTAGGAAAGCCCCCAAAACGCCTACGGGATGGTGAAGCAGGGCGAAGAAAATCGCAGGCAGCACCACTGCCCAACCGGTGCCAAGCCGCCTCAGCGCGTACGAAAAGAAGCCTCTCCAGAACATCTCTTCTGCTACGGGGACTAGGATGCAGGTCGATACGATCTCCGAGAAAGGAAGAGAACTGTCGACCGGAGAGGGAAACAGCTTTCCCCAACGACTGACAGAGCCGCGGGTGACCAGGTCAACACCTTCGAGCGCCAAGACCTCGAGCGACCAAAAAACCACTGCAAGGGCTATAGGAAAGGCCAACACCGAAGGACTCACGGGATTCAGGCGGAATACCTGAGCCGGCGCGGCTCGCTTTCGCGAGATTACGAACCAGGACGTAAGGCAAAACACTACTGCGGCGGGCAGCCACTCGGCTATGGTCCCATTCAGGAAGAGACCCACGAGGACCATGCCCAGAAGGTGGGCTTTGGGCGGGTCAAAAGGGTCTATCTGGCCCTCATTTCTTTCTGTCAACGCTTCGCTCCGCTGGCTCTTATGCAACACTATAATACCACCCACCGGAAACATATTCGACGGGCGGAGACCCAACATCCTCTACGTCACGATCTCGGTAAGATCTGGCGAAGAAAAAGGGGATGAGCGTGAGCCCATCCCACCGTCCTCCGAGCCTTCTCGCATAGACCCGGAGAACCGTATAGGAGCGGTGAAAGAGGCTGAGGTGCACAACTTGTGCTCGTGCGCACAGGCACAACCCCTTCAAGCACAACATATCATCGTACACCCAGAAGAGCAACCTCTTGTCGGTTAATCAGCTAATTATTTCTCGAACCGGCATATGGGGGTCTCTTCCCTCTCGTGTAAGCTGCGGAATCTTGGGGTTTATGGGCGCTATCTGCTTTCTGTGCTCATGCACTTACGCGAGTCGGGCATTTTCCAAGCGACGATGCATCCGATAAACGCGATAGATGCCTCTAGAGCGAACAAAGCAGGGTATCCGGCCCGGGCGAGTAGCCAGCCTCCTGCCATGGTAAGCAGAGTAAGAGGCGCCGCGATAGTGTTCAGAAGACCAATCAGCGTGGCTCGCACGTTTTCTTTGGCGACGTCAAGCGTATAGTTTGTGAAGCCGATCCATATTCCTCCGAAAGCTCCGCCCAGACAGAAGTACAAGAGGAAGTATGCTGCGTAGGCGAGCGCCGTGAGGCCCCCGAAGAACGCCGCCCTTGCTATCAGGGCGAGAGAGCCTGTTCCAAGTACCATCACCGCTACAAGCCTTATTACCCAAACGGCTCCTCTCTTGTCCCCCAGGTAGCCCCACAGGGGACCTCCCACAACGTTTCCGACCATCTGTGCCGAGACAAACAGCCCAACAGTCGCAGCGGGAAAACCCAGATCCTTCTGGGCGTGGATGGCGAAGAACGGCAGGGCGAGGTACAGGCAGCCAAGCAGAACCCTGACCAGTATGAGCCTTCGGAACAGGGGGTTCTTGCTCCAGGCTTCGGGTAGCCGGCGGAGGTACTCGCCCATCGGCACTATCCGGTCCGGTTCTCGTGCGGGGGGCTCCTTAAGGAAGTGCATGGCTCCAAGCGAGCCGTAGAGCCCCAGAGCGCCCAGGCCCATAACTATGGCGTAGTTCAAAGGGTACCTCGTTTCCATGGCCAAGAGATAACGGGTCAGGAATCCGGCCGCGAAAGCAGAGATGCCTCCGAGCGCCTGCATGGTGCCAAAGAGACCGGCACGAGTCTCGGCAGGTATTGTCCTGGCGACCAAGTCCATCCAGGGTAAGCCGCTGAAGCCGTCGGCGAAGGCAGTTAGGACCAAGCACAGGTAGAAGATCCCCAAAGCGAGTACTTTGTTGGTTCTTGCCAAGAGAGCCGAGAGGGCCATACCTGCTGCGGCTGCCCTCATGACGTGGCCCGTCGCAATCATGAAGGGTTTCTTTCTGGGTAACCTTTGTATGTAACCGGCTACGAAGATCTGCGGCACCAGGTACCCAAAACCGCGGAGTGTGCTCACCAGGCCGATGAGCAAGGGTGAAGCGGTCAGAGTGCTTACATAGGTCGGAAGGACGCTGTTCCCGTCTATGAAAGATGAGCCCAGGCTGAAGAAAGTGCCGTCAGCGATGAAAAACCTCCTATTATGTGCCGCTACAGCGGCCTTCTCGTCGTTCGGTGTCTGTATTTCTGTAACCGCCACTAAAGGAACCTCCGGAGTTAACTAGACTACACCACATTACACTACCACAAGCTAAGTAATACTGCGTGCAGTGCCGCTGCCATTGCCAACCCCGGGCTAACTCGTCCTACCCCAACGCCTTGTTACAGATACGCCCCGATGGGGTTTTCCCGTCAAAATACGGAAGACGGTAGATACCGTATCCGCCTGGGATGAGGTTCGTGTCCACGATATCCCCATAAACGGTACGAGTGGTGAAAGTGAAATAGCAGGCGTCGTCAGTCAGCGCGCTCTCGGACCGGATAGAAAACGAATCGCTATCGGTGCTCTTTAACCCGTAAGAGATCCCTCTGCCGCCCGCGCCTTTACTGACGGATATCTCGACTTGTTCATCTGCGATTACCGGAATCTTGAAAAAGTCCCTGAAACCAAGGATTACATATGTGTCGGTCCCTGGCTCAGTATTACTTACCCACCGGCTGGCCTCACCGAGTGGCAAGAGGCTGTGCAGGAAGCCGCTTCGGTAGAACGCTAGAAACACCGTCTGCCCGCTTGTGAGGGCCGGGTCTACCCTTAGGAGGAAAGGACTCGTCTTGACGGCAACTCGTCCCCATTTCGGATACAGCCCGCGACGATCCCGCGTTTCACAAACAGCAAGATCTGCAGGTAGATGGGGCTGCCGTCTTCTATACGAAAACCATCAAAAGAAACCATGGCGTATCCACGCTCTTCCCCGAAACCCGTACCGTGTTGGTCGTGTATCACCGCGCACAACTGTATTATATGAGTAATACGGTTGTCTGTCACGAGGGCTCAGGATACTCTCGATCCCACACAGATATTGGCGCCGCATAGCATGTCCCTTCTAGACCGGTTTGTGGTTTATACTGTAAGGGCATGCGTTGCATCATGAACGGAGATGACGTTTGTACACCGTAGCACCTTGGAGGGTCGTAGGTGAAGGCCGTATTCTTCGATCTGGGCGGGACTTTGTGGGCTCCCTTCGGACATCTCACCAAGGAGGAAGTAGTAGAGTCTGCGGCCGGAAAAGCGGCTGAGAGGCTACCGGACTACCTTTTCGAAGGTTTGTCTCCGGGTGAGGCCGTCCGCCTTCGCCGGGAGTTCGAGTCGAGTCTCGTGTCGGGCATGTCTAAGGCGGTGCTTGACCGCAGCGAAGCCCTCAAGCGCGGAGATTTCTCCCATGCTTCCTTCGCGGAGGTAAGCGTCCACGTGCTCGTTAGGGAGGCCATCCGCCTTGTTTTCGGCAAAGAGGTGTCCGGTTCGCTGCTTGCCGACGAGTTCGGCCGCGACCTCACCAGGTACTCTACGCCTTACCCTGAATCCGAGGGAGTACTCGCCGGGCTTAAGGCCGAGTTTCCGGGTATACGTGTGGGCATCGTCTCCAACACGGCGATCCAGCCCCACGTGCTCGACGAGTTCTTGAGGGAGTGCAGGCTGTACCCTTACACCGATTTCAGGGTGTACAGTTCGGCTGTCGGATGGCGCAAGCCGCATCCTGCCATCTATGAGGCCGCGCTCAGAGAGGCAGGTGTGCTCTCGCATGAAGTCGTTTTCGTAGGCGACAGCATCTTCGAGGACATCAGCGCACCGAAGCGCATGGGGATGAAGGCTGTCTTTTGTCAAAGGCGACCTGTCGATGAACACTCCGGCGCCGATGCTGTCGTCGCCGATCTCGCCTTGGTACCCGAATTGATCAAACGGTTCACTATAGGCCGGTAGGCCGGCGACGCAGTCCGCTCTCCTGTGCGAGGGAACCATGTCATGTCAGTCAGCAAAAAGAAACATATCTTGTCACTCCCGGACAAGATATGGGTAAAATAACAACTGCTCCAGCAGGGTTCATGTTCATTTTATGGTGTCGGGAGGGGGACTTGAACCCCCACGGTGTTCACCATACGCCCCTCAAACGTACGCGTCTGCCAGTTCCGCCATCCCGACACGGAAGTCAGCAAGAACCATCATACTAGTCCCGGAACAACGTGTCAACATGCGTTTTTCGCCAATGTGCGGGCGATCCCGTGCACTCACAAGGGACTGTCTTCCGGCCCGTGACCTACAGTCCACTTACTCTGGTGACTTCTATACCCATCTCCTCGAGTCTCTTGATGAAAGGATTGATACCTGCCAGGTCCGATGCGATATGCCCGGAAACCACCAAGTTCTTTCCCGTCGGGAACTCCGCCTGGAGCTTGGGAATCTCAGCCGGCCCTATGTGGATATAAACCACCGTGTCTACTCCGTTTCGGAAATAGACGCTTGCCAGAGCCGCCCCTCCATTGGTCCCCGCCCCGTGGGCTACGACTGTCTTCCCCGCCTTGTTGGAGCCCTTGCCTAGCCTAATCTCTACGTTGGTCGGAGCGTTCCGTATCTCTTCAATCGTATTGAGGGCCGCGACGACATCGTCTACAGTGGCGTCCGGTCCGCAGTGGGCATGAATCGCGTCCTGCATGCGCTTCCGCCCTATTTCGTCCAGGGGATTGTGGATGCTGAGGTAAGGCATGTTGAGGAGCCGCGCGAAAGAAGGTGCGTGGTCGTAGTTTGCCGAGTGCCTGGCAAGGCGCTGGTTGTGTTTGATCCTCTCGATTACTTCGCGGACTTCCTTTTCGGGGATGCCGTTTTGCACAGCGATATCCACGTGCAAGTCAAGCACGTCGGGGAAGGTGAGGACGCTGGGGTCTGGATGGTGGGCCATCACGCAATCATATCCCAGCTGTCTACCTACCAGGAGCTCGGCCACCCCCATGTCGATTCCGAACAGTATCTTCCTTATGTTCTTGCCAGGGACATGGATTCTGGAATCAGCCGGGAACTTGGTCTGCCCCGCCATCTCCATGGCTATTTTCATGAGCTGTTCGGTGGTGACCCCGCTGCCGTTCAGTGCCATCTTCGTACCTCCGTAGATCGCAAATTGATAGATGAGTCAGTATTGGCCACTGCATGCGGATATCCTTCATACAACTCCTCTTGGTTGCCTATGGACAAACTGCGGAATCCCATCAAACTCGTGATGAGTGTGTCACGGAGGGCATGCCATGAAAGAATTCCTGCATCGAAAGGTTCGCGCCGGGACCTTGAACTCTAAGACACTATGCGGCAGAGCCTCCCGAGGGCCTTTTCCGCGCATACTCTCCCGGCACTTATGAGGCTCTTCATTTTGGCAGGTGTCATGAAGCCGGTAACCGAGACTACGTCGGGTTCCAGGATGAGGGTCGCGTATTCATGGAGATAGCGTTTGGTCGTCTCTCTTGTCGAGAGCGAGAAACTCCTGGATAAGACTGACATCAAGTTGGTCGGATTCTGCGGGTGTTCCACATGAAGGCCGAGGTCCACGCCTACGGCTTCTTCGGCGCCCATCCGGCGCACCTCAAACACCGGGACCATGTCCCTCACGCCTCCGTCCACAAGCGTGAACTCCCCGAATTTCTTAGGTACAAACAAGCCCGGTATAGAGATGCTTGCTCTCACCGCCTCTGAGATCTTTGCATCGGTCACGTAAATCCTGCCTCTTGCTCTCAGAGACTGGAGCATGCCTCTCGTTCTCGGAGGATCGTTTGTGAAGACCACCAGCAGTCCGGATACAAGGTCCACGGAAGTGATGGCCAATGGGATCCTGGCGTCAGAGAGCGATGCCCCTCCTGTAAGCCGGTCTATGGTGGATTCTATGAGGGTTCCGCCCACAAGGCCGCCGACACCCATCTGGGCGACCTCCAAGGACCTCGAAAGGGGTTTTACTTCAGCCTCGTAGGCTCCGTCGTTGAAAAACACGTCACCGGACTCTTTCTCTATCCTGGTAAGGTCCACGCCGGATGCCCAAAGTCCGGCAATGAGAGCACCTGCGCTCGTCCCCGCGATTACATCGGGGACCAATCCACACCTCTCAAGGACTTCGAGGACGCCGATGTGAGCGAGTCCGTAGATCCCCCCGCCTCCAAGGGCAAGCCCCCATTTCCTCATGAATATCCCCCCACATCCAGCTTCACGAATACCGTATGCATGGACATGGAGATATGACATGAAGGAGAAAGGCTAGCTTGCGAAAACCCTTGTCCCGGTTTCGCCCCTTACCGCTTCAAGGACCCTGTCGAGGGCCGAGATTATTGCACTCTTCCCACCGCGCTCTATGAAACGGATTACCGCCTTCACCTTGGGCCCCATGCTTCCTTTCCCAAAGTGACCTTCGCGTTCGTAGCGCTTTAGTTCATTGAGGCTTACCTCTCCGAGCCATCGCTCTTGGGGGGTGCCGTAGTAGAGCGCCGCGCCGTTAACATCGGTGAGGATGACGAGCGAATCTGCTCCCACTGCAGCCGCGAGACAATCTGCGCCCAGGTCTTTGTCGATAACCGCCTCGACTCCGCGGAGCATTCCCGAATCCTCTATGACGGGAATCCCTCCCCCGCCGACGGATATGACGACGTGCCCGGCATCTACGAGAGCCTTTATTGATGCAGACTCGACAATCCCTTTGGGATCGGGTGAAGGTACAACCCTGCGCCACCCTCTTCCACTGTCCTCTATCCAGTTTTCGCCGAACTCCCGTTGCCTGGCTTCCGCGTGACGCCGGTCTTTGAAAGGACCTACGGGTTTCGTCGGGTTCTTAAACGCCGGGTCGGATTTGTCCACCAGAGTCTGAGTGACCACCGTGCAGACGGGGATATGAAGCCCGTTTTCGTGAAGGGCGTTTCGCAGCTGGGATTGAATCATATACCCAATCAACCCTTGGCTTTCAGCCCCGCATACATCCATCGGCATTGGCGGTACCATCGCGCTTCCAAGCTCGTTCTGGATTAGGATGTTTCCTACCTGTGGCCCATTGCCGTGAGTAATGACTACCCTGTTTCCTTCCTTGATAAGTCTCGCTATCTGTGTGGCTGTCCTTCGTACATTCCGAAGTTGTTCACCGAATGTCCCCTTCTCTCCACGTGCGAGAATGGCGTTACCGCCCAAAGCAACGACGATGGTCTGCACCCACGAATCCCTCCGTGACAAGTGTGCCCGCTCCATCTACCTGCGAGGCCGGGTATCCGTGGCATATTCTTGCGCACAGTACCTGATCCCTGCAAGGCTCCCAAGATGGCAGCGAATGGCAAGACACCCGGCGGGACCCCGTGGAGCCCCGATCTGCTTTGGACGATCCGGCTTAAGAGGGTTTTCTAGGCTATTAGCGAATATAGCTGGTAGCGCAGGACTTTGATTTGTGGCTGCCGCGGGAAGAAGGAGTCTCTCGTCAGGATGTGGCATGAGCGGCGCCTGAGGAGTCGGCCATGCTTCTAGACAGGCTGAAGATTTGCAGCTACATCCCCGGTGGGGCCGAGAAGCGCAACGCGCATATCAGCATCATCGATGGTATGCTTTTCTCGGTTATGTCGGGGCTGACGGCGCCCTTCTGGGGTGCTTTTGCCGTGAAACTCGGCGCCACCGACTATACCCTCGCCCTTCTTTCGTCCTTACCCGCACTTATGTCACTGGTGGCCCAAGTGCCTTCGGCCCTATTGGTGGAGCTGTATGACAATCGACTGCGGCCCACAGTCGTCGCCGCCGCGTTCTCCAGGGTGTTCTACCTCTTGTTTGCGCTCCTCATCATTGTGCCTGTCTCCGGGCCGAACAAGGCCCTTATCTTTGTGCTCATGTACTCTCTCATGAACCTCCCAGGTACAATGGCGGGAGTGGCCTGGACATCGATGATGGGTGATATGTTCTCGCCTACTTTGCGAGGGCGGTTTTTTGGCGAGAGGAATATGCTTTGCACCTTTGTCTCCCTTGTCTCAACGGTCATCGCGGGCCCGTTCCTCGACGCGGTCCCGTGGCCCACGAACTACGTGCTTCTGTACCTCGTATCGTTCGCCATGGTGATGGGTTCTCTCTATTACCTGACCAAGCACGAAGACCCGCCTGTGCATAGAGATAAACAGTCCAGGGCTCCAGGCCTCTCCCTTTTCGTCCGCGCCATGGACGACAAGGCCTTTGTCCGGTTTCTCCTGGCTGTGTTTGCTGTTCATACCGGATTCCACATCCCCGCCGGCCTCTGGACCATCTTGTGGGTCAAGGAAATGGGGCTCACTAACGCTTGGCTGGGTGCCTTCTCGATAGGTTCAGGTATCATGTCCTTTCTCACGTACAGGTTCTGGGGTAGATGGTCCGAGAAGCACGGGAATATGAACGTCCTCATCTGGACGGCCCTGGCTCACATGCCGTTTCCCCTGTTGTACGCCCACCTAAGGTCTCCCTATGTGTACTTGGCGATCAATTTGGCAGGTGGGTTTGCCGGCGCAGGCATGAACCTATCCCTCTTCAACGCGCTCCTCGACGTGTCGCCAACGGACGGTAGACCGGCCTACGTTTCCCTGTACAACATCGCCATAGGGTTCTCCGGATTTGTCTGGCCTTTCCTCGGAGTTTGGATGTACAGGTCAATGGGGATGACCTCGGCCCTGGACTATAGCGCCGCGGCGAGGATCATCGGGATGAGCGTTGCATTCGCGCTCTTACGCAGGAGGCCGGTAGCCGCCCCACAGGAAACCTAATCATGGAGGGCTCATGGAAGGCAGTGAAATCACCGGTCTACTTCCGCGGCGAGAAAGCTTTTCCGAGGGCCCTTACCAGCGAATCCCATATCACTCTGAATATATTGCCCCTGGGGACGTCTGTCCTTGCAACTAGCGGTTCGCGGCCGACTTCCTGATCGTCTACCGTGAAGATGACTTCCCCGATCTTGCTCCCTGCCTTAACAGGGGCTTCCAGGTTCGAGTTCAGGACCACCGTAGCCACAACCTTGTCTTCCTGTCCTTTCTCAACCGTGGCTCCCAGAGTCCGGGGAGCGATGGCGTCTACTTTCCCGCCCTTGCCTTTCCATACGCGGGCCGTCCCGACTACCGTGTTGGCAGGCGTTTTCTCTACGTAGGAGTAATTTCGGTAGGCCCAATCAAGGAGCGACGTTACGATCTCTGTACGCTCCCTCTCGCCCGCGTCTATGGAGTACCCTCGCGCAGAACCAAGCACGATGGCGATTATGTCAAGCCCGGACCTTTCTGACAGCGCCACCATGTTGAACCCTGCCCGGGTAGTAAAGCCCGTCTTAAGCCCGTAGGCACCTGGGTAGGACCACAGGAGCCTGTTCCTGCTGAACTGGGGATCTTTTTGGGATTCGCCCGGCGCGGTGTAGGCGAACTCCTTGATGGCGTGGTATGGAAGGGCTTCCGGGTGGACCCTTATGTAAGAAGTCACGAGAGTCAGGAGGTCTTTCGCCGATACCCTGTTGTCATCGGATAAGCCGTGAGGGTCGACAAAATGGGTCTCTGTAAGTCCCAGTTCCCTTGCCTTGGCATTCATCCTGTCCACAAACGAGGTCACATTGCCCGCTACGTGCTCTGCCACGGCCACGCAGGCATCGTTGCCCGACATGACGGTTATCCCTTTGACAAGGTCTTCCAGCCGGACTTCCGTGCCGACGAGAATGAACATCTTAGAACCGCCCGTGGCCCAAGCCTTTTCGGACACGGGCACCATATCATCCAAACTTACCTTGCCTGCGGAAATCTCATCGAAAAGGATGTAGAGAGTCATGATCTTGGTGAGGCTTGCGGGGATATGGGGGCTCTCGGCGCCTTTCGAGGCGAGAACCCTCCCTGTTTTCAAGTCGGCTATAAGGTAGATCTCGGCGTTGACATCGGGCGGAGATTCGGCCGCAAAGACCACTCTCGTAGGTAAGAAGGGGAGCGCTCCTTGCGCTAGGAAGAGAGAAGCCAAGAGCACTACGATAAGTCTTGAACCGAAATTCCGCGACAACATGGCAACGACCTCCGGCAATATGTATGATGCAGGTTGGATGGAAACGATTTAGAACCCACTTGGAAAGGGGGTTCAACCTCTATGGTTTTAGTTTCGTCATGCCTCATGGGTTTTCCCTGCAGGTACAATGGAGTAATCAAGAACCATCCAGAGTTAGCAGACGCTCTTGGTCGCGTCGCGGTTCCTGTCTGTCCGGAGGTCCTGGGAGGCCTGGGGATCCCCCGCCCGCCCTCGGAAATCCTGGGAGGCACCGGCGCCCAGGTTCGGGTTGGACCTGCCCGTGTCGTGAACATCCTAGGCGAGGATGTCACCCGGGCTTACCTTTCCGGCGCCCAAATCGCGCTTTCAATCGGGATGCAAGCAGGCTGCAGGGTAGCGGTCCTAAAGGCAAGGAGTCCGGCGTGCGGCATAGGCGCAATCTATGACGGTTCCTTCACCGGCACGTTAAGGACCGGCGACGGAGTGTTCGCCGCGCTCCTCCGCGCTCATGGTTTCAAAGTCTACACCGAAGACGAGCTTGAAGAAGCCTTACTCTCTCTCGATTGTCAAGTCACGGGCGCCGTCTGAGGTTTTCATGACTTTCGGTGCAGTTATCCTGAGGACGCCGTCTTTGTATTTGGCGACCGCCTTGTCGGCATGCACTGCGGTAGGAAACCGTATGGTCCGCTGAAACCGTCCGGACTGCCTTTCCCTCAAATAGTAACCGTCCTTGTCTTCTTCGGTCTTCCTCTCAAGAGTCCCGCGGATGGTCAGAGAATCGGGACTGACTCTGGCCCAGAGGTTCTTGGGATCGTATCCCGGCACGTCTGCCTCGACAATGACCTCGTCTTCGGTTTCGTGCATGTCAACGGTGGGCTCTCCCCAACCTCTCCGCATCCTCGGCCAGCCGCCCCAAAGGCTCCAGTCCAGAAGGTCGTAAGGCCGCCACGTCCTGTCGATGAAGTCACGTCCCCAAGGAGTAAGACCTTCCCGTTCCACTCGGATCACCTCGACCACATAGACTTCATACCAAATTGTGATCGAGCGGGAGGCCTGGTATGCAGACAAAATAAAATGGTGCCGAAGGTGGGATTTGAACCCACACAGGCGTACGCCTACGGCGCCCTGAACACCGCGTGTCTGCCAGTTCCACCACTTCGGCACGACAAGAGACAGTTTAACACAGGAAAGGCACGGCTTCAAGCAGTGCGGCATACCCCGCCATGCCGTGACGTCCGGAGGGTGTTGAACCTGCTCAAGCAGGTGGGTGCCCTCCCGTAGCCTTGCGTTCCTGCCTACTGCGTGGCAGTCTACGCGCCACTAAGCGGAGTCCAGGCTCCCTCTCACACGGTGTTGGCTCAAACTCACCGTGACTCACGCACACAGCAGGGTCAATCCTGAACCGAGCGTTGCCGCCCGGCACGATCAATCTTATCACCCGGTATCCTCCAATCGCAATTCTTTCGTCGATTGATAAAGCTGCCAAATTGTGGTCCTTGGTTTAATGACTATTCCTTGTCCTACGCTCGGGGGTTTTGTATTATCAGTGAGTAGCTGCGGGAGGTGGTTGTTACTATGAGTAAGGCAAGACAGGCAGCCTTCACGGCGCTTTTCATAGCGATGTCGGTAGTTCTCACAAGGTTTGCATCGCTCCGTATAGCCATCGGAGGAGTGGAAGGGGTCAGGGTTGGGTTCGGCAGCTTGCCGAACATCATGGCCGGTATCTTGTTGGGGCCCCTCTATGGGGCTATATCTGGCGCCCTGGCAGATGTCATCGGGTTTTTCCTGAGCCCAATGGGAGGTTACATGCCCCATTTTACGTTGACTGCGGGCCTTACGGGTGCCCTTCCAGGTCTCGTTCTGCTCGTGTTTCGGAAAACCGGATTGGCGGGCCGGCTCTCTGAGTGGTTTGAACTTATCTTGGCAGTGGGCATAGGGGTAACGGTGGTCTCGTGGGGTCTCACTCCCTATTTTCTCAATACCCTTTTCGGCTTGCCCCGGGCGGCCATTATGCCCCCCAGGATTGTCGCGGCGATTATCGAGATCCCTGCGTATTCGGTCATCATAAAGGCCGTATCTGCAAGCTACGTGCGCTTGGCCGCAGGCAAGAAACCGGCCTAGAGGCAGAGTGGAAGCGGGCCGCGTACCGGCGGCAAAGAGCAGTCGCGCTCCTCGGGAGTCTCTGTTGTGAGTCCTTGCCTAGAACAGCGCGAGCTGCTCTCCTTCAGGCAGATTCTCAAGGATGCCTTGTTCTTTGAGCATTTCACACAGCTTCTTGCCGAGTTTGGTGCGCCTTCTAAAGTCTTCGACCGATGTGAAAGGAGCTTCGTCACGCGCCTCGACGATGGCTTGTGCTGCCCGCTCTCCGATCCCCGGGATCGACACAAAGGGAGGTAGAAGGACGCCGCTAGAGGGCAGGTACTTGCGTGCGTGCGACTTATAAAGCGAGGGTTTTCCAAACCTCACGCCACGCCGGAACATTTCCAGGGCTACCTCAAGGACACTTGCGGTATCCTGCTGCTTCGCCGTGGTGTTGGGAGAGGCGTTTATCGATTCGATCTCCTTCTTCCAGAGATCTGGGTCGTTGTGCATGTGTTCCACCGTCATTGAAGAGCCATGGAAAGTGAAATACGCCGCCGCAAAGGCGAGCGGGTGGTGCACCTTGAAATATGCAATCCTAAAGGCGGTCGTAACGTACGCTGCCGCGTGGGCTTTTGGAAAGAGGTAAGAGATCTTTTTGCACGACTCGATGTACCACTCGGGTACCGACACCTTGCGCATGGCCTCGATGTCATCTTCAGAAAGAGGCTTTCCTTTTCTCACCTTTTCCGCGATGGCAAAAGCCAGGGCACTTTCCATGCCCATTTGCATGAGGTATAGGAAGATGTCTTCCCTGGTCGCGATGACTTCCCTGAACTTGGCAACGCCGTTCTTTATGAGGTCCCGGGCGTTGTTTGCCCACACGTCGGTGCCGTGGGAAAGCCCCGATATCCTCACTAGGTCTCCAAAAGAAGCCGGTTTGGTTTCAACCAGCATGTTTCGCACGAACCTGGTTCCAAACTCGGGGATGCCTATGGCATCATCGGGATTTGCCCCGGAAAAGAGGGCAAGCGTTTCGGGATCGTCCATAGGTACCTTGAGAGGATCGATACCCGTGAGCTCGTGAAGCATTTTGATGACCGTCGGGTCGTCATGGCCGAGGATATCCACCTTCACAAGGTGGCCGGAGATGGAATTGTAATCGAAGTGTGTCGTGATGGCTCCGGCCGTGCGGTCGTCGGCAGGGAATTGGAGAGGCGTGAAGTCCAGGACATCCATTCCCGAGGGAATAACCATTACGCCGCCGGGATGCTGGCCCGTGGTCCTCTTCACTCCCTCAATGCCGCTCGAGAGTCTGGTTTCTTCTGCCCTCCTGAGCCTTAAGCCCCTTTCTTCGGCGTAGTGCTTTACAAAGCCGAAAGCGGTCTTGCGGGCTACGGTCGCTATGGTCCCGGCCCTAAAGATGTTTCCCTCTCCCAAGAGCTCCGAGGCAAACTTGAACATCTCGGCCTGTTCCTCTCCCGAGAAGTTGAGGTCAATGTCGGGTACTTTTTCTCCGTGGAAACCCATGAAGGTCTCAAACGGGATGTCCTGTCCGTCGCGAGACAGGTCTTCGCCGCACTCCGGGCACTTTTTGGGCGGAAGGTCAAATCCCGACGCAACCTGTACGTCCGGTTCAAAATCGCTCCACTTACACCGGGGACACACGTAGTGCGGTCTAAGCGGATTGACCTCGGTCACTCCGGTACATGTCGCCACGAGGGACGACCCGACAGAGCCCCGGGATCCGACGAAATACCCGTCCGACAGCGACTTTTCCACCATCCGGATGGCGATCATATACAGCGAGGAAAAACCGTTTCCGATTATGGCTCCCAGTTCCTTCTCTAGTCGTGCCCTCACGATTTCAGGAAGGGGGTCTCCGTACATGCGCTTGGCTCCTTCTTCGGCCAAACGCCTGAGCTCGGAGTCTGCATTCGGTAGAGACGGGAAATAAGAGCCTTCGGGGATTGGACGGAGGTCTTCTATTGACTCCGCAAGCTTCACCGGGTTTGTTATGACAACCTCCCGCGCCGCCTCTTCCCCAAGGTATCTGGTTGCCTCGGACATGAGTTCACAGGTTGTCCTAAAGTGAAGCGGCGTAGGTTTCTCTCCCTCCAGAATCCCCTTACCCGAGAGGAGGATGGTCCGGTAGATGTCGTCTTCAGGATCAAGGTAGTGAACGTCGCCCGTCATCACGCATATTCGCCCGGTAGATTTCGCCAGCTCGAAAATCCGCTTATTCAGGAGCTCCAGTCCTTTTTCATCCTGGACGGCCCCTTGGCTTACAAGGTGCCGGTTGTTGTCTATAGGTTGGATTTCCAGGTAATCGTAGAAAGAAGCGATCCTTTCGAGTTCCTCCTGAGGCTCGCCGCGGAGGAAGGCCTGCACCAGCTCTCCTGCCTCGCAGGCCGATCCCAAGAGGAGCCCTTCTCGCTTTTCATGCAAGAGCTTTCGGGGAATCCGTGCCGTCCGGTAAAAGTGCTTGAGGTGCGACTCGGTGACAAGCTCGTAAAGGTGCCTGAGCCCTCTCTTGTTCTTGGCGAGAATGACCACGTGGTACGCCCGTTCTTTGTCATCGTCTTCTACTAAATAGCCTTCCACGCCGAAGATGACCTTGACGCCGTGCTTCCGCCCCTCGAGGTAGGCTTCCGGAAAAGACTGAACCACACCGTGGTCCGTTATGGCTATGGCCGGATGGCCCCATTCTTTGGCCCTGGCAATCGCCTTATCAACTGAGAGGACGGAATCCATCTGGCTCATCTTTGTGTGGAGGTGGAGCTCGACTCTTTTTTCTGGGTAGAGGTCTTTCCGGCATTCAACCTGGCAGGGCACTATCTCGCTTTCTCTTGTGAGGAGCATGGGTTCTGAGTCGAAACGGTCTATTCCGGGCCGTCCCCTCAGCACCACGTGTGTTCCAGGCTCCAACCAGTCAATCTTTGCCTCGAGGTCGGTGATCCTTACCTTCACCGAATCGGTCCTGTCGGTCACAACCATGGTGCCCTCTACTTTGCCAAACTGGTTTGACCTCCAGCTGATTTCCGCGACCTCACCTGCGACGGTAACCCTACCCCTCTCTCCACCCGTGAGGTCTTTGATGGGGATAGCCTCGTTCTTATCGGGGGCGGACCTTGACGAAGATCCCCTTCCTCGCCTGCTTCCCCGCCCGTTCGCTCGCACCGGCATGCCGTTTTTCTGGGCTTCTCCGTTACCCGTTTGTCCGGGAGGCGCCTTGAACGTATCCCGCAGTTCCTCGGGGTAAAACCATTTCACCTGGTCTAGTCCGCCGACCTTTTTCCGCAGCTCTTGCCTCACGGTGGCTAAGAGTGCATCGAACTCGTCCTTCAGGAAGTCGCGGGAAACCGAGGACCACCTTTTCCTATCCGGGACATCCAGTGTGACTTCCCACGAGTCATCGGTTGTGTCTACATCTATGGAGCGTATGACAAGGTAGGGCAATAGCTCCCTACCGCTCCACTCTCCCGGTTCAACGAGGTCTGTAAGTCTCGGGCACTCCGAAGAAGGCTTGACGGTGATGCGGGACAATATCGGTTCCCTCCGGCTGTCATTTTGCTGCTTCGCGGGCCAGACGGACCAGGGCGTCCACTATTTCCCCCTCGGGAACCCTCCCCAGGACCTTCCCGCGCCTGAACAGGATCCCGCCGTCACGGCCGCATGCTACTCCAACATCCGCTTCTTTGGCTTCTCCAGGACCGTTTACAGGACAGCCCATGATTGCCACTTTCAAGTGCGTGCGTATGTCTTTGAGCCTTTCCGCTACTTCTTCGGCAACCGCTATCAGGTTTACCTGCGTTCTCCCGCAAGTTGGACAGGATATTATATCGGGGCCAAGAACGGCCGCTTCTGCCGCTTGGAGGATGCTGCGGGCCGTCTTCACTTCCTCAAGCGGTGACCCCGTGAGTGACACGCGCAAGGTGTCGCCCAGCCCCAGGGTGAGTAGAGATGATATCCCTACGGCAGACTTAACCACGCCGCCCGTCCCAGGCCCGGCCTCAGTGATCCCGATATGGAAGGGCCAGCGGGTCTTTTCGGCCATGAGGACGTAGGCCTTTACTGTAGCCCTTACGCTGGAAGACTTTAGGGACACCACAAGATCGCCTATTCCGTGCTCTTCCAGGAACTCAAGTGAGCGCTGGGCACTCTCCACCAGGGCCTCAGGGATAGGCCCCCCGTACCTCTCAAGGATCTCTCTTTCGAGGGAACCTGCGTTCACGCCCACCCTGATGGCCGCTCCTCTCTCTTTGGCTTCTCTGGCCACTTTGAGGAGCCTTTCCTGCCCGCCGATATTGCCTGGGTTTATCCTGATCTTGTCGGCGCCCGCCTTGATGGCCGCTACGGCTAGGTTGTGGTCGAAGTGGATGTCAGCCACTATCGGGCATTTCGCCCCGGCCTTAATCCTCCTCAAGGCCTCGGCTGCTTCCATGTCGGGGACGGCAACCCTCACGATATCTGCGCCTGCGTCGGCACATTGGTTTACTTGCGCGAGTGTCGCCAGAACGTCTCGCGTGTCGGTCTTCGTCATCGTCTGAACTGAGACCGGACTACCGCCTCCGATGACCACATTTCCGCATCTAACAGCGTGCGTTTCCCGTCTCCGGAAGACTCTTTCAGACAGGGGGCATTCCGGAGAGCCTCCATATTCTGAGGAGGTCGATGCGGAGGCTTGTCCGGAAGGGTGCTCCCTGTGAGCGCTCCTTTCCCGGTCCATCCTATCTCACCAACCTCAGGATGTCTTTGTAACTCACAAACACAAAAACCGAAATGAGGAGGAAGAACCCTATGAAATGCACTAGGCTCTCCTTCTCGGGGTCGAGGGGTTTACCCCTCAGCTTTTCCACCGCCAGGAATATAAGCCGGCTTCCGTCCAGAGCGGGTATGGGCAGGAGGTTTATTAGACCCAAGTTTGCCGAAAGCGCGCCGAAGAGATACGCAAGCTCGCCCGGACCGGTCCTCGCGGCCTCTCCCAGGATCTGCGTGATGCCTATGGGCCCTGTCACTTCCGGAGCGACAGTACCGGCCAGCATCCCGATGATCCCCTGGATCCACATGCTGCTCACGAGGAGAGTTTCCTTAACTCCCTGGTAAAGACCTAAGACGGGATTCATGCGCTCGAGGGTCGACGTGGGCCGGATGCCGATTACGCCCGCTCCTCCCATCTCGATGGGGACCATGGGTACCTCAATCTGTTTTTCGTCCCTCTCCAGTGTGAGAGAAATGGTCTGGCCGGAGCTCGGGCGAATGGCCGATGTAAGGTCCTCCCAGGACTGAATGGGCGTTTCGTTTATCGCAAGCACCTTGTCGCCCGGCCTTATGCCGGCAAAGTCGGCCGGATAGCCGGGCATCACCTCGGCGATGGTTGTGGTAGGCATGTATATCCCTACTATGGAAAACACAATGAAAAACGCAAAGGCGGCGATGAGGAGATTTGCGAGCGGCCCTGCGAAAATTATGCCGGCTCTCTTACCCGGTGACAGGCTGCTCAGTAGGCGGTTTAGGGGTAATCCTTCGTCGTCTTCTTTGTCGCGGGCGTCCTCACCGGCAAAACGGTTGAAACCTCCCAGGGGGATCATGCGAATTGTGTATTTTGTCTCGCCCCCCTGCCACGAGAAAAGGACGGGCCCCATACCTATGGCAAACTCGTGGATGTACACTCCGGCGTTTCTCCCTGCAAGGAAGTGCCCGAGCTCGTGGAAGGTCACGAGGATTCCGAGTAGGACTATGGCTAGGATGATCTCTGGCACTTTGAATCGTCTCCTTACAGTAAGAGTTCCCTGATTTTCTCTTCAACCCGTAGAGCTTCTTCTCTAAGGATCTCCAGACTGTGAACAGGTTTAGGCCGGTAAGTCTCCAAGAACCGGAAGAGAATCCGGGTGATGTCGAGAAACCCTATCCGTCCGGCCAGGAATTCCCGGACCAAGATCTCGTCGGCGTACGAGAGCGCGCAAGGGGCCGTACCGCCCATCTCACCTGCTTTGTGCCCTAGGAGGACCCCCGGGAACCTCTCCGTGTCCGGCTCCTCAAATGTAAGAGTGCCGTAATAGGGAGATAACGAAGGAACGACTCCCGGACGCCTCCCAGGATAAGTTATGCCGTAACTTATGGCGAGACTCATGTCGGGCACCGAAGCCTGCGCCTTAGTCGAACCGTCGACGAACGTAACCATGGAATGCACGATACTCTGACGGTGAATGACGACTTTGAGTTTCTCATAGGGTACGCCGAAAAGGTAGTGGGCTTCCATAACCTCCAAGGATTTGTTGACAAGTGTCGCCGAATCGACGGTTACCTTCTTCCCCATCTTCCAGGTGGGATGCGCCAGCACTTCTTCAGGCGTCACCTCGCGGAGCCGTTCGGCGCTGTAGTCGCGGAGAGCGCCTCCGGAGGCGGTGAGCACGAGCTCGGCCACAGACTCAGGGTCTTCGCCCAGCAGACACTGGAACAAGGCCGAATGCTCTGAATCCACGGGGACGAGCTGCCCCGGGTTTTCCCTTAGGTAAGGTTCTATAAGGTCGCCTGCGGAGACGAGGGCCTCCTTGCCCGCGAAAGCAACCCTCTTCCCCTTTTCCAAGGCCCTTATGAGGGGGAGAGTGCCTGCAAATCCCGGGACGGCGTGGACAACCACCGTGGCCTCGTCGATCTCTGCGCACCGGGCAATGCCCTGGGGGCCCGACAGTACAACAAGGTGTTCGAGGCCGAAGGCGGCCTTTTCCCTCTCGGCTCTACTGGCAGCTTCCGGATCGTCAAGGGCAATCACGGCCGCAGAGAATTCCTTTGCCTGCGTGAGAACCTGTTCCCACTTGCGGGCTGCGGCGAGAGCGACAACCCTAAGGCTCGGGTCGCTCCTTACGACGTCGAGCGTCTGGAGCCCGATGGAGCCCGTGGAACCGAGTACCGATAGGGATGTCAGCGGGTAGCACCACCTTCATGGGGGATAAGCCCCGACGCCCACATCCCCTTAACAAGCAGGGCAGTGAGCGGACCGTATACCAGGCCGGGCGCTCCGAAGAGCCTAAATCCGGCGTATATCGATATGAGCGTTACGAGAGGGTGAAGCCCCAGTTCGCGACCTACCAGGTGGGTTTGGGCCACTTGTCTGAAAGCGGAAACGAGGCCGTAGAGCAAGAGTAGCCCTACCGCGAAACCGGCTTCGCCCCAGATGAGATGGTAGATAATCCACGGCAGGTAGAAAAGGCCGGGCCCCAGAATGGGAAGGATGTCCAATAGGGACAAGAGAAGCCCCAAAGCCACTGCATAGCGAGACCCGAGCAGCGTGAGGCCAATAACGTTGGCTATCATCGTAAGCGTGACCAAAAGCGCTTGAGCTCTTACAAAACCCGCGATCCCTCCGAGGATGTCCATTTCGATGTTTTTCAAGTTGTGGAAGGCCTTGCCCGGCACCACGGACCGGATGAATGCGCCTATGGCCTCTCTATCTCGCATGGTGAAGTAGGTTGACAGGATGGTAAAGATGGTAGTCACGGCGAACCCCGGGACTCCCCAGAAAACCCCTCCGGCGCCGGTTACTATCACCGAGAGCAGGCTGTAAATTCTGTTCCACTGCTCCTGCGCTACCCTTGCCAGAGGCTCGGGGAGCTGCGCCGAAATATCGCCTGCTATCCGCAATACTTCCGAAAGGACCGTGTTGAAGTCAATATAGTACTCGGGCAATCCCCTGTAGAGGTCTGTGAGCTCCGCTGCTATCCTTGTTATGCCCCACGACAGGAGGAGCGCAAGGACCGCGATGAGACCCGTGACGGTTAGCGCGGCTGCGGCGGCCCTCTTAAGGCGGAACCGTCGAGAAAGGAACCTTACAACCGGCTCTAAGAGAAGTGCGAGGGCCACTCCGATGACGAAAGGCATGACATAACCTATGACATACCTCAAGAAGAGGTATATGGCCAGGAATAGGAAGGTAAGATAGCCGACTGTCCTGGTCGTCACGTGCCAACCTCCCGTCTCCTAAGATATCGGTGCCATTAGCTCTATAGTCCTATGAAGCCTTGATGATTCCGTACAACACTCTCAAAATGAGGCCGCCGGCGCCTGTAAAAAGCAAGCTGTCGAAGCGGTCTAAGACACCGCCGTGGCCCGGAAGTACCTTTCCCGAGTCTTTGACGCGGGCCCAACGTTTGAGAAGAGACTCCACAAGATC
>DGDN01000068.1 GCA_002385465.1 Candidatus Fermentithermobacillaceae bacterium UBA3951
AGAGGAACGCGATGAGGGCAGAGCTGTCGAGCACGTACCTACCAGCTATGTTTGCCATCCTCCCTGATCCGGTCCTCCTCCCGCTCACGTAGGAGCAAGTCCACCGCGCTCGCTCTCGATTTGAAAGCGCCTCTCAATTCCAGCAACGGGTGCCGCGGAAGTGGTTCCAACACTATCTTCCCTCCTATGTCTCTCACCAAGAATCTGTCTCCCTTGGAGAGGTTGTACTTGTCCCTGATCTCGCTTGGAATCACCAGTTGTCCCTTGTTCGATAACTTCACTACGGTCACCGGAATCACCTCGCGTCTTACACATACGAGCGTACTACCGTCTTGAGTGTAAGACAGCACATGATCGGAATCAAGTTCCCTGTCGGGTCCGGCCAGAGCCATTATCCTACCACTCCTCCTACCATTTCGTTCTCCTCACGACTGAGCCTTCTGAAGAAACGGAGCACGAGATGCCCTCACCGAGCCCGGGAAGAAACCCAAGGAAGTGAGCTCTGACCTTGAAGCAGCATTCCACTCGCACTGTGGGTTCTTCCCGGTCCGGAGCGTTCAAGACATGAGCCGAAATGGAAGCCTCGCGGATGACGCCTCCCAAGGCGTAGACGTTCTCACTTGCGACTTGAACTGCCTTCGCCTGTCCCATGGTGGGGTCAATGCGCACATCTCCCGAGGCCAACGCGTCCCAATCGAGTTCGATGACTCCCGCCAGAGCACCTAGGTCGCATGCTCCTTGAACAGCCCTCTTGGCGAAGTACACTATACCCAGGTCCAGTACCATACCCACGGTGAGGACCGCAACAGGCAGGAAGACGGCGACCAGGGCCAGGACCGCGCCGTCCTCGGATGTCGGGAGCAAGCGCAGTCCCGGCCGGAAACCTCCTCTCCGCTTTACGCTACCTCGGAACGAACTCACTTCTGGTCACCGCCTTGGATGTCAGGGGAATCGAGGTCCCCACAATCGCCCTCACGACAGGGCTCACCACTTTGTAGTCGTACTGGAGTTCCACACGTATGGTGGTGCCGTAGATGGCCTGGCCTGGCGAAATAAGGGCCGTCACCTCATCGGGATCAATGCCTCCCGCCGTAAGGCTGTCGCTGAGCCTCTGGAGGGCCCCAGGCGTCCTCCCACCCTCGACGGCGCAGACCCTGGCCGTCTCTCTGGCGGCAGAAGTGAGGACAGTCTTGGCATTGATCACGAGCCCTCCTTCCAGGATTGAGAAGAGGATCACCACCAACAAGAACACGACGAGACTGAACTCGACTAAGGCCTGTCCCTCAGAATCTTGCAGCAGCTTCATGGTCATAGTCCGGGATTGGCAGTGGTCAGTTTATCGATAACACTTTGGATCTTGAGTTCCAACGCCTCGCCAAGATCTCCTAAAACCACAATTAGCGCAACTGCCACGAGAACCAACACTAGGGCGTATTCAGCCACCGTTGCGCCCTGTTCATCTGACAAGAGTTTCGTAAGGCGCCAGAGCGCCTGATCCCACCAGATCCGAGTGCGTACATATAAGGCTGTCATCTGTTCACCTCCTTACTCAGTGACATGTGAGATGCGTTTACCATCCTGCCTCGATGAACGCCAGTATGTGGGGTATGACTGAAACCGCAAGTACGGGTGGCAGTAGAAAGAATACTGTGATCGCAGAGAGTTTGATCGGAAGAGCATTGAACCTTTCTTCCATAGCGCGTCTATCTTCTTCATACCCCTCGTCGGAAAGCTTCTTGAGCATATCGGCAACCGGCGTTCCCAGTATCTCGCTCTGTGAAAGGAGGGCCCGTAAGCGCCTCACATCCGGGAGTCCACACCCCTCCATCGTTTTCAATGCCTTGCTCAGGCCGGCTCCCCCTAACAAGCGAAGTACTACCTTTTCAGTTTCCTCCCTCATCGCCCCGCGCGCCCGTTTGGCTGCCGCTTGGAACGCTTCTCCCGGCCCCATCCCCGACAACGTGGCTACCGCCATGCTTTCAATAAGAAACGGCCATTCACGACGCAGGTCTTGCTGCCTCTTCATGCGTCTGTGGTTCTCAACAACTCGGAGCCCAATCCCGGCTAAGACTAGCGTGAGGGTCCCTCGCCGCCCGAAAGCTGCCCAAGTCGCCAAAGCAGCGAGAGCCCACAACGCGATTCTCAGCCCTCCGGGGATGGGGCGGACATGCTCTCTAGAACTCGTCTGCCTCGGCGCCGCAAGCCCCATACGTCTGAGATCGGCTCTTAGTGCCCAAAGCCCGAAGAGCCATCCAGAGATGCCGAAAACCACCGGTCCCAAGAAACGCTCCATATCACTCCCCCCTCCCTCGCGTGACTGAGGAAAGGGTTGAAGCGATGAGGACCACACCCACGACCCACAGCCCAAACGAGATGAGCATTATTGCCCTGCCCCTCGGACTTGAGAGCCCCTGACCGATTAGCACGGGATCGTGGAAGTATGTGATTCCTCCAATGAGCCAGGGAAGCGCAATCAGGAGGACTGCCGTTAGCCGAGATTCGGTGATCTTGGCTTGTGCCTCTTTAACCAATGACCGCTTCTTGCTCAGCACTTCCGCGCTGTGACACAAGAGAGACGGAAGGTCACTTCCCAGAGAAAGGCCTGTCTCTACGGTTGCCGCCAGCCTCTCCATCTCGCTACCGTTCGCTTGACTGTGGAATGCCTGCGCCAGAGGTGCACCTGCTTCGTAGGCCCTGACTATTCTCTTTAGCGACTCGTGGGCCGGAGTCGAGCCTTCTTCTGACACTCCCCGGACCGCTTGGGAAAGAGTCTCACCCGCTCTTAACCGGAAAGCCAGCGAGTAGAAAATCTCTTCCCATACGTGGGGTTCGCTCCGCGGCTTGAGAAGGGATATTGCCTTGCGCAGGCCTACGGGCAGACGACCTAGCATCCCATAACCGCTTCTCTGCCGGAGCAAGGGAGACTGTGCGGGGTCGCGGACCCTCCCTACATAGAGCGAAGCAGTAAAGACTGCAGCGGCCGCCAAGAGACTACTTACGAAAGTCAGGAGGCATCTCCCCCATTCAAGGCTTCGAGGGCTCCTTGCAGCCTCTCGCCTACCTCCCTGCGCACTTTGCCGCTAAAGAACTCCGGCAACTCTGAGCAACCCCGGCGGTTTTCCACGTCATACACCGTGGCCGTCTGCAATGTTCCGCGGCTTACCCCAACGAGGGATACCTCAACAACGCGTCTGGCCCCGGCTTCTACCCTCGCCTGGTGCACGACGACGTCGACGGCAGACCCGATCCACGTCTCTAAGACGGTCAGAGGGACGGATTCCTGAGCCATAAGGGCCATTGCAGTGAGGCGAGACAGGCAATCACGAGTCGAGTTGGCGTGAACGGTGCTGAGGCACCCCTCGTGCCCTGTGTTCATGGCGGTAATCAGGTCGAACGTCTCGGCCCCGCGGCATTCGCCTATGATAATCCGGTCGGGTCTCATGCGAAGGGCGTTTCGGAGGAGATCCCTTATCGTGACCTTCCCTTTCCCTTCGACACTCTCAGGCCTGGTTTGGAGGTATATCACATGGTCCAAGGACAGCCTCAATTCCGACGAATCCTCAATGACAATGACCCTTTCGTCCTCGCGGAAAAGATTGGCCATCACGTTCAGGGTGGTAGTCTTCCCTGTGCCGCTCCCTCCCGAGATTACGATGTCGAGCCTCGCCTCGACGCACGCCTTGAGGAACTCAGCCACCCGTGGGTCTATCGTGTCTAGGGCGACCAGTTCGTCCAACGTAGAGTACCGTCTGGGAAAGCGTCTTATGGTGAGCACAGGACCTGTCAGGGACAGAGGAGGAATCACCGCGTTCACTCGGGAGCCGTCGGGAAGCCGGGCGTCCACGTACGGAGAGGACTTGTCCACTCTCCTGCCGGCGCTCCCCACAATGCGGTTTATAAGTTCGAGGACGTGCTTTTCATCGGAGAACTGGGCTCCTGTCTTGTGGATCACACCATCTCGTTCTATATAGACCTCATGGGGGCCGTTCACCATGACCTCGGTCACCGTAGGGTCGTCCAGAAACTCGTCAATGGGCCCGAGGCCGCAAAGTTCTTGAACGATTCTCTCGGCCAGATCTTTCCGCGTAAGGCGCCCCACATATAGGTCTCCGGAGACAATAAGTTCAGAGACGAGGGCCATAACCTCATTCCTCTTGGCCCGTGAAAGCCGCGCTTCCATAACCAACTCTGCGTGATTTTCAAGGACTCTCTCCCTCACGGTCTCTATGACGTCTTCCAACGACCGCTCCCTTGCCGTCCGTACTTCGCCCAGAGCCCGGTAGGGAGATGATTCGAGCTTCTTAATGAGGCTCACCAGAAAAACCCCCTCCTTCGCGGAGTTTTCTTCTTGGGTGTCGTTCTGCCCAGCCCGGGCGACAGGTGGTCCAAGATGCCCCACACCGCCTCTGATATCTCGTTCTTTGAGATGAGCGAAAGAGGACGACCCTCGAACACCGACCGTTCGGCTGCCTTCCGGTCTTCGGGAACAGCTCCCGCAAGCTCTACCCCGAGGAATTCCTCTACCTTTTGAAGGGGCATGAGGGAGTCCTTTGAGGCCCTGTTCACTACCACTGCCATGGCGGAGCCGGGAATACCCAGTTTCGCGAAGATGTCCATAGCCGAACGGCACTGCTTTAGGGAAGCTACATCCTGAGTTGTGACCAGGACGATCTTGGTGGCTGCATCGACGCACTCTCCGACGACATCAGAAGCCATGTCCGGAGGAGTATCCACGTAGGTGAGGCCCCAGCGTTTGGACGCAAGCGCCAACACCGATTTCACGACTTCCGGAGTGACCAGGTCGGAAAGCTCGGGCTGCCTTGGCCCGCAGATCACGTTCAAACCGGAAGGCCCGTGCCTGCGGGTGTACTTGTCAAGACCTTCCGACCGCATATCCGGAAGGACCGGGATCAAATCGGTAATCGTGGGTCCATCAAAAAGGTCGAGGTGGACTGCCACGTCTCCCGAGCACAAGTCCATGTCCAGGAGCACTGCGTTGCCGCCGCTCGCAAGAGAAGCGGCACACGCAAGGTTCGTGGAAAGGAAGGTCTTCCCCACTCCGCCTTTGGGACTCCAGATGACGACCGTCTGGGACCCCAAGACCGTGGTCTGCCCGGGAACCTCACTCACATCCTGGCTTATCCTGTTGGACGAACCGTCCAACATCGAAACCGTTGACGATGGGTAGGCAGCCTTGAACCGCGAAACCCACGCTTCCAGGGTTTCGCCACGGGGTGAAAGAGACACATCGACAACCACAATGTCAGGGCGAATACCCGATGCCACGTACTCCAAGAGGGAAAGGTCTCGAAAGGAGCCTCCGATCCTCGCTTTCGGCCACCGGGCAGATACGGCTTTCTCGGTGTGGGCGTCGCCGGCTATCAGCACAAGCGGGCTATCGTTCATCAAGGCAGCCAGGCCCCCGTCTCGAGCGTGCTCTCTCCGGCAAAAGACTCCTTCGGTGCCAGAAGCAGGCTCACGGCGCATGTCTCTATGCTGGAGGCAATTGCTTCTGCCTCGGCCCTGTTCGCAAGGACAACGACGCCTACAAACTCCCCTGAAGAGGGCCGGCGACAGACCTCAACCACCAAGAGCGACCTTACGACCAACGACGCCTGTCCTCCGCCAAAAGCCGCCGCATAAGTTACACCTTTCGGCGTAAACACAACATCCACTTTTTCGCCTCGCTTTATGAACCCACCGACTGCCCGCTCTTCTCCGGCCGGGATAAACACGCATCTCACGTCCGACTGAAGCTCCACGGACAATCCGATCTCTCCCTTCCCTCTGGCTACATGGCCGCTCATGACAACCTGTCCGGGCAATATGCGGGACAACGCATACGCCCCTTCAAGAAGCCCGGCTTCGGAAAAATGGTCTTTGGGCACCGCTTTTCGCGGTAAGTCCGTAGTTCTGAGGTCGCCGGGCTCGATTCTCTCGTAGGCCTGGATTTCACGTGCGGCTACAACGACAGGCGACGTGAGCACGTAAGGGGTAATGGCCGCGTGAGATATGGCTGCGGCAGAAACGCCAAGGATACCTGATATGATGAGAAGCCTGTGCTTTCTTAGAATCGTTCTCAACTCGTCACCTCGATCCTCTACCAGCAATTGCGTCGCGCCCGGCCCGGGAAGGGCTTGCGAAGGGCACCGGTGGCATGATGAGCTTTGGGGGTTCGACCGCAGCCAATTCACCCCTCCTTTCAAACTGCGGCCCAACGACCTTAAGACCGGGCGCGACCGTGGCAATAATTGCCAGCGACACAAGATTACAAGGGTCTCCATGACTTGTCAACATCTTCCCCCAAAATTGCCATCACTTGACAGTTAGGCTGCGGAATTTGTTATTATGTGTAAGGGGCACGGTGGACCGGAGGTTTGGTTGTAATGAAGATGTCCTCTGTGAAATTCGCCTGTAGGATCCGGTTGCACTATATGAGGGCTTTCGCGGTAGTCGTGCTTGCGCTCTCCTCGGTTTTGGGAGCTTTACCCGGCGGCACGTTTGCTTCTCCCGGGGGCGATCCGTGGTACATCGACGCAGGCAGCCACTGGTCAGGGACATACATAAAGGTCCTCTGGCAAGAAGGCGTCACGGACGGAGTCGTCTCTCAGTCAAATCCGGGGATAGCCTGGTTTTACCCGGATAATTACACCAGCAGGGCCCAATTTGTTGTGCTCCTCGCTAAGGTCTTCGGACTCCCGCCGGCCTCTCCCGAGGTCCCTTCCTATCCGGACGTACCGGAAGGCTACAATATGCTCTACGGTAAGCCTGCCTGGCAGCTCATCGAAGGCGCCGTGCTGGGCGGGATCTCCTTGGTTGAGCCGGGCCTCTACTTCTATCCCGATGACTACACCAAAAGGGAGGACGCCGTAGCCTTTCTCGTAAGGTCACTCGATCTCGAGCCCTACGCTTATTCCCTCTCCCCTACCGAGGTAACGAACATCCTGAGAAGGTTCAGGGACTGGCAAAACATATCCTCAAACCGGAGGAACGCCATGGCTTGCGCTGTGCGACTTGGGATAATTGAAGGGTATGAGGATGGGACCGTCAAACCGGGCCGGTTCATGACCCGCGCGGAAGCCGCAACAGTTGTCTACCGTTCCTGCCTAATCAGGTTTTCGGCGAGGAAGGATAAGTTCTCGCCTGATGGCGACTCGATCGACGACACGGTTGATTTCGATTTCACATACCTCAAGAATCAGAGCGTTAGGACCTGGCAAGCCGTAATAGCCACCGAATCGTTGTCGCCCGTTTATCATTTCAACCCGTCTGAGGTGCCGGGAGAGCCGCCTTCTTCAGTAACGTGGGACGGGCGAGACAACGCCGGAAATCCGCTTCCTCGCGGCCTTTATCTATACCAAGCACGGGTTGAAGACGTAAGGGGAAGGATATTCCTCTCCATTACAAAGCCACTTTATCTTGAAATCCACTCGCTGGATGCAAGACTCGACCCGGCAGAATGCGTAGACGGCCAAACGCTTACTATTATTGCAAATACCGTCCCTGAGGCCACCAAAGTAACTGCCGAGTTCGCAGCCGGGCCTATTCGGGATTTCTTCTCTCCTGACGGAGGGCGGACTTGGGTCCTGGAAGTAACGGTAGGTCCTCCCCTCCCCCTCGGACTCCAGCCTGTTACGGTCTGGGCCGAGTTTCCGGCGACAATGAGGAGCAAGACCCTATATTTCGAGCGCGTCCAGGAGGCTTGGATCCTTGCCGCCGTTGAGCCGAATCCCGCCTCTTGGGGACAGACTCTGAGGCTGGAAGCCCTCTCGGCACCTTCTGTCGTGGATGTGACGGTGGCCCTGTTTGGTGAAGACACCAGCCTAAGAAAGACGTCGCAGGCGGCTTGGACAGGCTCTCAGACCGTACCTTTTGCACTCAAAGCAGGATTCTACCCCGCAGTCTTCACAGGAAGGACGGATACCGGACCGATCTCCGCAACCGTGTGGGTGGAGGTGAGAGACCCAAGTTCAGAAGAGATAGTCTATGTCCTATCCGAGTGAACCGGGTTAGAGCTCGACCTGGCTTCGCTGAGTGCCGTGACTATATCCCGGTAAGGCACGAGAAAAGCCCGGTCTTCGATGGGACGGGCGTCCAGTGCCTCTTGAAGCTTCTTTCCGGCTTCACTGAGCCTGTTCTGTGCCCGGGCGACTTTTCCCGACCAATAGAGTACGTCGGGATTATCGGGGTCGAGCCTGAACGCTTCTTCGGTCTCGGCTACCGCGGCATCGAACATTCCCAAGGAGAGGTAACACTCTGCAAGGCCCAACCGGGCCGGTACAAGCCGCGGGGCCTTTCTCGAAGCCGCTTGATACGCCGAGGCGGCCGCTTGGACATCTCCTTTGGCGCTTAAGACTGTCCCCATGGCCATGTCTCCGAGGGCGCCTTCGCCGGACAGTTTACCGGTCAAGACGGCTTCCGTGAGCGCCTCATCGTACCTCCCCTGCTTGGTCAAGACGATAGAGAGCAGGAAATGGAGGTATGGATCGTCGGGAAGCTTTGTCGCTGCTTCTTCAAGAAGCCTCGCGGCCTCAGCCAGGTCGCCTTCTGCGTAGGCCAGGCTTGCCAGGGCGCAATACGCTTGCGGCGTTGCCTTGTTTGTGGTCACGGCCTTGCGATAACGCTCGTGTGCTTTCTGGTAGTCATGAAACACCCACCTACCGAAAAAGCCCAGGTGCTCGTAGATGATCTCGGGAGCGACCAAGAGACCCAACATCCCCCAGAGGACAAGTGCAGCGAAGACTACCCTCCCGTCCACAAATCCTCCGGCCCAAAGGCCTAGTCCCAGGGCAACCAGGAACACGGTGACATAGTTCCACCAGTGCCGGAACGAGAAACGTTTTGGTTCTTGGATCAACGAATACCCTCCCGTAAGTGAAGCGCGGCATTTCCCATGACACGGGATGTCCTGTATATGCACACTGTTGGAACACCCTTGCCACTTATGTCCCGTGTATATTGTGCCCAAGAAGCGTGCGTAAGAAGTAAGCAAAGGAGTCTCCTAAAGAAGTGCGCGAGCGAAGCGCCTCGAAGACGAAAACCGACCCGCCGATCTCGGACGGGCCGGCTTCTTACCTCTCTTGCCCATGCAATAATCTCAAGCGCTATCCTGCGGGTTCACCGGCTTATCAACTCACCGGACTGTCAGTCGACCAGGCTCCCCGTCTCCAGGAGCTTCGCCTTTTCCTTTAAGAGCTCCGTGTATTTCATCCCCGCGCCCGTGTTGAGGATGAGGACAGATTCCTCCGAGCTTACGAGACCAGTCTCCCTGAGCTTCTTGGTTGCAGCTACACATGCCGCGCCTTCAGGACATATGAGGGCTCCCTCGGTCTTTGCCAGGTGACTCCAGGCCGAAAGGATCTCTTCGTCTGTAACCGTGAGCGCAGTACCGCCGGACTTCCTAACGGCTTCCAGCACGAGGAAGTCACCCAGAGCAGAGGGGACTCTTATCCCCGCAGCAATCGTCTGGGCTCCTTGGAAGAACTCCGCCTTGTCCTTTCCTTCTTTATAGGCCTTGACGATCGGCGCGCACCCTTCTGCCTGTACGGCGACCATCTTCGGGAGAGGTCCTTTGAGCCACCCCATGTCCTTAAGCTCGTTGAAAGCCTTCCACATGCCGATTATCCCGACACCTCCACCCGTGGGGTAAAGAACAACATCCGGCAGGTTTCCTTCGAACTGCTCCCAAATCTCAAGACCCATGGTCTTCTTACCCTCGATACGGTAAGGCTCTTTGAGCGTTGCCACCTCAAACCATCCGTACTTGGCGCAAGCTTCCCTCACGGCTTTGCCGGCATCTGAGATAAGACCTTTTACCAGGTAAGTGTCGGCGCCGTAAGCCACGCTTTCGGCTTGGGTCGTCAAGGGAGCATCCTCCGGCATGACTACCACCATCTTGATGCCCGCTCTTGAAGTATAAGCCGCCCAAGCAGCGCCGGCATTGCCGGCCGTAGGCATGGCCAACGTCTTAAGACCCAGTTCCTTTGCCCGCCCCACTCCGACTGCGGCGCCTCTGGCTTTGAATGTGCCGGTGGGGTTCGTGCCTTCATCCTTAAGGAACAGCTTTTTCAGCCCGTACTCGCCGGCGACCTTGTCCAGTGAATAGACAGGGGTGCCCCCTTCGCCCAGAGAAAGCATGTTTTCCTCTCGAATTACGGGAAGAAGCTCGCGGTACCGCCAGAGCCCCTCGGGACGTTTCCTCCACACCTGAGGGGTGACCTCTCCGGCGAGCCGCTCCAGGTCATACCTCACGAGGAGCGGTGTCCCGCACTCGCATAGGTTCTGCGGGCGATACGCGTCATAGGTGGTATTGCATTTTGGACAGTAGAGTTCTTTTAGGTACGTAGCCATTTCACCGGCGTCTCCCAGGACGCCTCACTCTCCTCTCGTCTTTGTGTTCCGGATGAATCTTTAGATACAGGTCCCCTTTTTTCCCGCCTTGACTATCACTACTACCCGCCCAACTCACCGGGCGCCTCAAGAGTAAATCGCCCCAGCCTCCCTTCGCGGAAGTCCTGGATGAACGTCTTGCACGTCCTCTCTATGTCCACCGCTCCTCCCTCGCGGATGAAGCCCCTGGCCCTCCCGTACTCCTCAAGGTACTCCTCTTTACCCGTGGGAGCGACCTTTTCCACAAGGTAGCGGGCGACTTCCTCAGGGTCATACCTGTTCTCGGGGATAGCCCAGGCGGCAGCCAATTTCAGCTGCGCCTCGCCCTTCACCAACGATGTGTCGACCACTCCGGGCGTATCCAGTATCTCAAGGAAACCGCGCCCCTTGAGCCAGTTGCTCGACCGCGTGAGACCGGGCTTGGCCCCGAAGGGCGCCTTAGTGGTGCCCAAGAGCCGGTTGGCCAGCGATGACTTTCCCACGTTGGGCGGGCCAAACAGCATGATCCTGAGGGGCCTGTGAAGGAGTACCGAAGGCTTCTTGGCATCGATCTCGGCTTTCATCGCCTTTAGGTGCCTGAGGAGCCCGGAGAGCCCGTCGCCTCTCTTACAGTTTACCGCAAAAGCCGGACTTCCCTGGGAGGCGAAAAACTCCGTCCACTCCGAAGTCGCTTCCGGGTCGGCCAAGTCGGGCTTGGTGAGCACATAAATCCGCCGGCGCTTTGAGAGATACGGTTCAGCCAGCCTTACCGAAGTCAGCGGGATCCGGGCATCCGCCAGAAAGAGAAACACATCCACCAAGTCCAGGGCCTTTTTGGCAGGCAGACCGGGATGTGTCTTTCTTGACGCCGTTCCTTTGGAACGCGCCATTACCTTATTGCGCCCATGTCTTTGAGGGGCCATATTATGAACACGGCCTTTCCCTTGACCAGGCTGAGCTTCACCGGACCGAACATGCGGGAGTCCTCGCTGTTGGTCCTGTGGTCACCCAAGACGAATATGCAGTCCTCCGGTACGGTAATGCTCTTCATCTCGTATAGCCCGGGAAATCTTACGTATGGCTCCTCCTTGAGGAGACCGTTTACGTATAACCTTCCCAGCCTCATCTCAACGGTGTCGCCGCCGACTGCTACGCACCGTTTCACGTAGTCCCTCGAAGGGTCGAGCGGGTAGCGGAAAACGACCACATCGCCCCGCTTAGGTTGGGAGAACCTGTACGCAAGCTTGTTCACAAGGAGCGACTGAGAATCCCACAAGGTCGGCTCCATAGACGGACCGTCGACAAGAAACCTCTCAATGACGAAGGCCCTCACCAAGATTGCTATGAGCAGGGCTATGAGCACGGTTTCCAGGATATCCCGCACTGCGTTCATGGTTATCGCTTCTGCTCGGCTATCCTAGCTGACTTCCCCGACAGGCCTCTCAGGTAGTACAGTTTCGCTCTCCTCACTCGCCCTCTTCGAACTACCTCGATCTTGGCTATCCTGGGCGAATGCACCGGGAAGGTGCGCTCGACACCTATTCCGTAGGTAACCCTCCTTACCAGGAAGGTCTCTCTCAAGCCACCGCGCTGCCTTGCGATAACGACGCCGTCGAAGACCTGTATCCTTTCGCGGCCGCCTTCAACGACCCTGTAATGGACCCTCACCCTGTCTCCGGGCGAGAAGTCTGGTATATCCTTCTTCATCTGCGACTCTTCAATGAGTTTCAGAACGTCCACGTTGGTCACTCCTTACCACAGATCCTTGCCGTCTACTCTGTCTTCCTCCAAAACTTCCGCCAGAAGGCGCCTTTGTTCGTAAGTGAGGACGGCGTCACGCAAGAGGTCTTTGCGCCTCTCAAGTGTCCGCCGGAGGGATTCCTTTCGCCTCCATCTCACGATAGCCGCCATGTCACCTTGCCTGAGCACGAGAGGCACTTCCATCCCGAGAAACTCCTGGGGCCTTGTATACTGGGGTCCTTCCAAGAGCCCGTCCGAGAACGAATCCGACTCAGCAGAGGTCGCATCGCCCAAGACGCCCGGAAGAAACCTGGAAGTAGCATCCAAGACAGCCATTGCTGCAATCTCCCCTCCGGTTAGGACGAAGTCTCCGATGGAGATCTCGTCGTCCGAGAATGACCGGATCCTCTCATCAAACCCCTCGTAATGACCTGCGACCAAGACCAGGGGATCGCGTTTCGCGAGGTCCCTTGCCACTTGCGTGGCGAACTTCCTCCCCTGGGGCGTCATGAGCGCCACATAGGGCTTTGTGCCTGAGTCACGCCTCACCCAGGCCAGGGCCTCGTAAACCGGCTCCGGCTTCAACACCATCCCCGGCCCACCGCCGTAGGGATAATCGTCAACGGTGCCGTGTTTATCGATTGCGAAATCCCTGATGTTCACCGTCTTAACCTGCAAAAGTCCTGCCTCTTTGGCCCTTTTCAGTATGCTGGACTGAAGTATGGGCCCAAAGACTTCAGGGAAAAGGGTGAGAATGTAGACCTTCATCGCTCCGGCTCTCCGGCTGCTGGTTCTCTGGCTGCCACTTCCAGCGTCACAGAACTGCCTTCCCTGATCGCCACAACCCTTCCGTCTTCCAAGACGATCTCGGCCGTCCCGATCTCAGGCCACAAATCTCCTACCTTCACTTCGTAGAACCCCTGGACCTTGCCCTGGATTACTTCCTGTCCCTCGCTGAGCCTTGCGATGTCTTTGAGCTTCGCCGCCAGGGCGTCCCTTTGGGCCTCAAGCTCCCGCGCTTTGCGCTCAAGCCCCGCTACCTCGTCGTTCTTTCCAAGAACACGGCGCTTCTCCATCTCCGACAATACACGCTCCAGCTCTTGTTCCACTTCTCGAATGGCTTTCTGGGTCTCTGCACCGAGCCGGGCGCGCAAGAGAGGTGTCACTTTCGACTTCACGGTCACTGCCCTGGAGATGAGCACCGTCTGCACCGCCCTCTATTCAAGGATCTCTACAGTAGCCCTCTTACCTTCTCTGGCCGCGGCAGCCTGGACCAGCGCCCTCACGGCGTGGATCACTCTGCCTTTGCGACCGATGATCTTTCCCATATCGTCAGGCGAAACCCTGAGTTCGAACACGACCGCTCTCTCGCCCTCAACTTCGTTGACAGTGACTTTGTCGGGCTCATCGACGATAGCCTGTGCGATGAATAATACAAGATCACGCAGCATATTAGCCCTCCTTGCGCCTGACGTTATAAACTGCTACTTCGCCTTCTTGGCCGCCCACTTTTCAATCACGCCCGCCCGGGCAAGGATTGTCTTAGCCGTGGGCGTGGGCACGGCTCCACGCTCGAGCCAAAGAAGTGCCCTTTCTTCCTGCACCTTGTACACCGCAGGATCCTTAGTGGGATCGTAGTAGCCCAACTCCTCGATGGGCTTACCGTCCCTCTGGATCCGGGAATCGGCCACCACAATCCGGTACACCGGGGCCTTCTTCGCGCCTATCCGCTTGAGACGGATCTTAACCGCCAACTTGCCGCATCTCCTTTCTCGTCCCTATGTCTTTTCTCAAGGCAGACGAAGTCTGCCCCGCTTCTCAGGCGTCATCCGGAACATCATCCTGCGCGCCTGGAAAAACTGTTTGAGCAGGCGGTTCACATCCTGGACCTGTGTACCGCTGCCTCTTGCTATCCTCCGCTTCCTAGAACCGTCGATGATCTCAGGTTTCCGCCTCTCAAGGGGCGTCATTGAACTGATTATGGCCTCAAGACGTCCCCATTCTTTGGGGTCGATGTCCACATCGATCTTCATTTTGTTGAAACCCGGAATCATCCTGAGGAGGTCTCCGAAAGAGCCCATCTTTTTTACTTCCTTCATCTGGTCCATGAAGTCCTCCAGAGTGAACTCCTTCCGGCGGAGCTTCCGCTCCATCTCCTCTGCCTTTTTCTCGTCGAACGATGCCTGTGCCTTTTCAATGAGGGTCAAGACGTCGCCCATCCCCAGTATCCTGGAAGCCATGCGGTCAGGATGGAACACCTGGAAGTCCTCGAGTTTCTCTCCTGTCGAGGCGAACTTGATGGGTTTTCCCGTGACTTTGGCGATGGAAAGCGCCGCGCCGCCACGGGCATCGGAGTCGATCTTGGTGAGTATGACACCGGTAAGTCCAACCTTCTCGTCAAACGCCTGGGCTACCCTGCAGGCTTCCTGGCCGGTCATAGCATCTACCACGAGGATGCTCTCTCTGGGAGAGACCGCCTCCTTGATCCTCCCGGCCTCGTCCATCATCTCGTCATCAAGCTGGGTCCTACCGGCAGTATCGAAAATCACTACGTCATATGCAGACGTACGGGCCTTTTCGTAGCCATTCTTGGCGATTACCGCGGGGTCGGTCCCGGTATCCATGGTGAAAAAGCCCGCCCCCGACTTCTCCGCCAGGATCTCGAGCTGGCGCTGCGCAGCCGGACGGTATACGTCGCAGGAAACCAGCAAGACACGCCGGCCGTTCTTTCTGAGGCTGAGTGCCAGCTTCCCGGCAGCCGAGGTCTTTCCGGAACCCTGGAGCCCGTAGAGTACCACCACCGCGGGCGGGTTACCGGAAAGGTCCAAAGGTTTCGCCTTCCCGCCCATGAGCGCAACCATTTCGTCGTTTACAATCTTGATCACTTGTTGGGCCGGAGTAAGGCTCTCCAATACCTCGGCAGAAAGGCTCTTCTCCTTGACCTGGGCGATGAACTCCCTGACGACCTTGAAGTTGACGTCCGCTTCAAGAAGGGAAAGACGTACCTCGCGGAGAGCTTCGTCGATGTCCTTCTCCGAAAGCTTGCCCTTTCCGCGGAGCTTCTTGAACACGCCTGAGAGGCGCGCAGAAAGGCCTTCAAACTCCATATTCAGCGTCACCCCCGCTCAAGACGGGAGACAAGATCTTAAGGCACATGTCCCTCACCTCTCGCCAGTTATCCGAGTCCATGGAAGATAGGCGCTCCATAAGACGAGATGCGCGGTCCTCTTCGTCCGAGATCCGTTTCCGGAGTCCAATCCTGGCCTCCAGCTTGCGAAGTGTCCTCTCGCCGCGCTTCAGGGCATCTTCGCAGGCCTGCCTGGAGATCTTGAGGCGCTCTGAGATCTCCATGAGCGATAGGTCCTCATGCAGCTTCAGGTCAAGGACTTCCTTTTGCCTGGGAGCCAGCATGTTCTCATACAGGTCGAAAAGGACCGATAACTCATGAACCTTTTCCGGCGAGTATGACATGATCCGACCTCACTGTCTTGGTCTACACCTTTACACACCATTGCATACTACACCTTCCAAGGTTTGAGATCAAGTCACCTTTGCAGGGAAACTCGCATTCCAAGGGGAATATCCACCAGTATCCGGGCTCATTGGCGGGAGGAGGAACATTGGTGAGCGAGACGGATCGGAAGTCGCGGGAACAAAGAGAGAGAGTTGTGCTTGAGCTGGCCATGGGTCTGGACATAGGGGGAGCCGAAACTCACATAGTGAGCCTGTCGAGGTCCTTGAAGTCGATGGGCTGGAAAGTCCTTGTGGCCTCCGGAGGAGGAAGGCGGGTTAGAGACATCACGGAATCCGGGATCGAGCACTTCCATGTGCCTCTGGGCTCCCGGAATCCCCTCAAGATGCTTGAGGCATACAGGTCCCTTGTCCATATCGTGGAGACACGAAAAGTCGACCTGATGCACGCCCACGCCAGGATCCCCGCGTGGATAGGCACCTACGTCTCTAAGCGGTTTAACGTGCCCCTCGTAACCACCTACCACTGGACCTTTGTGTCGGGCTTTCCCTGGAAGTTGGTCTCGCGCCAGGGCGACCTAACCATTGCCGTGAGCGATATTATCAAGGATTACGTAGTGAAAGAGTTCGGTTTCTCCCGGGAAAAGATAACGGTCATACCCAACGGGATCGATTGCAACGAGTTCCGGCCCGTTTCCCATGAAGAATCCCTAAGCCTCAGAAAAGCCTTTTTCCCGGATGTGACACAGGGACCGGTACTTGCATACGCCTCGCGGATGAGCCCCGAGCTAAGCAATACGGCGTGCCTTACCATCGAAGCCGTAGGACTCTTGGCCGAAACCTACCCGGACGTTCGGCTCGTGATAGCCGGAGATGGAGAGTCGCTGGATAAAGTCCAAAAAGCCGCTCAAGAGGCCAACGAGCGCTTGGGCAGAGAGGTTGTGAGGTGCCTGGGCTTCGTAAGCGACATGGCCCCGGTTTACCAATCAGCCGACCTGGTGATAGGGATGTCAAGGGTGGTCCTTGAGGCCATGGCTTGCGGAAAGCCATGCATAGTGGCAGGACCGGAAGGTGATTTCGGCCTTGTCCACCCGGAAAATGCAGATGAGCTTGAGAAACGGAATTTTATATCGAGGGGCGCCCCCAGGCCTGTAGAGCCTCACAGCCTGGCGACCGAAATAGCCGGAGCCTTATCCCATCCCCGCTTGGAC
>DGDN01000080.1:0-15810 GCA_002385465.1 Candidatus Fermentithermobacillaceae bacterium UBA3951
AGATGTGTATAAGAGACAGCCTCAAGACGAATCAAGAGCCAGCCTGGCCCCGCACCTCTCAAGAGGTGAGGAAGTCATCGACTGGACGAGGCCCGCTTTGGAAGTTCACAACCTGGTGAGAGGCCTTTCACCCAGGCCGGGGGCAGTTACTTACTTGGACGGAAAACGTATAAAGATATGGCAGACCCGCATGCCTTCCGGACCGTCAAGAGGATCTCGCGCTCCGGGTAGCATAATTGGAGTAGAGGGAGAATCCTTGCTCGTAGAGTGCGGCGATTCGCCAATCGCCGTCACTGAGGTTCAACCGGAAGGCCGGAGTATCATGAGTGCCTCCGCGTTTCTCATGGGACTCAGGTCGAAAACTCGTGCGTTCAGTGGGAGGGTAGAGACGTAATGCTATTCGACCAGGGATATTTCATCTTTGTAATTCCCGCAATGATCTTTGCCATGTGGGCTCAGGCCAAGGTCCGGTCTGCGTACAACACCTATTCGCGGCTCATATCCCGGAGTGGGAGGACGGCCGTTGAAGTGGCTGCGTCGCTGCTTAGAAATGCCGGGCTTGGCGACGTGAGGATAGAGAGACAGAGAGGGCATCTTACCGATCACTACGATCCCCGTTCGAGGACTCTCCGCCTCTCTGATGCCACCTACAACAGTACTTCAGTTGCCGCCATTGCCATTGCCGCCCACGAGGTAGGTCATGCGGTGCAGCATTCTGTGGGCTATACGCCGCTCGCCATAAGGAACGGGCTGGTCCCGGTTGCCCAGTTCACGTCGCAGGCAGCGTTCCCGTTGTTCTTGGTTGGGCTTTTCACGAACTCGGGTTTTCTAATGGACTTGGGGCTCCTCTTTTTCCTTGGGGCGGTCTTGTTTCAGGCCATAACGCTGCCGGTTGAGTTCAATGCCTCCAGGCGCGCCATGGATATGCTTCAAGTTTCAGGCTACGTGACGCCTGCGGAAGTTGTGCCGGTGGGCAACATGCTGAACGCCGCAGCCCTTACCTACGTGGCAGGTATGGCTGTGGCGGTCGCCCAGCTCCTAAGGCTATTGGTACTGAGGGGCGCCACCAGGAGCAGGGATTAACGTTGACTTCCCGGGAAGCGGCTTTCCGAGTTCTATTGGATGGAGCAGTCGCCTCCCGGGGCGGTTACTTTGCGCCCTTGGAGGGAAGCGATAGGGCCCTGGCCGAGCTTTTGGTCTCCGGTACAACCAAGTGGGTGAGGCTTATTGATGAGGTGGTTGCAGCCCACTCAAGTCGGAATCTCCCGTCCCTCGACCCCCGCGTCCTTTGGGCGCTTCGCTTGGGCGTTTTCCAGCTCGTTTTCTTGGGGATCCCCCCTCATGCTTCAGTGTCCACGACGGTTGACCTCCTTAGTCACCGGGGCGAAAAGGGCTTCGTCAACGGGGTGCTCCGCTCGATGGGCCGCCTAAGAGGCCACGTTGAACTGCCCGGGGTGGACGACGATCCCGTGAGGTACGCCGGTTTACGGTTTTCCTACCCTGACTGGATAGCCCGTCTTTTTATCGAAAGATTCGGCCTGGAAAACGGCCTCAAGCTGTGCGAGTTCGGGAACCGACCGCCGCCTATCACATTACGCGTGAACAAGATGAAGACCACCCCGGAGAAGCTCGTCGAGCGTCTCAACAGCCAAGGGGTCATGGCAGAACCGGGCCCGGTCCCGGGGAGCGTTACGCTCCTTAAGGGGGTGCGGGTGACCTCGCTTCCCGGTTTCGAGGAAGGAGAGTTTGTCGTACAGGATGCTTCGGCCATCCTGGTCTCGCTGGTTGTGGGCGCAAGACCGGGTGAGGCGGTATGGGACGTTTGCGCTGCCCCGGGCGGCAAGACGACTCACCTGGCGGAGTTGATGGAGGGCACGGGGACTCTCGTTGCGACCGATATCGACGGAGAGCGGGCGGACATGGTGAGGGAGGCGCTCGGGCGGGCGGGGCATACATTTGCCCGGGTTCTAGTGGGCGACGCCACCGGTCCTTTTCCTCAAGAAGGGCCGTTTGCGCCGGGTTTTGACCGCATCTTGTTGGACGCCCCGTGTTCTGGTCTCGGAGTCATCCGGAGAAACCCCGAGCTTAGGTGGATGAGAAGAGAAAGCGACATACCTTCCATGGGCCACAGGCAGTCGAAACTGCTCTCGTCAGTGAAGGGTCACCTTAAGAGCGGGGGAGTGCTTGTCTACAGCACTTGCACCCTCACCAAAGAGGAGAATGAGGATACATGGCTGGAATTCCTGGGTGAGAACAGCGATATGGTCCCCGAAGACCCGGGGGAAGCTTTGGACGCTGCATCTCGCCGCATGTTGGCAAGCTCTCCCTTCGCGGGGCCGGGTTACCGTTATATCTTGCCGTACCTCTCGGGAAGCGACGGCTTTTTTATCGCAAGAGCCAGGAGGGCCTGAAGTGAACGAGGCAACCGAATACCGCGAGAAGCCAAACATCTTTGAGCTTACTAGAGAAGAGCTGGCTTCCATCCTGGGAGAGCAGGGACACAAACCCTATCGCGCCGCGCAGGTAATGAACTGGGTATATAAGCGTTACGCCGGTTCTTTCCAAGAGATGACCGACCTTCCCAAGTCACTGAGGGACGAACTCCCAAACTGGGTGGAATTTGGCAAATTGGAGCTTCTTAAGAAGCAGGAAGGAAGAGGAGACCGGGCGAAAAGGTATTTGTGGGGCACGGGAGGTAAACCGCTGGTCGAATCTGTGCTCCTTAAGTATAAATACGGCTTGACGGGATGCGTGTCCACTCAAGTAGGGTGCCCGGTAGGATGCGCTTTTTGCGCATCTCGCCACTTGGGGTTCGAGAGAGGGCTCTCCAAGGCGGAGATAGTCGAGGAATTCGTAAGGATGTGCGCGGATGAGAAGTCCCGCATCGGCCGCTTGGTGTTCATGGGAACAGGCGAGCCTTTCCTCAACTATGAGAATGTCTTAGCCGCTATCGAAACATTGTGCGACCCTAACGGATATGACCTTTCTCGCAGGCGGATTACGGTCTCGACCGTAGGGATTCCCGAAGCCATAAGGGAGTTTGCCAAGGAGTCAAGGGGAGTCAGGTTGGCCCTGTCTCTTCACGCGACCAAAGACGATGTGAGGGACAAACTGATCCCCCTCAACAGGACGTTCCCGGTCGGCGCGGTTGTGGAGGCGCTTAGAGACTACGCCAGGGCTACGGGTCAGCGAGTGACCGTGGAGTACATGCTTATTTCGAGGATAAACGACAGTAAGGAGGACGCCTTGGCGCTCGCGGCTCTTGTGGAAGGGATAGATTGTCTGGTAAATCTAATTCCGTGGAATCCCGTGCCCGGTTTACCCTGGAAACGGCCGGACGCGGAAGATATAAAAACGTTTAAAGAAGTTCTGGAAAGGAACCGGGTTAAGGTCACTCTACGTCGTAGTCTCGGTGGGAACATTGAGGCGGCGTGCGGACAACTAAGGCGCCGGATTACAGAAAGAAAGTAACCTCGCCGTAGACGTAGGGGCTTCATGGGAGGGACCGGAGTTGCAGTGGAGCGCTCGAACCTCGCGAGGGCTGGTAAGGCCCGACAACGAGGACGCTTGGATGGTGCAGGCTTTTTCCGAGCGCGTATGGCTGGCGATGGTAGCCGACGGGATCGGAGGATGCGACGCGGGAGAGGTTGCGTCGTCCATCGCCATCAAACACTGTGGCGAGTACATCCTAAACAACTTCCAGAAATATCCGCCCAAAGAGCTCCTTGTACAAGCCATGAGGTTCGGTAACCGCAAGGTGCTTCAGGCGGCGGTCGAAACCGGCGCCGCCGGGATGGGGACAACCCTCACCGCGGCCTTGGTCCTTGAGGACGAAAGCAAGATATACATCGGCCACGTGGGAGACAGCCGGGCCTATCTAATCTCCAATGGAGAGATCCGGCAGGTTACAGAAGACCATTCCCTGGCGGGAGAGCTCGTCCGCAATGGAGCCATAACCGAGGAAGCGGCTATGAGACATCCGGCGAGAAACGCATTGACTGCTGCCTTGGGCACGGAAGTTTCCGTGCCCGTTGCCATATACGAGGAAGACCTTTCTCCCGGAGATGTTGTGATATTATGTACTGATGGACTCACGGGCCTTGTGAGTTCAAAAGAGATACGAGACATGACATCCGTGTTGGGCAGGAAGGAAATCGCCCAGAGGTTTGTTGATACGGCAAATGAGCGCGGTGGATACGATAATGTGACAGTTGTGCTTATGTGGCCAGACGTAGAGGGTGTGCCTTGCGGCTAGGAGAGGTGAAACCGGTTGTCACCCGCTGACATAACAGGCAGGAAGGTACTCAACAGGTACAAGATCGTAGAGAAGATAGGCGGCGGCGGGATGAGCGTCGTCTGGAAAGCTTACGACCTGGTCCTCGACCGGAACGTAGCCCTCAAAGTACTCCGGCCCGAGATGAGCGAGGACGAGGAGTTCATCCGTCGTTTCCGCAGGGAAGCCCAGTCTGTCGCTTCTCTTTCGCACCCGAACATCGTGAATATCTACGATGTCGGCGAAGACCGGGGCCTTTACTTTATTGTGATGGAGCTCATTGAAGGCGAGACTCTGAGAGACAAGCTGAAGAGGGAAGGCGCCCTGGATCCTGGCGAGGCCTTGGAGATTGCCTCTCAGATATGCGAGGCGCTATCCCATGCCCACGCGCGAAGGATCATCCACAGGGACATAAAGCCCCAGAACATCCTTCTTACCAAGAACGGACACGTCAAGGTCGCCGATTTCGGCATCGCCAGGGCATTGGGGGCCATCTCAACCACATCCAGAGATTTGGTCGTCGGGTCTGCGCCTTACTTAAGTCCTGAGCAAGCAAAAAACGGGCAGGTTTCAAACCGTTCGGATATATACTCGCTTGGGGTTGTCCTCTACGAGATGCTTACGGGCGAGCAACCTTTTGCCGGGGACAGCCCGGTCGCGGTCGCACTTCAGCACGTCCAGAGAGAGGCGCCCTCGGTCCGCGACATTAAGCCGTCTTTGCCTGAACCGGTAGCCAACGTAGTGGCGAAAGCCTTAAGAAAAAACCCGGAGGAAAGGTTCTCTTCCGTCGATGAAATGAGGCGCGAGATGAGGTTCATCCTCGCCAAAGGACTCACGGACCCGTCCTCTCGGGTGGGAGATAGAGACGTCCCGGCTCTTGGAGGGCGAGGGTCGCACGAGGAGGCTGACGTTGTGGCACGGCCACAGAAGAAGAGGCGGGGACTTTCATTGGGCACGAAGGTTTTCCTTACCGTCACGGTGATTGTCCTCGCGATGGGCGCATATGCACTGAAGCTTTTCAACGATTGGATGAACGTTCCCCTGGTTACGGTCCCTGAGCTCACCAACAAGCCCTTAGAGGTAGCCCAGGCAGAGTGCATGCGGTTGGGACTCCCACTCATGATCTCGGGTTGGCGAAACGACCCTGAGGTGCCGGCCAACGTGGTGATCTCCCAAAGCCCGCTCGCCGGCGAAGAGGTGAAACAGGGAAGGGAAATATGGGTGCTTGTTTCCAAAGGGCAGGACCTGGCCACCATACCTGATGTTGAAGGGATGACTCTCAAGGAAGCGTCCATTGAGTTTCAAAATGCGGATGTCTCCATGGGCAACGTGAGTCGTATGTACCACGAGCAGATCGAGAAAGACCGCGTCATCAGTCAGAACCCAAAGGCCGGGCTGCAAGTGCCCAAGAACACGCCGGTCGACCTCGTCGTGTCCCAAGGACCTGAGCCCCAGACCGTCAAGACACCGAATGTGCTGGGCAAAATGTTGGAAGAAGCCAGGGAGATACTCATAAGTTCGCTGCTCGGTGTCGGGAATATAGACTACCGGGCATCGGAGCAGCCCGAGGGCACGGTTATAGGGCAGAATCCCCCGCCCGGTACGGAAGTCCCGTACCAGTACCGGGTCTCGCTTACCGTAAGCGGTAAGACGTCTTCGGCGAAACACCGTTTCGTGAAAACGTTCAGGGTGCCTGAGGAATACGCGGGTCAGACCGAGCTGGTGCACGTTGTGATTACGGTAAGGGACGACCTCGGAGAAAGGGTCGTGTACGACCGCCTGGTCCAGCCGGAGATCGAGCAGACGGTACAATTCATGTGGGAAGGAACCCAAGCTACCGTAATCACCGATATGGGCGGGAAGAAGTCATATGAAACGATAAGACCGTAGCGTGAGGTGTTGTGGCGGAGTTGGAGGGTAGGGTTATTGCGGTCCATTCGTCCTACTGCCTGGTGTGGACAGGCGGCGAGACGATCCGGTGCTCCTTGCGAGGGCGCCTTAGGCACATTAGCGCGCAGGTTGCTGCAGGCGATCTCGTGAGGGTCAGACGGCGAGACGGTGAAAACCTCATTGAAGAGGTCTTGCCGCGGAAGAACTACCTCATCCGCCCTCCCGTGGCGAACGTCGACCTTGTCGTGGTAGTGACCGCCGTTACACATCCTCCCATTGACCTAACCTACATAGACCGGATCCTCGTGCACCTTGAGAGCCAGGACATCGAGGCCGTCGTCTGCCTAAACAAAGCGGATATAGAGGACCCTCAAGAAGTCCGGAGACTTAGGGACATCTACCGCAAGGCAGGGTATGATGTGGTCATAACTTCGGCTCTGAGCGGCGAAGGTATCTCCGAACTTGTAGGAAAGATGAGGGGACAAAACGTGGTCCTGGCCGGGGCCAGCGGAGTCGGGAAGTCCAAGATCCTATCCGCAATTACGCAGGAAGATATCTCCACCGGCCGCCTTTCCAAGATCCGGCGCGGCAGACACACGACCAAAGGCGTTACTTTGTATGCCGCCCAAGGCGGAGCTTTCATAGCCGATACTCCCGGCTTCTCGAGGCTCCGGATTGTCGAGTGCGAGCCTCCTAACCTCGGTTACTACTACAGGGAGATGACCGATCTGGTGCCGCTTTGTCACTTCCCCAGATGCCTGCATAAGACCGAGGAATCCTGCGCGGTCAGAGAAGCTCTTCTGGAAGGCAAGATCGCGCCGGAGAGGTATGAAACCTACCTTAGGCTCTTGGATGAATGTCTTGAGAGGGAGAAGTACAAGTATGAGTAAGGTCAAAGTGGCTCCGTCGCTCCTTTCTGCCGACCCTATAAACCTGGCTGCGGAAGTGGCCTCCGTAAAAGAGGCGGGGGCTGATCTACTGCACCTGGACATAATGGACGGGCACTTCGTGCCCAACCTTACTTATGGCCCGCCGGTGGCAGAGAGCCTCCATGGTTTCGGCGTTCCTCTGGATATCCACTTAATGGTGGATAACCCAGACCTGATCGTGCCGCTTTTCATTCCGTATGCGTCTTACCTCACCGTTCACGTAGAGGCGGCTACCCACCTTCACAGGATCCTCCAGAGCATCAAAGACCGCGGCGTGAAGGCAGGTGTGGCTTTGAACCCTGCCACCCCGCCTGAAACCATTTCCTACGTGATGGACCTGGTCGACCTCGTGGTGGTGATGGCGGTTAATCCAGGGTGGGGCGGCCAGAAGTGCTTGACCGGTATGGCGCGCAAAGTAAGCGCCGTGAGGAGTATGGTTGAGTCTTCGGGGCGTCATGTCGATATTGAAGTGGATGGGGGAGTCACCCCTAAGAACGCCGGGCTCTTCGTAGCAGCCGGAGCGACAATCCTTGTCTCGGGAAGTTTTCTTTTTGAGGCGCCCGTAAGGCGCGATGCCATAATTGCCCTAAGAGAGAGCACCGCGGAGGTCCCCTGAATATACTTTACTGAGTTCCACTCACGAAGCGGGGATGTCATGCGGTTTAGGTCCGGACCTTCCAAGAATAAGCTTTACCTCTGGGCGCTGATGGGGGCAGCCGGGGCCGTCATTCTCCTCATTTCATTGCCCTCATGGGTCATCCTCGCGCTTTTGGGCGCAGGCCTCATTGCCGGCGCTTTTTACGGCTATAAGAGCGGACTGTGAAGGGGGGCTTTGGAAATGAAGGTGCGTGTTATGAAGGTCCCCAAGCCGCTCTCAAAGATTGTGAGAGCGATCTTAGGGCTTTTCGGCATAAGGTGAACTGACGCCACAAAGTCAAAACACCTCTCCGGAAAAAGGGGAGGTGTTCCTCTAGCTCCCGGCCCTATGGGACAGCTTAAGCCTCCGAAACCGGTCTTGCCCTTACGGCCCTCTTGACCTTGCCGGAACGGAGGCACGAGGTGCAAGCGTAGACTCTCTTGGCGTGGCCGTCTAAAGTAGCGCGGACCCTCTGAATGTTGGGAGAAAACGTCCTCTTTGTCTTGATATTTGAGTGACTCACGCGGTACCCTACCGATTTGGCCTTGCCGCAGATCTCACACCTGGCCACGAAAAAAACCTCCTTGCGGGACTTACGTTAGACCTTAGCATTGTAGCATAGGAAAATAGGGAGGAAAAGCGGATAATCATCTAGAAGTTCAAGTGACCTCGCAAGCGAAGGAGGGTGGCAATGCCTCAGCTGACCGGTAAAGAGGTAGAGACGAAACTGGGACGTCTTGTCCTCTCGGAAGAAGCCATCGCTACCATCGCGGGGGCAGCGGCTACCGAGTGCTACGGTGTCGTGGGAATGGCGGGGCGTAGAATGGTTGACGGGATCGCGGAACTTTTGGGAAAGGAGAACCTGTCCAAGGGGGTTTCGGTGTCAATCGAAGGCGATCTCGTTTACATTGATGTGTCGGTAGTTGTAGGTTACGGAGTGAAGATCTCTGAAGTCGCCCGCATGGTTGTGGAAAAGGTGAGGTATACCGTTGAGAATGTAACGGGCCTCAAAGTCAAGAAGGTAACGGTAAACGTGCAAGGAATCAGGCTTCAAGGGAGCTCGGGGAGTTGATCATGGCCCATAGTGTTCTAGATGGTGATGTTTTTCGGAGTTTGGTCCTTAGCGCCAGTTCATACTTAGGCGCTCGCAAGAAAGAAGTGGATTCCCTAAATGTCTTTCCGGTGCCCGACGGGGATACAGGCACGAATATGTACCTCACTCTCTCGTCGGCGGCCCAGGCGATATCCGACCGGCAAGGGCTTACTTTGGGAGAAGCCTCCGAGATGGCAAGTCACGGGGCTCTCATGGGCGCCCGCGGCAACTCGGGCGTAATACTTTCGCAGATACTGCGCGGGATCGCGACGTGTTTTTCCGGGCGAGACAGCGTTTCGGCTTCAGAGATATGTCGTGCGTTCGACCAAGCCGTGGCCACTGCGTACAAGGCCGTTATGAAACCCGTTGAAGGTACCATCCTCACTGTGCTCCGGGGGCTCCGGGACGGAGCTTCCTCCGCGGCTTCCTCCAGAGACCTTTCGGTCATTCTGGATTCAGGGCTTAGGGAAGCCAAGGCCGTCTTGGAGCGTACTCCGGAGATGCTTCCGGTCCTCAAACAGGCGGGTGTGGTGGACGCAGGAGGCAAGGGCCTGGTCTTTATCATCGAAGGTTTTCTGGAGGGACTCACCTCCGAAGGGGTAAGGGAAATCGCGGTAGGGGAGAACCAAGTCGGTTTCCCGAAGCCTCAGAAGGAAGGGTTTAGAGTAGAGGAACTTGAGACCGCCGATATCAGGTTTCCCTATGACACGCAGCTTCTGGTAGCCCTTCGCGACTCGAGCCCGAGCCTCCTGAGGGCGGACCTCACTCCTTTGGGGGATTCTCTCTTGGTAGTGGGTTCGGAGGAGCTCGCCAGAGTACATATACACACAGATAGGCCCGGCGATGTCTTGACCGTGTGTCTTAAGCACGGCACTCTATCGAACGTTACGATAGATAACATGATCGAACAGTCCGAGGCCATGGCCAGGTCGGCTTCCGAGGGCGGTTCCGCGGCGACGGTCGCGATGGACGAGACCAGAAGGGCGGTGAACCAAAGCGGTACCGGTTCCTTCCTCATGCCTTCCGTGTCAAGTGCGGCACAGGAAGAGCGGGTAAAGGATGTCGGCATAGTATCGGTGGCGACCGGTCCGGGACTGAAAGACATCATGAAAAGCCTGGGGTCTGATCTGGTCATAGACGGGGGAGCCACCATGAACCCCTCAACCGCCGAACTGGCGGCAGCAGTAAAGACCGTTGCAGCCAAGAAGATCATCTTCTTCCCAAATAACGGGAACATCTTTTTGGCGGCCAAGCAAGCCAAGAAGCTCACGGGCCGCAACATGTATATCGTCCCGTCCAAGACCATTCCTCAGGGCATATCGGGCCTTTTGTCCCTGAACCTCAATGAGGATATGGGACAGAACTTGAAAAGGGCCAGTAAGGCTCTTAAGCGAGTTAAGACGGGCGAAGTGACGTACGCCGCCCGAAGCGGGAAATTTGGTCGCCACGTCATGAACCAAGGGGACATCCTGGGGCTCATAGAAGGCAAAGTAGAGCATGTGGGTCAAGACCCCACGGCGGCTCTTAGAGAGATAGTGTCGCGCATGGTCAAGAAGAACGATGAAATAGTGACCGTGTACTGGGGCCTGGATGTCAGCCAGGAAACGGCGGAAAGAGCCAGGGAAGAACTGGAGGATTTGCTGGGCGATTCGGTGGAGATCGAGTTTCACAACGGGGGCCAACCGCTCTATTACTACATCGTGTCGGTGGAATGACTTAGAGATGAGGCCTTCACTGGACGATTCCGTGAGGTATGTGAAGGGCGTGGGCCCTAGGAGGGCCGAGCGCCTTAACGAGCTGGGCGTCCGGACGGCCCGTGACCTACTCGACCATTTTCCCTTCCGTATCGACGACTTCTCCCGGGTCCTTCCCATGGGGCTCCTAACTCCGGGTTCGGAAGTTACCGTCCAGGGCGAGGTTTTTTCTGCGTCCTTTGTGCAGAGTACCAGGGGAAAGGCTTTCCGGGTAGGCATTTCAGACGGCACCGGAGCGGTCTATCTGGTCTGGTACAACATGCCCTACATGTACAGGAACTTCCGCCCCGGCCTTTCGGTTGCGGCTTCAGGGAAGGTTGAGTGGAGGAGAGGGAGCCTGGAGATCGCTCACCCGATTTGGCGTGAGAGCGGCACTCCAAGAGAAAAGGGCCCCGTCATCCCCGTCTACCATGCGACTCAAGGCCTTACTTCCCAGAGCCTTCATTCAATCATCAAGGAGGCCCTTAAGGTCTACGCTCCTTACATAAAGCCCCTCATACCCAAATCAATTTTGGACAAGCACGGTCTACTGAGCGAGGTAGAGGCTTACAGGGTCATCCACAACCCCGATTCTCCGGAAGCTTGGGAAAAGGCGCGCCGCACGTTTGCTTTCCGAGAGATACTCAGCCTTCAAGTCGGGCTTCTCTCAATGAAAGCCGAGGTCGAGAAAGCTCCTTCTCCTCGGGCGTTCACGAAGTTCGACGAGGCCCGGGCGTTCCTGAGAGACCTTCCCTTCAGGCTCACGCCTGCGCAGCAAAGGGCAATCGATGACATAGGGCGGGACCTTACGTCGGGGCGGACTATGAACAGGTTGCTCCAGGGCGATGTGGGAAGCGGAAAGACCGTTGTAGCCATGTGGGGCCTCCTATCGGCTGTGGAGAACGGATGGCAAGGAGCGCTTATGGCCCCGACCGAAGTCCTGGCGACGCAGCATTACAAGACTTTCCGCGACCTCTTGGGAGATAGGGCGAGAATAGGCTTTCTTTCAGGTTCCGTGCGGAAAAGCGAGAGGGAATCTACCCTCGAAGAGCTTGAGTCGGGCGAGATAGACATCCTCATAGGTACGCACGCCCTCTTGAGCCCGGAAGTCAGGTGGCGGAGCCTCGGCTTTGTGGTTACGGACGAGCAGCACCGCTTTGGAGTAAAAGAGAGGCTAAAGCTCTCTTCGGGCCACACGATACTCCCCCACATGCTGGTGGTGAGCGCAACGCCGATTCCAAGGTCGCTTGCCCTCACGCTGTACGGGGACCTGGATGTATCGGTCATGGATTCAATGCCCGAGGGAAGATCTCCGGTTGCGACCAGGTGCTTGAATCGCTCCGGGCGAGAGATGGCCTACAGGACTTTGCTGGAAGAGCTGTCTAGAGGGCGGCAAGCTTTTGTCGTTTGCCCGCTCATAACCGAAGGGAAAACTGACAGAAAAGCGGCTTCCATGGTGAAGAAGGAGCTCGAAGAGGGGTACCTCAAGGGGAAAACCATAGGTCTCATTCACGGCAGCTTGTCCAAAAATGAAATAAACGACACCATGGCAGGATTTGCCGCCGGCAAGATCCAGGTGCTGGTGGCCACGACTGTTGTAGAAGTGGGTATCGACATCCCCAACGCGACTGCTATGGTGGTGGAAGATGCCGATTCTTTCGGGCTGGCTACCTTGCACCAGCTCAGGGGCCGGGTGGGGCGCGGGAAGCATCCTTCCGTGTGTTTCCTCATAGCGTCGACCGAGTCGGGTTTCAAGAGACTCAAGGCCCTGGAGAAGATAAACGATGGATTTGAGGTCGCCGAGATGGACCTCAGGGAAAGAGGCCCCGGGCAATTCTTTGGGACGGCCCAACACGGGGTCTCTGATACCAAACTGGCCGAACTGGGACTTTCTCTGGACGTGATCGCCAGGGCGAGGGAAGAAGCCAGAGAAATGCTTTCTCTTGTGGAGAAAGGTGCTGCTTCATCCGAGATCAGGGAGACCGTGGAACGGATAAGACAGAGGTTTGGCGACCCGCTCACGCACGGCCGATCGCGCTGAAATTCATGTTTTTCAAATGTCAAACTTAACATAAACAAGCCACAACATCCCAGCATGAAGCCTTCTGAAGTGAACATAATAACGTTCGACAGGAGGTGACATGAATGGGAACCGGGCAGAAGCGTAACATCGCAGTCGTGCCTCAGGCTCGTGCGGCTCTCGACGCCTTCAGGAACGAGATAGCCAACGAGCTGGGCATCCAGCCTCCGGGTGGTTACTGGGGCGACATCCCGTCCCGTACCTGCGGCGCCGTTGGCGGGCACATGGTCAGGCGGATGATTGAGCTCGCAGAGCAGAGCCTAGCGCAGGGTAGATTCCCCGCTGCGGGAGCCCAACAGCAGCAGAGGCAGTTCTAAGTGAGCGCCACGCAAATCTCTCGTAAACGGTAGCGGAATTCCAGAGTAGTTTCACAAAGGGGGTAGGGACTCCTGCCCCCTTTTGAACTTATTCTACGGGAGGCCTTGGAGCCTTATGGATGCCCCGGCAGGAGCTTTTTGCCCTGCCTAGAAATAGGTGCTCGGGGTGAAAGCGCATGGCTGCTCTCGAGTATATCCGCCTCGGCCCCGAGCACCTTCAGGGCCTTCCGCGGGATCTTACGGTTTTCACAATGGTTGTGAGCCCAATTGAGGTTCACGGCCGGCACCTACCGCTAGGTACCGACATCTTCATTGCCGCGGCCGTCCGGGATAGGGTGGTGCGTGCCCTCGAGGAAAACAGGCCCGAGATTAGTTTCGTGAACCTTCCGCACCTTTATTGCGGATCCGACGCGCTCCCTTATCCGGGTTCCTTGTCGGTAAACGCCGCTTTTCTGGAAGGCGTTTTGACGGACTACTGTAAAGGCCTGGCCAAGCAGGGTTTTAGATATCTGGTGGTCTTCGACAACCACGGAGGTCCAAGGCATCACCTTGCTATCGCGAGCGCTGCGGGAAGAGCGTGGAAGAAGTGGGGGTTCCAGCTGATCGATCCTTTCATCGATATCTACCGGCGCATGATCACCCATGACCCCGAGCTTCTCTCCATGACGGGCTTGGGGCCCGCCGAGTGCGGAGATGATGCCGACAACCATGCAGGGACCAATGAAACTTCCCTCATGATGGCGGTCTCTCCCGAGCTTATTCTAAGTGACGTGCAAGAAGTTGAGCCCTCATATCCCCCAAGCCTCGGAGGAGCGGCCAAAATCGTGGACCTTATTGGCCGCTTTTTCGAGACAGTAGGAAGGAGGCGGACCGGAGCGGACCTCAGGCACCTTGCCCAGGCCATTGCATGGACGGGGCAGGAGGGATTCTTGCCGTATATGGGCGCCCCGGCCCTCGCCAGCAAGGAGGCAGGGGAGGCCATGCTCGGGGCTCACGTAAAGATATCAGCGAGCCTGATCGAAAGGGCTCTCGCCGGCGAAGACGTAAGGCCCGTAGCAATCCTGGAGGCCCTCTCCTTCCTACGCCGCCTGCCCGAGTAGATAGAACCAAAGGCGCCCAAGCGGTTTCTTTGGGCCGGTCTCTTTTTACGGAGAGATTTACCAGATCACTGCAAGTAATCCAGCATTTCTTCCTCGCTGATCGCGGGCTGCGTTGCCTTGTTGAGCGCGCCTGCCAGGAGCTTCGACATCTCCATGATCTCTACGTCAATGTCTTTGGTGGTTACCATGAGATCCCGGAGTTCCTGCCCCAGGAAGTCGCCCACCGAGTCCAGCGTTGCCCGCGCGTGGGGGTTGAACCTCTGGAAATAGGCGTCAAGCGCGTCTATCGCAATGGCTGCACCTGATACCACCGTCGGTATTCCTATGGCTATGACGGGGATACCCAGGGTCTCCTGGTTGATTCCGGGCCTTTTGTTTCCAACCCCTGAACCCGGCTGGATCCCCGTATCCGCGATCTGGATGGTTGTAAGGAGCCTCGACGGAGCTCTCGCAGCCAGGGCGTCTACCGTGATTACCAGTTCCGGCCTCACCTGTTCGACGATGCCCTTCACTATGTCAATTGTTTCCATGCCGGTTATGCCAAGCACTCCGGGGGATATGGCGGCCACGGGGTTCAGCCTTCCTCCGAGTTCCTGGGGCAGGTGCTCGCGGATCTGCCTTGTGATCATGAGTTGGGAGACCACTCGGGGCCCAAGGGCGTCGGGCGTGGCCTGCCAGTTGCCCAGGCCTACTATTAGGACATCGTTCTGCCTGGGAAGCCCCGCGAGCTCCGAGAGCTCAGAGGCGATTATCCCTGCCACGTACTTGAGGGTTTCCCTGCTCCGGTACCTGAGCGCAGGGCACTCCAGCGTAAAGTACCTCCCGGGCGGTTTTCCTATTTGAGCACCGGCTTGTGGAGTCAGCACCGAGACCCTGGTGATTTTCATGCCTTCCAGTTCCTCTTCGTTCACTTCCACCCCGGGGATCTGCTGTCCGACCCGGGATGTAGCCATGGTGGCGCGTTCAAGCGCCAGGTCCGTCCGTTCGTTGTCGCTTAGGAACAAGATGTGTCCCCCCGAGCTTTTTGGCGTTTGGGATTTCCTTCGACATCCCAAGTTATACTACCCAGAGAATAGGGCAGTATATGAAACCATCCTCGAGGGGGACGGTCCGTGAAGATAGTCCCGCTTCTAATTGCCGCTCTCGCCGGAGCTTCCATGGCCGTGCAGGGCGCTTTCAACGCGGTCTTGGGAAAGAAGGCCGGTTCTTTTGAGGCTTCGTTCATCGTCCACGTCATAGGGGCCGTTCTGCTCGGAGGGCTCCTAGCGTTCGGGATGGGCCAGGGGGATTACCGGAAAGCAGCGGAAGCCCCCTGGTGGAGCTTCCTCGGCGGCCCTCTCAGCGTCCTGATTATCTGGGGAGTCTTGACCAGCGTGGGACAAATCGGAGTGTCGAGCGCCAATACGGCCATAGTGGCGGCCCAGATAGTCACGGCCATCATCCTTGACTGCTTGGGCGTAACGGGTGAGAAGGTGAGCATAGGCTGGATGAAGGTGGTTGGGGCGGTTCTTTTCATCTTTGGGGTCTATTTTCTCTTACGAGACAATTCGTGATGGAGGTGTCCCCGGCTCCTTATATCCTCGTCGTCCTTTTCCCTACAGGTTTTCCGACCTGTGTTTCCTCCTCGAGGGTCCGTCGTGATAGGATGTCTTCTAGAAGGTTTTCCACCGGGGTTCGTAGAAGCCGACTTCCTTGGTAGAAAAAAACGCCGCTTCTTTTCGGAAGCGGCATTGGGAGAGGAGAAACCGGAGGAAGAGC
>DGDN01000080.1:15978-16186 GCA_002385465.1 Candidatus Fermentithermobacillaceae bacterium UBA3951
TATGGACCCGAGACGCGTTTCTTATGCAGAAGGCAAAAGGATTTTACGACGAAGGAAGGATTTCTGTTGAAGGCCGTTTACCCGGGTAGTTTTGATCCACTCACCAACGGGCACCTCGATATCATAAAGCGTGCCGCCAAGTCATTTGAGCACCTTTTTGTCGTAGTATTTGACAATTCGGCCAAAAAGTGCTTGTTCAGCGTAGAAG
>DGDN01000123.1:0-10317 GCA_002385465.1 Candidatus Fermentithermobacillaceae bacterium UBA3951
GGACTACACCGATCTTTTTCTTGTTGCCAAGAGATAGGTTCTCAATGCGCTTCTCGAGGTCGAGTTCGAAAATGTCCGCCAGTTATTTCCCGCGCTTTAGGCAGTCCTTTTCATAGAACCCCGACGCGTACTCCAAGAGGTCTTTTCCCTTGAGCTCACCGTAGTAAGCCGAATCGCCGGGCAGGTACCCCGTTACGCGCTTCACCTCTTTGCTGTCTCGTATGGCGTCCATCCCAAGGATTGTTGCCTTGCCTCCAGTGGGGAAGATGAAGTTCAGCAGAAGCCGGATGGTCGTGGTATTTCCTGCGCCGTTGGGACCAATGAAGCCGAAGATTTCGCCCTCCATAATGCTGAGATCAACGTCGATTATCCCCCGGGATTTTCCGTAATACTTGGTGAGCTTCTCGGTGCTTATGGCCACACGCTCGCTCATGTTACACGCGCTCCCTTCGCTCTCCAAAACCTCGCGGACATGTGTCATATCACTCTCGAGGTAACGTGGTATCCACCCGTCCACGGCAATCCGATATCTGCGGTTACCGCGACCTGGACCGCTATGTCTCTATGCCTTCCTTGCGGCGCCTTGGTCTCAACGGTCAGCATACAGGACATTGACCGCCTGGCCAATATTCTTGACACGCGTTCTCGCACAACCTACGATTGCAGAAAGCCCCCGGGCTGGATTCGGCTTGTTAAGGAGTGTTTGCCGTGTCACGCTACCTCATAACCAGTGCTCTTCCTTATGTCAACGGAGTGAAGCATGTTGGGAACCTCGTCGGTTCGATGCTTCCCGCCGATGTTTACGCTCGTTTCCTGAGGATGGAAGGCGAAGAAGTGTTGTATATCTGTGCAACAGACGAGCACGGGACCCCGGCGGAAGTATCCGCCATGGAAGCAGGGATGGACGTACGTGAGTACTGCGACATGATGCATGAGCGGCAAAAGGACATTTACGAGCGCTTCGGTCTATCTTTCGACTATTTCGGCCGGAGCTCCTCGAGAGAAAACGCGCTCTTGACCCAGCACATCTACCGGAAGCTCAACGAGAACGGCTTCATTGAGGAACGGACCATCCGACAGATCTACTCCCTCGACGACGGGCGTTTCCTGCCGGACAGGTACGTCATAGGGACCTGTTCCAAGTGCGGGTACACTGCCGCCCGGGGAGACCAGTGCGATGGCTGCGCTTCGCTCCTCGACCCCGAAGACCTTATCGAGCCGCGTTCCGCCATATCACGGAGCACCAACCTTGAAATGAGGGAAAGCAAGCACCTTTTCATAAGGCTCGATCTCCTGGCTTCGGAAATCGAGAAGTGGGTTGACTCTCATAGTGATTGGCCGAGGCTTACCGTAGGCGTCGCCAAGAAGTGGCTCACCGAGGGACTCAAGCCCAGGTGCATCACGAGGGACTTGTCGTGGGGGATACCGGTGCCCCGCGAAGGTTTTGAGGGAAAGGTGTTCTACGTTTGGTTCGATGCGCCGATTGAGTACATCGGGGCGACTTGGGAATGGGCTAACGCCGGGAGGGAGCCGGACGAGGCCGGAATTCCGTCTGACGGCTCGACTCATGACGCCTCGGGCGGATCCGGCGAACGCGATTGGAAGTCTTGGTGGTTTGGTGCTTCAGACGTGTACTACGTCCAGTTCCTTGCCAAAGACAACCTGCCGTTTCACACTGTTATTTTCCCTGCCATGCTCCTCGGAACCCGAGAACCCTGGACGGTGGCTTCCTACATTAAAGGTTTTAACTGGCTCACCTACCACGGAGGTAAGTTCTCCACCAGCCAGAAGCGGGGAGTCTTTACTGACCGGGCCCTGGAGATTTTCCCCGCCGACTATTGGCGCTACTTCCTCATGGCAATCGCCCCGGAATCCGATGATTCCGATTTCACTTGGCCCATGTTCGCCACTATCGTCAACAAAGACTTGGCAGGCAACTTCGGTAACTTCGTAAACCGGACCCTTAAGCTTACGGCATCGCGGTTTGGCGGTGCTTCCGGCGACTCAGGGACACCGGCTCTTACGGGAGTAATTCCCGCAGGCGGCCAGTGGGGGGCCAGGGAGGAGCGACTCCAAGCCGACGTAAAGGAGGCCCTTGAGGAGTACCGCAAGTGTCTTAGGCAGATTGAGTTCCGAAAAGGCGTCCTTGCCCTCAAAAAACTGTGGTCTCTCGGAAACCTCTACATCGACGAGAGAGCGCCTTGGAACCTACTGAAAACCGACAAAGACGAGGCCGCTATGGTCCTCCGTACATGTATCAACCTGGTGAGGACCTTCGCACTGGCCTCGTCGCCTTTCATACCTTTCACCGCAGAGAAGGTGGCGCAAGCTCTCCGGTTCAGTCCCGAAGAGGGGACAGGTTCCATGGCGGAGATAGGCGACCTCCGGGTTCTCGGCCCTGGCCGCACATTTGAGGTCCCGCCGGTCTTGTTCAAGAGAATAGAGGAGGCCGAGATCGAAAAGCTGACCATGGAGTTTGCCGGCGAAAACGTCTGACTGGATAGACGCTTCGGGTAGTCCGAAAGAACCGGCGTATTGCTTCGTATCGGTTCCGACAGGTCGACGAAACCGGGGGTTCGTTTGCGAAGCTCCGACTGGGCAGGGGTGTTCTCTTGGATAGGTCGACGAAACGGGTCGATGGTTCTGGGTGGGCGGAAAAAACCCGCTCGTTGTCTTGGATAGGCAGAAAAAAACGGGCGAACGGTTTCGGATAGGCGGAAAAAATCCGCTGGTTGTCTCGGATAGGCCGACGAAAGCCGCCGGTTCCCGGCCCAATGGGTGCGACACGTGGGACTTTGTGGAAGGTTTACCCGGTAAGTCTGAGCTCCCAGAGGCCGGTTTCGCCGTGCTCCCGCATATCCAGGCCGGCCTGCCTCGAGTTGCTGAGAAGTTCTTCGGCGACCGGGCTTTCGGATTCAACAGACACGAACAGCTCCCCGGGTGTGATATTCCTCTTGGCTGCTTGGGTCCCCAGTAGTCCCAGGGCGTGGCGGATGATGGCTACGACCCCTTCCCTTGTTCCAAAGAGCGACCCGAGCCCCGCGCAGAGGTAGCCTTTTTCCGCGTCAGCGTGGGCATGGAGGTGGCCCTCTGCCGCGTCAGCTTGGACGTGGAGGTCGCCGCCTTCCGCGTCAGTGTGGGCGTCTCGGCCGTCTTCGTCTTCCGGTCCGGTGTGGATGTGGTCTTCAACGTAAGGGTTACTCATAAGCCCGCCTGCGAGCGTTTTCCCTCTTCCGTCTCTTGCGACCAAGAGCCATTCCTCCGTCGCTGCGCGGGCAAGGTTTTGACGGGTGAGAGATATCCAGACGTACTCGCACCCAAGGTAACGAATCTGTTTGGATGCAGCATCGAATAGCTGACCGGCTTCTTCGGGGGTCGCCCTAGTCACTTGGATGGCCAAATGCATGTTGCCATCTGTAGGTGCAAGTCCGTCCCGGGATTTGATGCCTGCCCTGGACTCGATGCCAGCACCGGACTCGATGCCTGCATCGGACTCAACGCCTGCAAGAGAAGCATCCGCGGATGTAAGTTGGTCCTTTGACAAGACATCGGCCTCGCTTAACAAGCATCCCGCCAACGGCACTGTGAACTCGGAGATCCTGGACACCTGACGGAATCCCATGGTCTTCGCGAGTCCTTGGGACCTATAGTTGTCGGAATCTATGTTAGCCCGAGAGACTCGTGCTCCACGTTCCCTTGCGCCTGCTATTGAGGTTTCTGTGAGCATGGATGCTATGCCCATTCGCCTCAAATCCGCCTTGACGCGAATACCCTGGAACCATGCCTCGCCTTCCGCCGGGTAGGCAACGCAGGTGACGCCCACGGGAATCCCGTCGACTTCGGCAACATATACATCGCTTCCGCTTTGAAGCCACTCGGAAAAGGCATCGGCTACGTAGTCGCCCCACTCGAATGTGTTCTGGGTGAATGCTCGGATGTGCGGCTCATCTTCGAGCCTGGCTCGGCGGACCAAGACGTCGGGCCTTCCGGCCGGCTTTGACGACGCATCCCGGGGGCTATGTGAAACGGTTGAGGGTGTAGTCTCATGTGCAGGCGAGTCACCGGAGCGGGCCACTGGTGCAACCTCCTCTTCCACTACACGGGTATGTACCTATCTTGATTGAGTTGATGACTATTGGGGCCGGAACTGTGGGCCCTTCTTTCAATCCACAGGGACGTATCTACCTTCTTGGACCTCGATAACCGCGCCGCCTGACGTGAGATCTCGTACTCTGGCCTTTATGAGCTCGAGGTCAGCGGGCTTAACCAGCGCTGTCACCTTGACCTTCTCTGTGAAGTCGACCGACTGGATGACAATGTTCCGGCCTTCCAGCTCCCGTTGAACGCGGCCGTACTGGTCGTATTCAACGATGGCCGTGAGGATGTCATGGTAGCTATAGCTCGCTACTCCTGCGGCCTCCAGGGCGGCGGAAGCTGCCTGGCCGTACGCCCTGAGAAGCCCGCCCGCACCGAGGAGGATCCCTCCGAAATAACGGGTTACGACGCAGACGATGTTCCTTACGCCACGCTTCTTGAAGACCTCGAGGACCGGATAACCTGCGGTGCCCCTCGGTTCGCCGTCGTCGCTCAAGCGCTCGATGGGCGTACCGGGACCGACGGAGTAGGCCCAGACATTGTGCCTTGCGGTGGGATGTTCGGCTTTGACTCGGGCGATGAAGTCTTCGGCTTCCTCGGGAGAAAACGCAGGCGACACGCGTCCGATAAACCGGGAGCGCTTGGCTACTATTTCGGCCGAAGCCTCAAATCTCGGACAAAGGAAGTCAGGCCGCCTTTGCACTGACAACTCTCCTTGCTGTTTGTTCATGTAAACGATCCCCCGACTCCAACATTGTCGCGGGTGCCCGACGGGCACGTCAAGTTGGGGAGCATATCTCTCCAAAACCTTGTAGGTACGTCACAATAGGGAACATGTTCCTGCGTTCTCCGTCAAAACCCAGTGGTGCACCCAAGAGAACAAGAGTCCAAGGAGTGATAAGTAATGCGTGAGCGTCTGCGGACCGCCGTCCTTGCAAGTCTGGTCATTGCGTCGCTCGTCTTTGCAGTCGTTGCGCTCCGGCCGGAACGCGCGCTGGCGGAGGACCCCGTTACGGAGCCCCGTCTTATATCGGTGAGCGGGGAAGCGACAGTTGCGGTTAAACCCGACTTGGTGACCATCAGCTTCGGTGTAGAGACCAACGCGGCCACGGCCAAAGAAGCCCAGCAAACCAACACCTCGAAGATGAACAACGTTGTCGCCGCCTTGAAAGCTGCAGGTATCCGATCCGAAGATATCCAGACGTCCAATTTCAGCCTGTATCCTGTCTACGGCTGGGAAGGCGATAGGCCCGGCGGGACGCAGGTCCTCACCGGGTACCGGTGCAACAACACCGTGACTGCCAGGGTAAAGTCTGTGACTTCTACCGGAACGGTTATCGATGCTGCCATTAACGCAGGTGCCACGAATGTGGGAAGCCTGAACTTCGGCCTGCAGGATCCCGACCCCGCAAAGAACGAAGCCCTCGCCATGGCTGTAGCGAACGCCAGGTCGAAGGCTGAAGTGATGGCCAAAGCGGCCGGAGTTACCATCACGGGCATCTACAAGATCTCTGATGGATATGCGACGGTCACCCGAATGGAAGCGGCCCCTTACGCGCTAAAGGATGCAGCGACGCCCATCGAGAGCGGTACCGTTACGGTGACCGCTACCGTGCGGATGGATTTCACGTTCTAGAACCGGCCTATATCCCCTCAACTCCCTGGAAAGCCGGACCCCGCGGTCCGGCTTTTGGTTTCGGCTCCTGAATTCAGTCTGGCCGGACCCGTTGAGCAGAAGAGGGCCTCTTTCGGGGCCCATCTTCCGACAAAACGCGTCCGGCCGTGTGGAGGTCCTTCCGGTTACTCCAACTTGAACTTGTTCACCATTTCCCTGAGGCTCCGCGCAAGTTCAGCGAGTGTTTGCGCAGATTCGTAGACTCTATGTATGGAGCCCTGCATCTCGAGAGACGAAGCGGACACTTCTTCCGTTGCCGCGGCGCTTTCCTCCGATACCGCCGCTACATTGTCTATGAGCCTCCGGACTTCGTTGGCGCTGGACATCATAGTCACCGCTGAAGAAGCGTTCTGCTCGGCCAACTCGACCACCTTTTTCATCACATCCTGCACGCTTGCGCTGGCTTGACTGACAATCGTTGAAGCTTCGCTGAGTTCGAGCACCAGCCTTTCCGTCTCTACGGCTCCTTCTGCGATTTCTGCAAGCGCCGCCGAAGCCTCCTGGGCCAACACGCTTCCTGTCTCCACTTCTTGCGCGCCCGCCTCAGATGCCGCGACGGCTCTCTGGATGGCCTGGCGGATGCTGCTTACCAAGTTGGCTATGGCCTTGGTCTCTCTGGCCGAGTCTTCGGCCAGTTTGCGGACTTCTTCGGAGACCACGGCGAAGCCCTTGCCGTGTTCGCCGGCTCTTGCCGCTTCGATGGCCGCGTTCAGCGAGAGAAGGTTCGTCTGGGTGGCGATGCTGCTTATGATTTCGATGATCTTGCCTATTTCCTGGGAATACCCATCGAGCTCCCGGATGTTCTGAGCGATGTTCCCGGTCGTAGACTTAATGCTTTCCATGCTGTTTAGCACTTTGCTGACGGCTTGGCTTCCTCTTGAGGCGTACTCGGCGTTCTTGTTTGACGCGATTCCGGTCCTCTCCAGGAGGTTCATGACCTGGGCAAGTGAGTGATCGGCGTTGGAGGCCACGGTCAAGGATTCATGCAATCCCGCCGTTTGGGCGTCGGTTCCTTCCGCGACCTGGGATATGGCCTTGCCCAGCTCATCCACCGCCATGGCGGTCTTGGAAGCGCTGTCGCTCTGGTCCTGGGAGCCCGCTGCTATCTGCTGTATGGCTTCTGCCATCTGTTGCGTGACCCTGGCAGATTCTTCGGCGCCCTGGGTGAGCATGTCCGCAGTAGTTGCCACGTGCGATGCTACGACGTTCACCTCTGCGGCAAGCGCCCGGAGTCTGCCCATGAATGTGTTGAAGTCTTTAGCCATCTCGGCAAGCTCGTCATCACCGCTCTCATCGAGCTTGGCCGTGAGGTCGACTTCGCCGCTGGCGAAATCCTTGAGCGCCTTCGAAAGCCTCCGGATTGGACTTTGCACTGCATTCACCAGGGCGTAGGACAGGAACCCTGCAGCGACAGCCCCGATCAGCACTACCGCTCCCGGGGTGAGTTTTCCCGCTTGAACGGCCAGTGACAACAAAGAAAGCACACAGAGGAGTATTATGTTGTTTAGGAATATTTTGCCTGCGACTTTCATGAGACCACGTCCTTCGCCGTGAATGACGGTTTTTAGTACTAAGGTCTTAATCGATCAATGTTAAAGAAATGTTTGGCGTTTGAGGTGAGAATAGCTAGGAAGACAGGTTGGATCAGGATTTCATCCTAGGACGGAGTAGAGAGTTCCAGATATTGCCCGCGGTGTTCCGGACCTTCTTGTAGCCTTTCACCAGGGAGTACGCCATGGCCGCCGAAGGATCGGCGAAGTTGTAGGAATACTCCCGGTAGTTCCCTTTCAACAGGCCGTCCTTGCGGATCCGTTCCTCGAGGGGCGAGCCTGTGAGGACCACCAGGTCTGAAATGATGCCGGTCTGCATCCCCTTGAGTATCCGCGAGTATGCCTTGGCATCGCCGCCGGCAGCCTGTTCCAAGAGGTCAAACGCCTCTCTGATCTCGGATACCTTCCGGTAGGGGTGCCAGAAGATGAAGCTGTAACCGAACTCCAGCCCGCTCTCCATTACGTAGCGCAATGAGTCTACCATCTGTTTTCGCGTCGTGCCTTTTCCGTAGAGCTCGATATCCGATTCGGATACCGCGTCAAGGCTCAGGTAGATCGAGCTCAGACCCGCTTCTTTCAGTATCTTGAGGATATCGGGGTCTACTTCATCGGCCCTGCAGTATATCTCGAGGCGTGCCTTGATGCCCCTCTTTAGGATTTCGCGGGCGATGGCCTCGGCCCGTGCTCTGCCTTCGTCGCAGCGTCCGAAGAAGTCCTCGTCCACAAACCTGAAGTTCGTGAACCCGTAGTCCTTCTGGAGCGCTTCCATTTCGTCAACGGTGTTCTCCGGAGACCGGGCTCTCCAGCGTGGGCCCGGGTTGGTCGCTTGAAACGCGTGTATGGTGCAGAAAGTGCAAGTGCCTCCGCACCCTCTGGACGAGAGGATGTTGGCCGAAGCCGCGCCGGGATTCTTGGAAGCCCTGTACATCTCCGCCTGGGGGCGAAGGGGGAAGGGGAGCGAATCGAGGTCGGTGACCATTGGGCGCCTGGGGGTCTCCTGCGACTTAAGGGCCAGACCGGGGACTTCGAGCCATGGCGTGGTTTTCGGTCCCTGGAGGCTTCTGCCTGCCGCGAGGGCCTCCATTGCTTCAACCAGGGTTACTTCGCCTTCTCCGACACATATGGCCGAAAGCACAGGGAAGTCCTTAAGGAGCTCTTTGCGGGCGATCGTCGGGAAATGGCCTCCAAGGATTACCGGAGCCTTGACATCGGAGAGGAGCTCCAGCATGGCAGCGCACTGGGGAAAAAATTCCTGCCAATTCGCGGATATTCCCAGGACATCGAATTGCCTGTCCTTGATCTCCTTGACGGTCCTAGCCGGGCCCCAGCCGTGAAACGGGGCGTCCAGGATTTCCACGGAAATCCCCGCTTGCTTACACGCGGCCGCGAGGTACCCCGTGCCCAGGTATTCGTAGAAGCCTTTGTAGAAATTGCCTTGCCCCCATGGCCAGCCGAAATTGTGTGGGGCGCTCACCAAGAGAAGCTTCGGGCGGTCGCTCATCTGCATCTCCCGTTGGTTTCTACAGTTTGATTTCGTGTACATATCCTGCGCGCGGGTATTTCTCCGGGCTGGGAAAGGAATCCTGCCTATGTGAAGGACGTGGTGAGGAGCCTCATATCGGAGCTTATGGTCTACCCGCGACTGGTAGCCCGAGTTTTTCCCTTGGTCCGCAGGGAACTTGGGATGTGGAAGCGTCGTGCAGGGTGCATCCCGGATGGCGAACTCCGCAAGCAGGCGTTGGCCAGCATCTCTTCCAAGGCTTTTCATTGTATGGGCGGGTCTGTCCTTGCGCTCCTCAATCCCCCGCACCTCCGAAAACTCGTCAAGGCGATCGTTGCCGTACAGACGGTGAGCGACTACCTTGACAACTTGTGTGACAGGGCAACTGTCTCATCCACATGGGCCAATGACCCTTCGATGGATGCGGCCTGCAAAGGTTTTGTGGCGTGTATGTCCATTCACGAGGCCTTCCGGTGCGCGGTCGATCCCACCAGACCACTTGCTCCATTCTACCGGCTGTATCCGGCGGAACACCCGGAGGGGGACGGGGGGTACCTCGATGCGCTGGTTGAGGAGTCGAGGGGCGTACTCAGGGACCTTCCTTCGTACAACGCTGCGTTACCGCGGGTCAATTACCTGGCGGGCCTATACTGTGAACTCCAGTCCATCAAGCACCTCTCACCTGCGATAAGGGGCGGGCTTATGGAGGAATGGCACCGTGCGCGCTGGGTCGGGGACTTGAGACCGGACGAGTGCTCGCTTCCCCTGCCGGAGATAGTGTCTCAGGGGCTATCCCCTTTAGGCGAGGAAGGTGACTGCCGGGCCAGCGCTCCGTACCGGAGCAATGCCCGTCACGATGATACCGTGAATGCCGGTTCAGCGGACCTGGGAATCGGAAGGATCACGCTGCCATGGTGGGAATTTGCCGCAGCGACCGGTTCGACCCTCGGGATTTTCGCTCTCTTGTGCGCTTCATCATGGCCGCAAGATACCCCTCGCGATCCGGGGGCATCACGCGACATCCCGCGTACGCCGGGTCCCAACGAAAAGGCGGAATATGGCGTGCCCGGGGGACCCCGGTTTCCCGCCGCCTCAAGCGACACCTCGCGCACTACCAGGCGCGCAGAGCATCTCTCCGATCTCTTTTCAGCCTACTTCCCCTTCATATCGGGGCTCCACATCCTGCTCGACTACTACATTGACAGGGAAGAGGACCGCCTAGGAGGAGACCTCAACTTCGTAAGCGCCTATCCGTCGCCTGAGGCGAGAGTGGCCGGACTTCTCAAGTTTGTAGACCGCTCACTGGACGCTGCCTCAAACCTTCCCCGGGCATGGCTACATCTGGCGGTTGTCCGTGGGCTTCTGGCCATGTATCTTTCCGATCCAAAGGTGCGCGCAACCGGGATCTCAAGCGAGGCAAGAGAGCTGGCAAGGAGAGGGGGCCCGCTTGTCAGAGCGCTGCTTTTTGCTTGCGGCCTGGTTAGGAAGGTGGTTGG
>DGDN01000123.1:10550-20560 GCA_002385465.1 Candidatus Fermentithermobacillaceae bacterium UBA3951
TTCTAGCGAGGACTCTCGGACTCCAACCGGACCCCCACCGGACTCCAAGAGCTGTACGTGAGACCGCTTATCAACGTGTCCCGCCGTCATTTTGATGGGCTTTGCACTTCGAAACCCGAATCTTTTCGCTCCGAAATTCGTATCAAGCTTCGAGGAGGGAATTGCCAATGCATTGGGGCGGATGGGTTGTTGTCGCCGTAGTATGCGCCGTCCTCGAGATAGTGACCCCCTCGTTCTTTATCGGGTGGTTTGGAGTTGGCGCGATCGCCGGGGCGCTGACGTCGATCTTGCGGGTTGGATTAGCAGGCCAGGTGTTTGTTTTCCTCGCGGTTTCACTGGGACTGGTACTTAGCACGAGAAAGATTGCATCCAAGTGGACGCGCCAGGATGCGCACACCAAGACCAACATTGATGCCATCGTTGGGAAGACCGCCGTAGTAACGAAAGAAATACCCGCTAATGACAGGGGTTTGGTCAAAGTGGGCGGCGAGGTTTGGTCGGCGGAATCGGTAGATGGTAGAGCCATACCCCAAGGAGTGTCGGTCGAGGTGCTTAGGGTTGACGGAGTTCGTTTGGTGGTTAAGGCGCCCGAGTGAAGTCCGGCGGCCTGATTACCCCGTGAAAAACATTACCCGCGAGAGGAGAGATCGTAATGGAAGGCTATTTCCTGCTCCTACTTCTTATCTTCCTGGCGGTACTGTTCGCGGCCAGTTCGGTTCGAATTATCACCCAGTCTAGAGCCGGGATCATAGAGCGGCTAGGTAAGTTCCACGGCGTCGCCAAGACCGGAGTGAACATCCTCATCCCGTTCATAGACCACATGAGGGCAGTTATAGACCTTAGAGAGCAGATAGCGGATTATCCCCCTCAACCGGTCATCACCAAAGACAACGTGACGATGCAGATAGACACGGTAGTCTATTACCAGGTGACTGACCCCATAAAGTACACCTACGAGATCGCCGACCCGAGAGCCGGCATAGAGAACCTGGCAGTGACCACCTTGCGCAACATCGTAGGGGATATGGATCTGGACCAGACGCTTACGTCGAGGGACGTCGTGAACTCTCAGCTCAGGACCATCCTAGACGAAGCCACCGACAAATGGGGCATCAAGGTGACCAGGGTGGAGATCAAGAACATCGCGCCTCCCAGGGATACCCTCGAAGCCATGGAGAAGCAGATGCGGGCGGAACGCGAGAGGCGCGAGGCCGTCCTAAGGGCAGAAGGCGAGAAGAGGGCCGCGATCTTGAAGGCCGAGGGCGAGAGGGAAGCCGCCATCCAGATAGCCGAAGGCGCCAGGCAAGCGGCGATCCTCAAGGCCCAAGGCGAGGCCGAAGCCATCTTGGCGGTGGAGCGCGCCAAAGCAGAGGCAATCACAATGGTTTTCAACGCCATCAAGGCGGCTGCCCCAACCAAAGAAGTAGTGGCTATAAGGTCGCTTGAGGCCATGGAAAGAGTTGCGGACGGCAAGGCCACGAAGATAGTCGTCCCAGCCGACGCGGCGGGGATCTTCGGGGCCCTCTCAGGGCTAAAGGAAGTCCTCGAGGGACAGAAGGCAGCGGAGTAAGTGTTGAGGTCGGCCTCCGGTAAGCTCGGGTGGGTGGAATTCGGAGGTTGTGGCATAAGCGGCATCTCCTCTGGGTGCCTGTGCACGCAGCGGTGCACATAGTCGTTGGCATGGCCAGGACCTGGTGGTAGAATGGGCAAAAATCCTTGGGGGAGTGGCCATGACCATCCGCACGAAGCTATGTGACACGCTGGGCATTGAGTATCCAATCATCCAAGGCGGGATGGCGTGGGTGGCCACGGCTGAACTGGCTGCTGCGGTAAGCGAAGCCGGAGGCCTCGGAGTGATAGGAGCGGGTAGCGCGCCTCCCGAGGTTGTACGGAACGAGGTGCGCAAAGCAAGAGCCCTTACATCGAAACCTTTTGGTGTGAATGTCTACTTCATGTCGCCCTTTGCGGCGGAAGTTATTGAAGTTCTCACTGAAGAGAAAGTCCCGGTGGTGACGACCGGCGCCGGCAACCCGGGCAAATATATCCCCAGGCTCAAGGATGCGGGAACGAAGGTCTTGTCGCTGGTCGCAAGCGTCAACCTGGCCAAGCGCCTTGAGCGAGCCGGCGTGGACGCCCTCGTGGCCGAAGGGATGGAGTGCGGCGGGCATATAGGTGATATCGCCACCATGCCCCTTGTCCCACAGATAGTGGATGCCGTGGAGATCCCCGTAATCGCTGCCGGCGGGTTCTTCGACGGGCGCGGATTGGTCGCAGCACTGGCGCTGGGCGCGTCTGGTATCCAGATGGGTACCAGGTTCATATGTGCCGCCGAGTGCACCGTCCACGAAAACTACAAGCAGGCCGTCATTAAAGCCAGAGACAGGGATACCGTAGTCACGGGAAGGACAACGGGCCATCCCGTACGGGTCTTGGACAACAAACTTGCCCGGGAGTTCCTTGCCTTGGAAGCAAGGTGTGCCGGCGCAGAGGAAATCGAAGCGCTGGGTGCAGGCCGCCTTAGGGCTGCGGTAGTGGACGGAGACGTACAGTACGGGTCGCTCATGGCCGGACAGATCGCTGCCATGGTAACGCGCGTAGAGCCGGCACGGGAGATAATCCGCCATATCATGGCCACCGCAGAAGAAACGCTACGCCGGCTCGATGAGATTAAGCAGTAGAACAAGGCAGATTGCTCTTGCCCTCTCGGATTTTCAGCGTTCTTACTATTTCCAATAGTCTTCTCATAGGAACGTGTGGCGCCGAGTAAACATAAGATATGCTGCGATTTAGAAGGGGAGGTGGCGGATGATGACTCCCACCAAAGAGCTCAGGGAAGTCATCCGGCGGGCGTTGGACGTTCCTCGTGTCGTGGGCGCAGGTCTAGGGGCTAGGCCGGTTTGCGACTCCGGAGACGGTCGTCGCGAGCCTGTGCTTACTGTCATGGTCGACAGCCTGAGACCCGGAGATAACGAGTCATTCGCCAGGGCGCTTGGGCGCAGCTCCAAACAACCTGTCGAGGTAATCGATGTCGGGAAAGTATGCGCGCTCGCCCGGGAAAGGCCCGACAAGAAGACGTAAGCTTTTCGCCCGCGGCTGAGTTGGTTTGCCCAGGCCATGAGGCAAGACAGCTCCGGTTCCCTATTGCCTTCTTTCGAGCCCGCCCACACCCGCCGGTTACTATACGTTCCGGTCGGTTACGGCGTTCCGGTATTTGGTTTACCTACTTGACCAGCGGCACGCAGGATTTCATCGCAAGGGCCATCCTGCGCCCCACGTCGCTCCAGTCCACCAGGTTCCACCAAGCCTTCAGGTATTCCCCGCGCCTGTTCTGGTAATCCAGGTAGTATGCGTGCTCCCAGACGTCCACCACCAAGAGGGGGATTGCGCCCCATTCGGTGAGGTTCTCATGGCGCCGGACCTGAAGTACCTCGAGCCTCTGCCAGGCCGGGTTCCAAGCAAGCGTGGCCCAACCGGAGCCCTGTACTTGCTCGGCGGCCGCGGTGAGCTGGCCTTTCATGCCCTCAAACGAGCCGAAAGACAAGTCTATCCAGGCCAGCATGGCTCTTTCTGGTTCGGGTTTTCTCACGGAAGGCGGTGCCATGTTTGACCAGTAGATGCTGTGGAGGATGTGCCCGCTCCCGTTGAATGCCAGTTGCTCTTCCCAATATCGGTTGTTGGCGAAGTTGGATGCATCCCTCTGCCTGGACAGCTCCAGTTCCGCTTGGTTGAGGCCGGTTACGTAGCTCTTGTGGTGCAGGTCGTGGTGGATCCGCACTGTCTCCCGGCCTATGTACGGTTCCAGGGCATCATAGGCATACGGAAGGGGAGGCAATTCGTGTTGGCCAATTGCGATACGGGTGCACCCTGCGCTTGCGAGCGCCTCCGGGGTGTTCGGGACCTTTATCTCGGACATTCGTAACACCTCTTTCCCCTATAGGTGATCGTAGTAACATTATGTAGTCCCTGGACAGAATGACCAAGGTGCGCGGACTTATTTGCACGTCCAGACAGGACTGAGGGGCGGTCGTTTTGAACAACATCCACGAAGCAGTGAGGAAAAGGAGGGGCCCGCGTGGCTACGACAGTTCTGAACGAAGAAATCCTTGAGGCAGCCGTCACCGGCGGCAGTTTCTACGGAGGTGGAGGCGGCGGCTCGCCCGAGTTGGGTATGCGGTTGGGGAAGATGGCGCTCGAGATGAAAAGAGCAGGGGATTCACCTTCGGGGTCGGGGCTCACTTTGGTCGATCTTGACGATTTGCCGGAAGACGCAGTCCTTCTCACGGTGTCCGCGGTAGGGTCGCCGGCAGGCAAGGGATACCACGCGGGGGCCGAGGAGTACGCGAGGGCCGTCCGGTTCTTCTGCGAAAAGACCGGGCTTAAGGTGTCGGGCCTTATCGCCAATGAGTGCGGAGGGTTGGCCACGGTGAACGGTTGGATACAGTCGGCAGGGACGGGGCTCCCAGTGGTAGATGCTCCCTGTAACGGACGGGCTCATCCCACCGGGATCATGGGTTCAATGGGCCTCCACCGGGTAAAGGGATATGAGTCTATCCAGGCCGTTGTTGGGGGAAGCCGGGAGGAAGGGACCTACCTGGAAGTGCTCATCCACGGAAGCCTGGACTTCGCCGATTCCGTTGTCCGGCAGGCTGCGGCCTATACCGGAGGGCTGGTTGCCGTCGCGAGAAACCCGGTGAGTGCTTCCTATGCCGGGGAACATAACGCAGTGGGAGCCATCTCCCGGTGCATCCGGGTTGGAAAGGCAATGCTCGAGGCGCATCACGGAGAAGAGCGGATTTTGGCGGCTGCCGAAGCTTCCCGGGGTTCTCTGGCGCTCAGGGGAGTTGTAGCCAAGAAAGTCCTGGTGAGCTCCGGCGGGTTCGACACCGGCGTGCTGGCGGTGGAGTCTGGGAACGAGACTAACGAACTCACGTTCTGGAACGAGTACATAACGCTCGAGAGGACAGACGGTGCTTTCAAACGCCTCGCCACATTCCCAGATCTCATTACCACTCTCGACTTGGACACGGGCTATCCCGTATCGTCTGCCGAGGTGAAAGAGGGACAGGGGATAGCCGTGGTGACTGTCCCGCGCAGAGAACTGATTCTTGGAGCGGGCGTCAGGGATCCCGAGCTATATAAGGCAGTTGAGCAGGCAGTCGGAAAGGATGTTATACGGTACGTTTTCTGAGCCTAGGTGCGATTTACCTGATGCAGCGTGGAACAAGGTTTACGCAGGGAGGAAGGTAGCATGAGCTTTAAGGCGGTACTCGAAGCCATAACCCTCTTGGATAGCCCGAAAGCCTGCGGACAGGCCGTGGTCGATGCGGTGAATACCTGGGGTGTGGGCCAGGTTTCGTTTAAGACCATTTACGGCGAAAAAGGCCACACGGACTTCGTGAAGATATTGATCCCCGGGCAGCGAGGAAAATCCCAAGGGGGAAATGCGCCGACGCTGGGCATTATTGGGCGTTTGGGAGGTGTGGGGGCCAGGCCGGAGGCCATCGGGATGGTGTCTGACGCCGACGGCGCGGTGACTGCGGTAGCGGCCGCTTTGAAGCTTTCGCAAATGGCCGCCCTGGGCGATACCCTCCCCGGAGATGTGATCATATGTACCCATGTATGCCCCAATTCGCCCACGTTGCCCCACGATCCGGTCCCATTTATGGGCGCCCCGGTGGACATGGCGACGATGAACAGGCACGAAGTCGACCGTGAGATGGACGCGATCTTGTCCGTCGACACCACGAAAGGCAATAGGATTATCAACGTGAGGGGCTTTGCCATCTCGCCTACCGTGAAAGAAGGCTATATCCTCAGGGTGAGCGAGGACCTCCTGGATATCATGAGTATTACCACGGGAAAACCGCCTGTGACATTCCCGGTTACTATCCAGGATATCACCCCCTATGGGAACGGCGTTTATCACCTAAACAGCATACTCCAGCCGTCCACGGCCACCGATGCGCCGCTGGTGGGCGTCGCAATAACCGCTTGCAGCGTAGTGCCCGGTTGCGCGACAGGGGCCAGCCACCCCACGGACATAGAGGAAGCAACGCGCTTCGTGATCGAAGTGGCCAAAGCCTTCGGCGCCGGGAAGTGCAGGTTCTATGATGAGACCGAGTTTGAGACGCTGGTAGGCCTGTACGGACCCATGACCCACTTGAGGACGATGGGGAGGGATTCCTGAGGCTTAATCATGTGCGCAACCTGTGCGCACCGGATGTCGTTGGGGGCCCTATGAGTATGCCGGCACGGAGGCGCCGTGCGAGGCGCCCCTGGTCGTCGCACGGTCCGACAGCATTCCAAAGGGCTTGCAAAGACTTTGAAAATCTGGTAATAATTTGTTGAACCGGGGAAGCCAATGATGACGGCTGGGCATATACGGGAAGGGTTGGGCTGAGCAGGGTTCGCACCCGGGTTGCGTGTGGATTACGGTTTGGGGAACTGGAGGGGAGCGTCATGAACCGTAACGATGGTGTAAAGGGAAGACACGGAGATGAAGCAAGTGAAACGACCGGACCCGCGCGCATAAAGACGCTCGGTACGGTGACGATAGGGCAGTCGCCCAGGCCTGATCTTATTCCAGAACTCAGGATGGCTATGGGTCTCGGCGCCGAAGGACCGGGTTCGAGCCTGCCCGTAAAGATAATCGAGGCGGGTGCTTTGGACGGGTTGACCTTGGGAGAAGTGCGACAGCTGGCTCCAAACCCGGGCGATTACGTCCTGGTCACCAGGATGGCCGACGGTACCCCTGTGACGATAGCGGAAAGGCACATACTCCCCAGGATGGTTGATAAGATAAGCAGGCTTGTTGAGGAAGGGGCCGACGTGGTCGCCCTGGTCTGTACCGGAGAGTTTCCCGAGCTAGCGTGCGAGAAGCTCCTTGTCGTGCCGCAGCCACTCCTCTTGAACGTGGTCTCGGCGCTCGCCAGAGGGAGAAAGCTCGGCGTCCTCCTGCCTGACGAGGAGCAGATAGAGCAAGGATACGAGCGGTGGTCTTTGGTCCACGGGGATCGGGAGCGGGCCTGGCAAAACGGTTATTGCGGGTTAACAAGCCATAAGCTCTTGAAGATCGAAGCGGCTTCGCCGTACGGCGATCCGAGAGATACAGAGAAAGCGGCCGCCCGGCTGCGAGATTGGGGCGCCGACCTGGTGGTCATGGACTGCATCGGGTACACGATGGCCATGAAAGAGAAGGTTGGGTCCATTACGGGTGCGCCGGTGATACTGGCCAGGTCGATCGTGGGAAGGGTCCTCGCGGAACTGCTCTAGCCGTAGCCGCTCAAGCCCTGCCGCAGAAGGGAAAGAGCCTCACATTCGCACCCCGGTGGCGCGTAGCCGCCCGAGGGGTAGGCCTAGTATTGCCTCACAAAACAGACCCACGCGCCCGTACTAAGGTGCCGAAAATCCGGCACAGAACCACAAGCGGAGGTGTTTCATGCGTAAGCGGATCGAGGCGGTCGAGCGCCGCCTGGACGATATCGAGAAGACAGTCTCAGCGCTCCGGACATTCATCGTGCATAGCGGTATGAGCCACGGTATGAATACCGGTGAGCACAGCGCGGTTCAGGAGTCCACCGTACCTTCCCCTACGGGCGCCGTCGCCGGCAAAGAGACCGGCGCCGCAGACACCCGCCCGGATATCAAGGCGTCCAAAGGTGAGACTCCGGGACTCCTCCACAACTCACTTGGGGAACCCTACTCGATCAAACTGGTATATCCGACCTTCTTCCGCTCGCTGGACGTAGGTATACCCTACTGCACCGTAAGTTTCCCGGCGGGAAAAGAAAGGCTGGCCAAGCAAGTCCGAGAGGGCACGCTGTTTTTCATATATATCACGTCTCCCGTGCGGAAGGTCATCGGGCTGGCGCAAGCCATGGGCCCTGCCGAATTCCGTGGCGACGTGACTCCTTCTAGACCCTGGGTGATCCCCATGGAGTGGATGATCGGACCGAAGGCCGGTGGGGTATCTCTCTCCGACGTCGGCCTGGAGGTGCGTGCACGTCCAGGCGACTCGGTCTATGCCATTCCCGAAGATGCAGCTAAGCGCCTGGCGGAGGCGTTGGTACCCCTTCCCGACCTGGATGAAGCCGAGGTGAACAGGCTGAGGGGCCGTTTTGGGTTGGATACCGCCCGGACGGCGGCGGGAGGCGGCGGTTCGCGGCCTTAGCCTTAGAGCTACTGGTGGTTGTTCACCAAAGCGGCGGACAGTGGCGCAAAAGGGCGGACGTACGAGGTCTTGCGACGTCTTAGTGCTTTCTCTACTCGATATCCTCGAATTCCACATCGAGCATGGGATAGCGGCTCGCCTGGTTGTCCACGAAGTGCCACCACTCTGACTCAATCCGAGCGAAGTCGTTTCTCACCATGACTTCGGCAAGGAGCTCCCTATTCCGAGCCTGTTCTTCCGCGCACCCATCGTAGTCAATGGCGGCTTTCTCGCTGAAGTCATCGAAGCCGGTGGGCATCGGCAGCTCGTTGCCTTCCGCATCAACGAGGGTAACGTCGACGGCTGCGCCTTTAGTATGGATTGAGCCTTTTTCCGGATTGGCCACGTAGGCCGGGTCGGGGACGGCTTCCCACAGGGCTCGCTGTGCCGACGGCGGCCTATAGGCATCCCATATCTTCAGCCGGTAGCCCATTTCGGCGAACTCGCGGTTGGCTGCTATGAGTTTCTCTGCTGTCCCCCGCACCAGCAAGCACTTGGCTTGGGAGTATATCTTCTTTCCCGTGAAGTTGTCCTCAGTTGCGTACCGGAGGTCGATCATGAAACTGTCATCTAGGTCTTTGAGTTCGACGAGCTCTCCCGGGTCCCAGGTTACCTCCGGGCGATATACCGGAGAAAGACCCTGCGACACGGGGCCTGAGGGTTCTACCTGAGAGGGTGCGCCACCAGGCGATGTGCCGGGTGACGAGGATACCGGGGTAGAAGGCGGCACCGCAGAAGGTGTCTGGGTAGGTGAGACTCCCGGTGGTGACGACACGGGTGTGGATGGCGACGCTTGCGAAGGCGGGTGAACAGGCGAAGCCCCCGGCCGTGACGGCTCTGCGGCCGGCGGAAGCTGGGCTGAGGATGTGCCCTGCAATTGCGACCCGCCGGCCTCAGGGTTTAAAGCCAGATCCTTTCCTTTGTTCCCCAAGGCGCATCCTGCGAAAACACAGGCGGCCAATCCCATCACCAAGAAAACGGCCAGGACCCTGAGCCCGGTAGAGCGGAACACGCGATCAATCCTCAAGGCAAGAGCACCTCCCAACCGTGAGACGGCCGGATACGGTCACCGGTTCCCGACGAAAACGTTGCAAACGTTGCGCAGCGCGCGACGATCTGCAACATGTGTCGACCGCGCAAGTTCACGCCGCCCCCATTTCTATCCCTCGCCTATAGTATAGGAGAGGAGTCACGGAGAAGAGCCGCCACGGGACCCCGTACCTACTACATCTCCTCTTTCCACACATTGAGAAGCATACGAGAAAAACCGTCATTCGCTACTCTACCTGCATCTTTCAGGCGATCCCCGAAGAACGTCCGGGTCCTTGCCGGGTCGCCGGCGTAGTTATGGCACGGTTATTGCTTCTTAGTGTTGATGGGAATGAAGGCGAAGGAGGATTTCTTGCCGTGCATGCGCTCCAGAAGATCCTAGCCAGGGCATCAGGCCAGACCGTTGTAGAAGCGGGACAGACAGTGAGTGCCCGAATCGATTTGGCAGAGGTAAATGACCTCTATCTACAGGTCCTAATCTCGTTTAAAGAGATGGGGGCCGAGAAAGTATGGGATCCCAGCCGTGTGGTTTTTGCAATGGACCACTACGCGCCGGCCCCAACGATCATGTCGGCCGCCAACCAGAAAGAGATGCGGGAGTTTTGTGCCGCCCAAGGGATAGAGCACTTCTTTGACGTCAACTCGGGCATCTGCCACCAGGTCATGGTCGAGGCCGGGCTAGTGAAACCCGGGATGGTTGTCGTCGAGACAGATTCCCACACAACCACTCTTGGGGCTTTGGGAGCTTTCG
>DGDN01000123.1:20681-21044 GCA_002385465.1 Candidatus Fermentithermobacillaceae bacterium UBA3951
CTCTTGGGGCTTTGGGAGCTTTCGGCACCGGCTGCGGTGCAACCGATATGGCAGGCATCTTGGCCACCGGGGAGATGTGGATGAGAGTTCCCGAGGTTATCCGCGTGACCTACGAGGGCAGCGTCCCCCGGGGCGTCATGGGTAAGGACCTGGCTCTTCATGCTCTCGGGCAATTGGGCACTGAAGTTGCCGGATACATGGGTATCGAGTTCTCAGGCGATGCCGTGCTGGGCCTTCCCCTGGCCGACAAAATGACCCTGTGCAACATGGCCGTTGAGATGGGGGCCAAGACCTCCTACATACAGCCGACACCCGATGTGCTTGAATACGTAAGGAGAAGGACCGGCGAGGAACCAGAGCCGG
>DGDN01000123.1:21334-21777 GCA_002385465.1 Candidatus Fermentithermobacillaceae bacterium UBA3951
GTGGCATGTCCGTCCCGGGTCGATAACGTCTACGGTGTGACCCACGTGGAGGGCGAGCGGGTCGACCAAGCCCTCATCGGCACGTGTGCCGGCGGCAGGCTGGAAGACCTGGAAATAGCCGCCCGCATACTGTCCGGCAAGCGGATCAGCAAGAGCTGCAGGTTGATTGTGGTTCCCGCGTCGACGGAGATCCTCAGAAAAGCCATTGACCTGGGATATGTGCAGATCTTGATAGACGCAGGCGCAGTGCTGGTTTCTCCCGGCTGCGGTCCGTGCCTCGGCGCGCACCAAGGGATCCTGGCCGCAGGAGAAAGATGTATCTCGGCTTCTAGCAGGAACTTTCCAGGTCGAATGGGAAGTAATCAGGCTGAGGTGTTTATCGCGTCACCTGCTACGGTGGCAGCATCGGCTATCGGGGGACGGATCGCCGACCCCAGAAAATA
>DGDN01000123.1:21909-29104 GCA_002385465.1 Candidatus Fermentithermobacillaceae bacterium UBA3951
GGGCAGGGCATACCGGTTCGGTGACGATGTCGACACCGATCAGATAGTACCCGGTAGATACTTGGAGCTCGTAAAGCCCGAGGATATTGCCCTTCACGTGATGGAGGGCGCAGATCCTGGGTTTGCCGCTCGTTTTGTGCGGGGTTCCATCATAGTGGCGGGCAGGAACTTCGGGTGCGGTTCATCGCGCGAGCACGCAGCCATAGGCCTCCGCGCGGCAGGTGTTTCATGCGTCGTGGCCGAGTCGTTCGGTCGCATTTTCTACAGAAACGCAATCAACGTGGGGCTGCCGATCCTTAGGTGTGACCGCATACGCAGCGTCGTGTCGGAGGGCGACAAGGTGGTCGTGGATCTTTCCACAGGCACGGTTACCGTGCCGGAGAAACAAAAGGTTTTGCAAGGGGAACGACTCTCAGACCGGGTCATCCGGCTCTTAGAGTGTGGCGGGCTCGTGAACTACGTGAGGGAACAGATTAAGGTCTTAAGGTGCTGCCCGGAAGGCCGGTTCCAGGCTACACCTCAAATAGCCAGTGAGGAGGATGAGTAAAGTGACTGACAAGACCCAGGGCTGTCTCAGCAAAGAGTACCAACAAGTGATAGGTAAGCCGTGGACTGAGATTGAAACCCCGGCCCTCATGGTGGATCTGGACATCATGGAAGCCAACATGGACAAGATGATGGCTTTCCTGAAGGAGAGCGGTGCAGGAGTTGGGATCCGCCCCCACGCCAAGACCCACAAGACGCCCCAGATCGCGAACATCCAGATCGCCAAGGGAGCTCTCGGCATCTGCTGCGCCAAGCTGGGAGAGGCCGAGGCGATGGCCGAAGGCGGCGTGCCCGACATCCTTATAGCCAACCAGACTGTCGGAGCCAACAAGCTGAAGAGGCTGGCGGCACTATCAAAGAAGACCAACTTGAAAGCCGCCGTAGACTCAAAGCAGAACCTCCTGGATATCGCGAGAGAGTCGGCAGCAATAGGCGGAAACGTAGGCATCGTTATTGAGGTCGATGTGGGCAACAAGCGAGGAGGCGTCCGTGTTCACGAGGACGCAATCGAACTTGCCAAGCTGGCTTCCTCCACCCCGGGTGTCTGGTACGCCGGCATCATGGGTTATGAAGGCTTCGTAGTATTCATGCCCGATCTTGAGGAGCGGAGAGCGGCAGCCGAAAAGGCTTACGACATCCTCCTCAGCTACCGTGACGCGATTAAGGAGAAAGCCGGTCTGGATTCCGGTATAGTCAGCGCCGCAGGCTCGGGTACCTATATGTTCGGCGGGAAGCGCAAAGGACTTACTGACATCGAAGCCGGCTCATACATCTTTATGGACACCCGCTACGGCGGGACCGCCGGGGTGGATTTCATGAACTCCCTTGCTGTGATTGCTACCATCGGAAGCCATCCCGAACCGGACATTTATATAACGGACGCCGGGCTCAAATCCATGACGAAAGAGTTCGGCATGGTTTCCACGCTGCCGTCTTACGGTCTTGTGGTCCACCATATGTCTGAGGAGCACGTGACTCTAAAGCCCACCGAGACTCCCGACAGGCTACCGGGAATCGGTTCTTTGGATGAGAAGTTCGCCAAGACGGCCAAGAAGCCGCTCGAGGTGGGAGACAAAATCCTCCTCATCCCGAGCCACTGCTGCACCACGGTAAACCTCCACGATGTGCTCTACGTAGTGCGGAACGGCGTTGTAGAGGATGTGTGGCCCATCGCAGGGAGAGGCAAGTTTGCCTGATTGGCCCTTGGTCTCTGAGCGTTCGCTCATTTGAAAGATGCAGGAAAGGAAGGGGTACGGTCATGATCATCGACTCGCATGTGCACACGTTCCCGTTCATGGGAGGGGCAAGCGGTCATCGCTCCGCCGAGGAGCACTTGAGGCGGCTCCAGAGAGGCTGTTACTCGTCCATTAACGCGCCTTATTGGAAAAGGGACTTGTCTCCCGTAAAAGAGAGGACTCTGTGGGACGGCAAGGACCCCTCACCGGCAGGCATGGCCAACGTAGGGTTCAAGGCGGTGAGGTACGGACGGTTCGAGTGGACTACGGATAAGGGCGATATTGCTCTCCAGTACTTCGCACCCAGCCTCATAGACAACATCTGCACGGCCGAGTACATGGTGGCAGAGATGGACTATGCCGGGGTTGACTGCTGCGTGCTCCAGAACCATCCGATCTACGGAAGGCTCAACGATTTCTTCGCCGATTGCGTTGCGCAGTATCCGGACAGGTTCATCGCGCTTGCCAACGTGCACGAAGGAAGGGCTCACACCGACGAAGAGCTGGCAGAACTTGACCGCTGCATAAAGACCCTGAAGATGAAGGGGATTTTCTACCAGGTGGGAGAGTTCTGGGAGAACGGGTACAAGGACAACGTTGACGATGAGAAGTACGAGATCTTCTGGGACACCGTCGAGAAGGCCGGTCTGGTGCTCTTCTGGGACCCCGCGCCGGTAGCTTTCCCCTCGGCCGAGGCCTACACAGATCAGATGGAGCGGATGTACAAGGTGCTTGAGCGCCACCCCGGGATACCCACGGTGTTGGTCCAGGCTTTCCCACTCGGGTACTACGCTCAGGACGGCAAGTACAAGCTCCCCGACGTGGCGCACAGGCTTGCCAAGCTGCCTAAGTTCCTGATTGAAATCGCGTATCCCATAAGCTACGGCGGTATTTGGGAGTACCCCTATGCCGAGGCTCGTCCGCTCATCCGTCAGCTCCGGGACTGGTTCGGTGCCGAACGACTTGTGTGGGGTTCGGACATGCCCAACGTGATCCGTTTCTGCACCTACCGTCAGTCTTACCAGTTCTTCAAGCACTGCGACTTCCTGAGCGAGTCTGAGATGGATCTCCTCTTGGGAGACAACTTGGCCAATCTCTTTGGCATCACCAAGGCCTGATGGGGGCGCGAATTAGAGCGCGCCGCCCGTCGCCGAGAGGCCCTTTCTGACTGAAAATAGGAGACTACCCTGATATGGAGGGAGGGGGTGGGGAGAGGAAGTCGCAGAGTAGGTGCCTTTGGCGCGTAGTTGTTGGGTGGTTTTTTTGAGGTAAATGTTTGGAGAAGCAGAAATCTGAGGGAGGGTTCCGATTGAGAATCGGCTCTGTAAAGAGAAGTCTTCCGATATTGTTGACAATCATGCTGGTCATCGCCTCCATGGTCTTGGGAGCATGCACTCCCAAGACGCCGGAAGAGGGCGACCAGACAGGCAAAGAGGTGGACACGGTCAAGATCGGCATCTTGTACCCGCTGTCAGGGGTAGCTGCCAACGTCGGACTTGACTCCAAGTACGGGATCGAGCTGGCCGTTGAGATCATAAACGGCTCGTATGACTTCAACCTGCCTCTTGCCAAAGAAGAGGGGCTTCCCGGACTGGGTGGAGCCAAAGTTGAGCTCGTAGTTGCCGACCACCAGGGTCTCCCTGAGAAGGGCCAGAGCGAAGTCGAGAGGCTTGTGACCCAGGAAGGCGTCGTAGGTATTGTAGGCTGCTACCTGAGCTCGGTCACCCAGACGGCGAGCCAGGCTGCGGAGAGGCTCGGCATCCCCTTTGTAAACGGTTCTTCGTCGGCTATCGGACTGACTGAAAGGGGCCTCAAGTGGTTCTTCAGGACCGGGCCCCACGACGCCCACATAGTTGGCAACCTCTTTGACCTCATGGACGACGTCCGTGCAGAGAAAGGGAAAGAGATCCTGACCATCGGCCTTATCCACGAGAACACCCTTCAGGGTGCCGACATGGGGGATATGGCCCAGAAACTCGCCGATGAGCGCGGTTACGAAGTCGTCTGCCGGTTCCCGTTCCCGCCCGGGAGCAGCGACGTTACCAGCGAAGTCCAGAGCCTCAAGGCCAAGGACCCCGATGTAATCATCATGCAGGCGCAGACTCCTGACGCCGTGTTGTTCATGAAGACCATGAAGCAGTTTGACTACAACCCTGACGCGGTACTCGGCTACGGAGCCGGGTTTGTTGACCCCAAGTTCTTCGAGGTGTTTGGAAAGAACGCAGAAGGCGTCATCACCAAGGCTGCTTGGGCCCTGGATATTGCCGAGAAGCGGGAAGACACCAAGAGGATCGCGGATATGTTCAGAGAGAAGTTCAACCAGGAGATGACCGAGAACTCCTCTCGTAACTTCACCGCCTTCTTGACCCTTGCTGAAGCGATTAACAGGGCCGGGTCAACCGATCCCGAGGCCATCCGGCAGGCTCTTATCGAGACCGACATCCCGGGCGACCAGCTGATCATGCCTTGGGAAGGCATCAAGTTCGACTCCAGCGGTCAGAACATCTACGCTTCGGGTGTCTGCACTCAGGTCTTCAACGGTATCCACAGGACGGTATGGCCGTTCCCCTTCGCCAGCGAAGAGATCGTCTGGCCGAGGCCGAACTGGTCTGAACTGGAGTAGTAAGCACATTTGACTCATGTGTCCCACGCGCTGGAGAGGGAGGCTCTAGGGCCTCCCCTCCGCCCAGGACAGGGGTGATCTCTTACAAATGACATTTGAGATACTGGCTCAGGCCGTTATAAACGGCATTCTTATGGGATTCGTGTTCGCCCTGGTTGCAGTCGGGCTATCACTTATCCTCGGCGTGGCCCAGATAATAAACTTCGCTCACGGCGAATTTCTGATGCTGGGCATGTATACGGCATTTTGGATGTGGGCTCTTTTTCGTCTCGATCCTCTGGTATCTCTGCCCATTTCCATCGGCGCCCTCGGCCTCTTGGGCGTGTGCGTCTACAAGCTGATAACCAAGAGAATACTCGATGCTCCAAGGCTCACGCAGATATTCGCGACCTTCGGTCTGTCGATTTTCCTGAGGAGCATGGCGCAGTTTCTCTGGTCGCCCAACTCTCGAATGGTCCAGAATTCCTTGGTGGGCGACCTTAGAGTGGCTCTCGGCAAGGTGTATGTTGGAGCTCCCCAGTTGGTGGCGGCTGCCGGCGCCATTTTGGCCTACGGAGTCATCCACTGGCTTGTGGAGAAGACCGAAATCGGGCGCGCCATGATGGCCACCGCCGAAGACCGGGACGCGGCGTCTCTCATGGGCATAAACACCGAGCAAATGTACACTCTGGCGTGGGCCGTCGGCTCGGCCTGCGTGGGTTTGGCCGGAGGTCTCCTCACTACGTTCTACCCGGTTGAGCCCAACATCGGACTCGTCTTCGGTACGACCGCCAGCGTAGTCATAGCGCTCGGAGGGTTCGGGAGCATCAAAGGGGCTTTCGCGGCGGGCATAATCGTCGGTCTCATTCAGGTGGTAGGAGGCTTCCTAATCGGACCGGCTTTCAAGTTCGCAGTGGTACTGGTCGTATACTTGTTGGTCGTCGCTATCCGCCCTCAAGGTCTTTTGGGCAAGTATTAGAGCATCGTCGGAAGGTGTTGGTGATATATGAAACATGAAGAGGCGCATCCGAGACGTAACTGGACCCGGGCTTTGTTGCCTGTCGCCGTCGCCGTTATCGCCCTGGTCTATCCCAAGGTATTCCGCCTTCCCTACCCGCAGCACGTGGGCGTCCTGGTTTGCATGAACGCCCTTATGGCTGTGGCTTGGAACATAACCGGAGGTTACACCGGGCAAGTTGCGTTGGGAAACACGGTTTTCTTCGGGATAGGGGCCTACACCTCGTCGTTGCTCCTCAGGGATTTCGGCGTGAACCCATGGATAGGTATGCTGGCCGGCATGGCCCTTTCCATGATTGCAGCGGTGGTATTGGGATACACAACTTTCCGGCTGAGAGGATACTATTTCACCATCGCCTGCATCGCCCTGGCCGAGATCGTGTCGGCCATAGTTGTCAATACCAGAAGACTGGGCGGGGCAGTAGGAGTGACGGTCCCGATAAGGGAGGCTTCCCTTATCAACTTCCAGTTTCACGGCACCAACAAAGCTCCTTATTACTACACCATCCTCACTTTTCTCGCGATAGCGCTGCTTGTGGTTTACAAGATGGAGCGCTCCAAGCTCGGGTATTACTTCAGGGCGATCAGAGAGGATGAGGATGGCGCCCGCGCTCTCGGCGTGAATGCGGCGCAATACAAGCTTATAGCGTTCATGATGAGCGCCCTCTTCACGTCGATGGCAGGTACGTTTTACGCGCAGTATGTCATGTTTATCGACCCTATGAGTGTTCTTGCTCAGCCTGTATCCGTGAGCATGTGTCTCATGGCTGTGCTGGGCGGGCTTGGGACTCTATGGGGACCGGTTTTGGGGGCGCTGACCCTCATCGGGATATCCGAAGCCACCCGTGTAACGCTGGGCGGGACAGGACAGGCGGTAGACCTGATGCTTTACGGGCTCTTGGTGATGCTGTTCGCCGTGTTCCAGCCCAAGGGGTTGATGGGCATGTTCGGCAGACTCAAAGCGAGGAAGGAATAGCCTATGGCGCTGCTTGAAGTAGTTAACCTAACCAAGCGGTTTGGCGGCTTGGTAGCCAACGATGATGTTACCATGTCGGTAAACGAAGGCGAGATCGTGGGTCTCATAGGTCCGAACGGTGCGGGCAAGACCACGCTCTTCAACTCCATCGCAGGGGTGTACAACCCGGAGAAGGGCAAGATCCTGTTCCGCGGGGAGGACATTACGCAATATAACCCGGAGCAGGCGTGCCAGGCCGGGATCGCCAGGACCTTTCAGATCGTGCGCGTTTTCAAGGGTATGACCGTGCTCGACAACGTTATGGTCGGGGCGTACTTGAGGAGCAAGGGTGAAGCCGATGCGCGCAATAGGGCCATTGAGGTCCTGAAGTTCACGGGCCTCTATCCAAAGAGGGACTATCTGGCTTCAGCCTTGACTATTGCAGACAAGAAGAGGCTTGAGATGGCCCGTGCCCTTGCTACCAGGCCAACGCTTCTCATGCTCGACGAGGCCATGGCCGGTCTCAACCCCACCGAGTGTCAGGCCGCCGTCGAGTGCATAAGGGCCATAAGCCGTGAAGGTATCACGATCCTCATGGTAGAGCACGTAATGGAGGTAATCATGCCGATCTCCGACCGGATTGTGGTCCTTAACTCGGGAAAGAAGATCGCCGAAGGGAAGCCCGAAGAAGTATCGGCCGACCCTGAGGTTATCAAAGCATACCTGGGAGGGAAGTACGTTGCTAGAAGTTGACAACATCCACGTCTCATACGATGGCGTCCCTGCCCTCTACGGTGTGTCTTTCCGGGTGGGAGAAGGGGAGATTGTCTCTATCGTCGG
>DGDN01000102.1:0-6316 GCA_002385465.1 Candidatus Fermentithermobacillaceae bacterium UBA3951
CGCGGAGCCAAGGAACCCTCTACCCCGAAAGAAGATGCTGGATAGGAGTATGAGAGTGGGAAACCGGCCGTTGCAGGGGACGAAACAGTTGGTTAGGATTGCGATAAGCCGCTCCCTGGGAGATTCGATGATACGCGCGGCCACCACCCCTGCCGCGTTGCAGCCGAATCCCATGCTCATCGTGAGGGCTTGCTTACCGTGGCCGCCGCTTCTGTGGAAGAGGTGGTCCAGGTTGAAGGCCACTCTGGGTAGGTATCCGAAGTCCTCCAGTAGGGTGAATAGCGGGAAGAAGATGGCCATAGGCGGGAGCATCACCGCGACTACCCACGCCACGGTGCGGTAGCAGCCAAGGACAAGGATTCCGTGGAGCCACTCAGGCGCCCTCAAACTAAGCACGATTGCGCTGAGAGCGTCTTCGACCTTGAAGAGGACCNNGAACAGCGGAAAGAAGATGGCCATTGGCGGGAGCATCACCGCAACTACCCATGCCACCGTGCGGTAGCAGCCGAGCACAAGGATCCCGTGAAGCCATTCGGGCGCCCCCAAACCAAGCACGATTGCGCTGAGCGCGTCTTCGACCTTGAAGAGGACCCACGACAGTGCCGCGGACGGGTAGTTGGCCAATGAGATGGTGATAAAGAACACCATTCCCAGCAAGAAAAGCATGATGGGTATGCCGAACCGCCGGGATGTGACAATGTCGTCGAGCCGGTCGGTAAGCGTCTTCGAAACTTCGCCGGACCTTCTCACGACTCTCGAGGCTATCCTTTCCGCTTCGCGATATATGGCTGCGACTTCGCTGTCGGTGGTTGTTGAGCCAACGGTCCTTGAACCCTTGTGAGTTGCCGGGTCGTCGGTGTGCTCTGAAGCCCGAGCGCCCTGGGCGTCCTGAGGTCCCTGAGAACCCCGTGCCGCCTGATACACGGTTTCCAACAGGTCTGCAATTCCTTCTCCGCTCCTTGCTGCCGTCGGAACAACCGGGACGCCGAGTTCCGTAGACAGAAGGTCGGTATCTATCAGGAGACCGTGGGCTCGGGCTTCGTCCATGAGGTTCAAGCAAACGACGCACCTAGGCGCGGCTCTTAGTACCTGAAGCACGAAATTCAGGTTTCGCTCAAGGCATGTGGCATCCACAACACATACGGTAACGTCGGGTTTTTCGTGGAGTAAGAAATCTCTCGCGACTTCCTCTTCTCGCGAACTTGCGCGGAGGGAGTACGTTCCCGGGAGGTCAACGAACCGGAGCTCTTGGCCTGCGTAGTGGACTGTCCCCGCAAGGAGCGCGACCGTCTTGCCTGTCCAGTTGCCCGTGTGCTGCCTAAGCCCGGTTAGAGCGTTGAAAACAGTGCTCTTTCCGACATTCGGGTTGCCTGCCAGAGCCACTAACAAGGGCCGGTTGCTCATACTCATTTCCTTACCTGCTCGTTTACCCGTCTAGTCGTCCAACCATCCAACTGTCCGATCGTCGATGAACCACTCATCAGGTCGGCTACTCGTCCTTGGCCGTCAAAGACGTCGTGGCCGGAGCGACCAATAGTGAGCGAGCTTCCTCACTCCTCAGCGCAATGACGGTGTTCCTGAGCCGGACGGCAATCAGGTTTCCTTTGGGGCCTCTTCTTATGAGCCGGAGGGGAGTTCCGGCTATGAACCCGAGGTCAACAAGCTTCTGCTTGAGAAGACCATTTGCTTCATTGTTCGCCAAGAACACTGGGCAGTCTGTTGTTGCGTCGGGGAGCGGCGTGAGACATGATGACCCGGGTGTTTCGGTCTGGATTGCATCTTGAGAGGCGTGATGTGAAGGCCCGACAAGACCCAATCGGTTTCCCAGCAGGGAAGTGAACGAGGTCGCGCTCTGTCGCATCATTCGCCCTCCCGTGTTATGTCGTCTAGACCTACCGGAGCATTTTATGAAGAGCCCCGCGACTTTGCCACAGCTAACTTGGCTACCGCGGCGAACTCACCATGGACAATGCTCGTCCACTATAGGGTAGAATACTTACAGCGTGTTTCTTCCTGGAAGGAGAGGGTGTGGGTGCGTCTTCTCGACGAACGAGGTCGGATCTTCGGAAGAATAAGCATCGTGGACCTGGTAATTGTGCTTGTGCTCATAGCTGCAGGTGCCTGGTTCGCTTACGCGAAGTTTGGACGCGACTTGAAAACCGAGATGGCTGCCAGGGAGCAGCCGATTGAGTATTGCATTGTAGTGATGGGGATAAGGCCTACAACTGCCGAGGCGCTCAAGAAGGGCGGCAAGGCGTTTGAGTTCAAGACGGGAGCCGAGATCGGTACCATCAGAGAAGTAGAAGTTGAACCCGCAGATATATGGACCGTCTCCGACAAAGGTACTTGGATCCGCACGCAAACCGATGACCGGGTTGACGCTTTTGTCCATTTGGAGGCCACGGCCAGAGTAGGTGAAAACGTCATCACGGTAAACGGCGTGGAGATAAGGGTCGGAACAAGCATCGGGTTTACCACCAAGTGGGCTCAGGTGAACGGCAATATCATGACCATGGACCTGCCTGGAGGCGGGGACCAGTGATGACCTCTGGCGCGGTTCGGAGAGTGACGCAACCTCATTGTGCTCCTTATCGCGCGAGCCTAACCTACCGGTTGGCCGAAAGTCTGGGTCGGCGATTGTCCCTATGGATAATGGCTCTCTTCGCTTGGGCCGACCGCTGCTTACAGGAAAGCCTCCTGTACCGAGCCGTGCTGAGTGTCGCCAAGCGCTTAGGACGTGTTTTTTCGGGAAGCCTCCTGGTCAAGTGGTTCTGGCCGTATGCCAGGATGGCCGTGGTCCCGTACGGCGAAAAGATGACGGTTGAAACCGCCCTGGGTCTAGTACTGGCGGCCGCCTGTGTAGGACCCACGGAGGTCATCATGTTGGCTTCTCTAGGGGTCTTGGTGCTCACGCTCTGGGATAGGTGCAGGGCGGTTCGTCTGGGAGTCCCGGCAGAAGCCCGGCCCGCAGTAGGTGTACAGGCCATGCCAGGGGCCCGGCAGGGGGATGGAGAAGCGGTCGACTCCACGACGCGGCTAGACCTGCAGTCAAGTGACATTGGCTCTATCTGGGCCTTCCCAGAGTTCGGAACGCTTGTATCCGTTGGAGCCGTCCTCATTTTCATAGTCGGAGCTACAATCACCTCGGCGGTCCCCTCGCTCAGTGTTTTCAACATGGTTATCTGGTTCTTGTACTTCCTCATGTTCCTCATGGCAACAGATGCTTCGTTCAGAGGCCGCAGCGTGCAAGTCATATGGCCTTTTCTCACGGGAGCGGCCTTTGCAGGTCTCGTGGGCGTCTACCAGAGGCTCACAGGCGGGATAGTGATGCCCTCCCATTGGGTTGATCAGGCCTTTGAAGGAGACCTGGTCCGCGTTGTCGGCCCTTTTACCAATCCCATTTTCTTCGGCGAAATGATGGGGTTGGCGCTTCCACTGACATTGGCTCTATTTCTACTCAAGAGAGACTGGCGGGACCGTTTGGTCCTCATGGGCTTTGCAGGATTGCAGGCGATAGGATTGCTCCTCAGTTCGACTCGCGGAGCATGGGTGGGCTTCGCAGTGTCCTTCTGCGTTTTGGCTGTGTTATACAGCTGGAAGATGATCCCCCTTGGTGCGGCCGTAGGTGTCCTAGGCTTATCCGTAGCGCCACCTGTGTTGGTCCAGAGGCTGCTTTCATCATTTAGCCTGACCGACAGCTCCAACGCCTACCGGATATCGATCTGGAGAGGATCGCTGGCCATTATCCGGGAACATCTTTTCAGGGGGATCGGGTTAGGGGCCGAGGTTTTCCGAAAAGTGTATCCGGAGTACCAAATCATCCAGACACCCACTCCGCATGCACACAGCACGTTCCTGGAATTCCTCATCGAAGTGGGGATCTTGGGGTTTCTGGCGATGGCGTGCCTTTTCTGGCTGTGGCTCAAGGATGCCTTTGATGCTGTCCTCTCACAGAGGGGAGGCTCCGGCAGCCGGTGGGCGAAAATAGGTGTCCTAGCGGGTTGCATTGCCGCCGTTTCGGGCCACATGGTCCAGGGAGTGATCGATTACACTTGGTACAGCCCCAGGATCGCCTCCGTGTTTTGGGCGATTATGGGGATGGGTGCAGGAATAGCATCTCACCACTTGTGGAGAGCCAAACCGGTCCCATGCGCAACCGGCGTGAGCGCGCCGGAAGACAAGAGGTTGACCGGGGAGAGTGAGCTTTTGTGAAGGTCTTGCACGTCATTACTGACACCAACATAGGCGGAGCAGGGCGTTACCTTCTGTACCTCCTTCCTCAACCGGCGTTTCGGGATCTGGATGCTATAGTGGCGTGTCCCGATGGCGAACTGGCCGTTCGATTGGAGGCGGCCGGGATCCGGAGGCTTGCAATATCCGGAAAGGACATATCTTTCTCCCCGCGGCTCACCATGGAGCTTGCGGCTCTCATGAAAGAAGAGAAGCCGGATATAGTCCACACCCACGGAAGCCTCTCGGGACGCATGGCTGCCCGCTTGCGGAGGATCCCCGTGGTGTACACCAAACACGGGCAAGTGCGAGCCCCAAACCGTAGCGGGATAGTGCCTCCGCCCGCAGGTCCCTTCGCACGGTTTCTGAACAGGGTTGCAGCCCGCCTTCTCTCCGATAGGGTGATAGCAGTCTCCGAACGCGTGCGCCGGGAGCTGGAGGAGTCGGGTATCAATCCTGCCATGGTCACTGCGATCCCAAACGGGATTGATTTGCGTCCCTACAGGCAGAGGACAAGGAGGCCTTCGAAGGTACAAGTCGATGATCCGGATGGGACCGAGAGGCGCAGCTTCCTTATTGGCACTCTTGCGAGGCTGAGCCCTGAGAAGGGCATTGACACCTTGATAGATGCGGCCAAGATCGTCGTGACCTCCTACCCTTCGGCGCGTTTCGTTATTGCAGGCGCAGGCCCGCTTGAGGCAGACCTCAACAAAAAAGTGCGTGACCTCAGACTGGAATCCTACGTCCGGATGCCCGGTTTCATCGACGATGTCCCCGGATTTCTCTCAGGACTGGACCTCTATGTGCTGCCTTCCCACGCAGAAGGGATAGGTTTGGCCGTGATTGAGGCAATGGCGGCGGGGCTCCCCGTGGTAGCCACCAGGGTCGGAGGAGTTCCGGAAGCCGTGATTGACGGCGTGACGGGCCTTTTGGTCCCGCCGAGACAGCCCAAGGCTCTGGCCCAAGCTATCGTCCGGCTCCTGGTTGACCCGGACTTGGCTAGGTCTATGGGCGCATCCGGCAGAGAAAGGGCCGAGGCGATGTTTGACGCCAAGGCGGCCGCCGAGAAGACCCTTGAGGTGTACAAAGACGTCCTGGCATCGAAGGCGAAGCCCCGGCTGAGAATTCGACCCCGTTTCCGTTGGCCGTTCTAGACATCCCGGAAACCCTCTAAAGTTTTCTGTTCTTGAGGCCGAGCTGGTCTCACGCCTCCCCCTGCGTTGACGCAGTTAGGACAGTTCCCCGGTTCCTCATCAATTGATCTCCCCCTAATCACAGTAATCACACCTTGCTTCCGGTTCACGTAAGATGCCTCAGCATCAAATGGGGGAGGGTCCTTCTTGAAACGAGTGTCGGTCCTATTCATCGTTCTTGCGCTAGCATTGTCGGTGATTCTTGCTCTTCCGGGATGCAGCCGGAAAGAGGCGGAGAAACCTCCGGCGTCGGCGATAACCGATCCTGAACCTGCTTCGCCCGGGACCGGTCCAAAGCTCAGCGACTTGATCGAGCCGCTGTCTCCGCCTGTGAAAGTCACGGTGGGCCTCAAGCAGGTGATATCGGATTCGGGAGTCCTTATCGGGGTCGCCAAGGACTACTACAAGGAACTGGGTATCGAGATTGAGATGGCGCAGTTCGCGACAGGGCAGGACATGATCAATGCTCTCGCAGCCGGCCAGTTGGATGTTGGATGTACGGTCACCGCGTCCGGATTGTTCAATGCGATGATCAGGGACCTCCCGGTCAAGGTCGTCGCCGACAAAGGTATCAATGTGCCCGACATGGGATACTACCGGCTCGTCATCCGCGCCGACCTCAAGGATACCATCAAGGACTTCGGGGACCTGAAAGGCAGGAAGCTTGCGATCGTCGGCACCGCATCTCTGGATGAAATCGCTTTGGATCGCTGCCTTGCCGCCGGGGGTCTAACACTGGAAGACGTGGATGTGCAGGTCATAAGGTCGTTTCCAGACATCATAGCGGCTATGTCCAATAAGAGCATTGATGGCGGCATGGTCATAGAACCCTTTGTCACCCAAGCCATTGAACTGGGTATCGCCGACCCTTGGAAAGACCCGAAAGAGTATGA
>DGDN01000102.1:6610-7472 GCA_002385465.1 Candidatus Fermentithermobacillaceae bacterium UBA3951
AAACGGTTCATGGTCGCCTACATCCAGTCCTTAAGGGACTACAACGATGCCTTCTTCGGCAACAAGGGCAAGGAAGAAATAATCGATATCCTGGTCGAGTACTCCACCGTGACCGACAAGGCCCTCTATGACATGATGTATCCCACGGGCTTGAACCCAGACGGGTATGTGAGGATGAAGGGCATCCAAATGGATCTTGACTGGTACAAGGCCCGCGGTTTTCTCATGGGGGACCTTACGGCAGAACAGGCAGTTGACAACTCCTACGTCGACTTCGCCGTCGACCTGCTCGGTAAGTACGGGGAGTAGGGTAACCACCCGGTACTACAACCGGGCATATCGTGCTCACCCGATTATCCCGAGGTAGCGACAGTGGGCACCGCGTCCTAAGAGCCCAATCCGTCAAAGCCCAACGGGACTCACCGTCAACGAAATAAACGCAGCGAGCAGGAGGCCGTCCATTCATGAGGGATGCCAACAGAGAGAAAAAGGATCCCGGCTCCATGGAGCCACGGGTAGGGAACGAAACCGAACGGAACTGCCGGTATGAAACCCCGCAAAGTACCGGCGTAAGGAGCGGGGCCGGAAGGGAAGCCATCGTAATAGAAGCGCCACAGGTTGGCGACGAGGCTACCCGGGGCCGTAGGTTCTTAAGTCGAACCGTGGCATTCCTTTCCCCCTCGCTCCTCTTGGTCATATGGGAGATCCTCGCCCGGTGGGGCGCCATCGACTCCAGGCTGTTCTCCAGCCCATCTCTGATCCTGGGAACACTCCTACCCCTCCTTAGGAGCGGAGAACTCCTCTCGCACATTGCAGTCAGCCTGCAGAGGATTGTGCTTGGGTTTTTGGCGGGCGCGGCGCC
>DGDN01000015.1 GCA_002385465.1 Candidatus Fermentithermobacillaceae bacterium UBA3951
AAGCTGCCGCCGCAGGCTATATCCGCTACATATTGGCTACTAGAGACGGCGGTACAGCCTACGTATTCACCACCCACGGGAGGCCCGGACTTGAGCGTCTGCTCAGGGACCTGTACCGAGAGGCCGGTGTTCCGTGGGAAGTGATCTTGCGCTACTTAAGGCCTGCACCCCGCCCGGTACCCGTGCCCAGGCCGGAACCACGGCCCGAGCCGAAGCCCGAGCCTCAGCCGGAACCTCAGCCTGAGCCCGAGCCCCAGCCGGAGCCCGAGCCTCAGCCAAAACCAGACCCTGAGCCGAATCCGGAGCAGAGCGGCATGACCGCCAAGGAGCAGGAAATGCTCAAGCTGGTCAACCAGGAGAGGGCGAAACTGGGCCTCAATCCTCTTGAGCCCGATATGGAGCTCGTAAAGCTCGCCAGGATGAAGGCACAGGACATGATCGACTTGGGCTACTTTGCGCACCAGTCGCCGACCTACGGCTCGCCCTTTGACATGATGAGGGCGGCCGGGATCACTTACCGCACTGCCGGCGAAAACCTGGCAGGAGCCGGGACGGTCGAGAGGGCTCACACGGCCCTTATGAACAGCGACGGTCACCGCAGGAACATACTGAACCCGGCGTATGACCACGTGGGGATAGGTATCATAGAAGGCGGCCCTTACGGGCTCATGTGCGTCCAGATGTTCACGGGCCAGTAATCCCTTCTAGACGCTCCTAAGCGCCCACAAAAGCAGTTTCAACTTACGCCGGAGAGCTCATGCTCTCCGGCGCTTCCTGCTCAACAAGGCAGGTCCCGGTCTCACGGTCTATATGTCTCTGAGAGGTGACAGCGTGGCTTCGGGTGAGCCTAGACCGGTCGCCGCCCGGCTCCAGTCTAGTCCGACATCCGCACGTAATCCCTAAACACCCAGCCGTCCTTCCCGTCGTAAAGCTGGATGCCCACCCAGTTGCCCCTTCGCTCAGTGACGATAACGGGGGTGCCTCTCGACAGCTGGGCCCTGACTAACGCTTGGGGGCTGGGTGCCTCGCGGAAATTGACTTCGTCGTCGATGATCATGCCGAACCCCATGAACCTGTTGGGCACCTTGCCGGTGGAAAGGAGCCTGAGGGTCTCGATTTCAAACTTCTTCTGCGCGATTATCCTCTCAATAAGTTCTCTTTCCGTCGCACTCTTGGCTCCGGCTCGGAGCTCGGTGTATCTATCTCGCGCTTTTTGTTCCTGCTCCAGGAGTTCACTCAAAACTTCATCCATGGAATCCCCTCCTTGTCGGTTAATCCTATGCGGAGACTTATGTGTACATGACCGCTCGTCCCAGGGGTTCCGGGGAAAACCAGGCCAGGTCGGCGTTGGTTCTACCGGCGTGCTAGAATGTTTCCATGAAGATACTTCTGGTAGATGACGACGAAGTTCTCACGAGAGCCCTGAAGCGCAGTTTCACGGCCCTGGGTTACGACGTGGCGGTATGCCCGGACGGCATCTCGGTGCTGGAGAGGGTGGGAAAGGAGGCCCCCTCCATGGTCATCCTGGACGTTATGCTCCCGGGGAAGGACGGTTTTGCGGTACTCCGGGAACTGCGTGAGAGGTATCCGGACCTCCCGGTGATCATGCTGACCGCTCGTTCAGAGGACATCGACAAGGTGCTGGGCCTGGAGATGGGCGCCGACGATTACTTGGGCAAACCCTTTAACGTGAGAGAACTGGAAGCCCGCGTGAAGGCCGTCTCGAGGAGGACGGGTGCGGGGGGCAAAGCCCAGCTCAAGCGAGGCGAATTCCTCTTGGACCTTAGGGGCAGGCGCGTCTGGAAAAGTGGAAGGGAACTAAGACTTTCCGCCAAGGAGTTCGACGTATTCTCGCTTCTCCTTAAGAACCCCGGCATGGTGTTCACTCGCGAGAGGCTTCTCGAGGAGTGCTGGGGATACGACTACCTGGGCGATTCCCGGGCCGTCGACATCCTTATCTCGAGGCTCCGGGAGAAGGTCGAGGACGACCCGCAAGAGCCCCGGCTAATCCATACCAAACGGGGAGTGGGTTACTACTGTGAGTAACGCTACCCCAGGGCCAGGCGAGCACAAGGACGACAAGAGGGCCGGTAGCGGCAATGGGAGCGCACGTGCCGGTGTGGTCCGTCGAGACAGAGAAGAACGAAGAGAGTTTCGGAGCCAAAGGGCGGTCCGGCCTCTCAGCGCCAGGTTTCATCTCTCTATCACCTACCTGGTGATCATCTGGATCACTCTGGGAGTCCTCCTGGCATATATTTCCCATTATCTTGAGACCACGGCGGTCGGCTCAAGGATGGCGTACCTTTATGGCCAAGCCCACGTACTGGCCTCGGCTACACAAGCGGCGGGAGGGCCGAAATGGGGCGTGCTTTGGGAGATCGGTGGGACCCCCGCAAGGGGGAGAGTTCTCTTAATTGACGATTCCGGCAGGGTTGTCGATGATTCGGCCGCGGCGGCGGAATTCAGGGGAAGGGACTTGAGGGACGTTTCCGAGGTGAGGGCCGCCCTGGCCGGCGAGCAGGCCGGCAACACCTATTACCTGCCCGGAGACCTGTTTACAGCCTATGTGGCGGTACCTGCCCGGTGGGACGCGGGCTCGAACGGCAATGCCGGTGATAGTGGGACCGAAGGCCCGGCGGAAGGCAGCGGCAACGGCGCGGTGTTCATCAGCCAAGACCTAAGTGACATAGTTGATCAATACCGGGACATGATGAGGGCCGTGCTGTTGGGAGGAGCCGTGGCATCGGTGCTCTCTCTCATCGTGGCGTGGGGCCTGTCAAGCGTGGTCCTCGGCCCCGTGCTGGAGCTCTCGGGTATTGCCAGGCGCATGGCTTCCGGGAGGCTCGACCTGCGTGTTACGCCCAAAGGTCCCCGCGAGAGCCGCGACTTGGCCGAATCCTTCAACTACATGGCTTCGGGGATTGAGAAGACCATGGAAGCCCACGAGCAGTTCTTGGTGGCAGCGGCCCACGAGCTCAGGTCGCCTTTGGCGGCGATGAGGGCGGTAGTGGAATCCATGGAGATAAAGAGGCCCGAGGTACACGAGCTGTCCGACTTCTTCAGGGATATGAGGGGCGAGCTGGACCGGATCATCCACACCGCCGAGGAGATACTGGATCTCCTCCGCACAAAGGAGCCTTCCGGAGATGAGAGAGCCGACGCCGTCGATACCGTCCGGTCGGTAGTTGAGAGCCGGAAGCGGGGGGCTGAGGCTAAAGGCGTCTCGCTTAGGTTCGGCGGCGGGAGCGCGCATGTCGCCTTGAGTCCGGTGATCCTAAGGCTCGTTACCTCAAATCTACTGGACAACGCGCTTAAGTTCACAGGGACAGGGGGCTCTGTCGAGGTAGACGTGGCGGTCCACGGCGATGACCTCGTTCTTACTGTGTCCGATACCGGGATCGGCATCCCGGAAGCCGAGATCCCCCGCGTTTTTGAGCGGTTCTACAGGGTGGACCGAGCCAGGCAGAGGTCCACCGGGGGCGCCGGTCTGGGGCTGGCCATCGTCAAGGAGGCTGCCGAGAGGTCGGGCGGCTCGGTAAAGGTGGCAAGCCAAGTGGGAGAGGGCTCAACATTCTCGGTAACTTGGCCCGGAGTGGTATTAGACGACTGAAGGCAAGTGTTACACACTTGTTACGTCTTGAAAGGACGTTGAAACCTTCCCGCGGCACAATGGGCGTGAAATGACGGTATCCAAGGAGGTATCCCGAATGCATAGGCGGTTTTCTCTAGCGGTACTTGCGCTTTTTGTGGCCTTCTTTGCGCTTTCACTGTTGGCCGCCGGGTGCGCGCCCAGGGCCTCGGGGTCGGAGGACCCAACGCCCGTTGACCCCGTCCCGAGCGCGAGTTACGTGGATTTGGTGCTCTTTTTCGCCGACGATCAAGCCATGGAGGTCCTTCCGGAGCTCCGTAAGATAGAGGTTCCGAGCGATCCCTCTCAGAGGGTGAGCACCCCGACTCTCGTTGTGCAGGAGCTCCTTAAAGGGCCTAACGACCCGCTGCTAAGCAAGACGCTGCCGCCCGAGGCAAAGCTTTTGTCGGTGGAGGTTGCCAACGGAGTCGCGTACGTCAACTTCAGCAAAGAACTTCAGACCAAGCATTGGGGAGGATCGGCGGGAGAGATCATGACCATCTGGTCGCTGGTGGCGTCACTCACCCAGGCCGAGCCGCCCGAGTCTGCGTCGCCCATAAGCAAGGTGCAGATCCTCATCGAGGGAAAGACGGTTGAAACATTGGCAGGCCATTACGACATCTCAAAGCCTCTCGTCCGCGAAGTGCGGACCGATACCCCGTTTTTCACCAGCGATGAGAGGGCGAAGGAGCTCCAGAAGAGAGTCGACGCGGGAGAAGATGAGTGGCGAAGAGACCCCTTGCAGGTGGCAAAGATCGAGGGACCTGCGCGCGGGCTCCTTCCTGACCTCGAGTATGTGCTGAAGTCGGAAAGCGCAGGGAGGGCCGAGGTCGAGGTCGTACATGAAGGCAAGACCTACAAGATTCTTCTGGTCCAGCCCGTGAAACAAGGAGAAGGTGGAGTGTGGGTGATCGGGGAAATAACCGGATAGACCCGCACGTAGGTTGAGAGAGACTCTAGCCCGCCGGGAGCGTCAAAGCCGCTTCCCGGCGGTGTACCTCCATATGAGTTCAGCCATCTCCGCCCTGGTGACGGTTCCGCCGAGCCTCAGGGTGCCGTCCTCGTAACCCTTCAAGAGACCTACTTCCACCGCCCATGAAGCCGTATCGAGGGACGCAGGGTCCAAACCCGTAAGGTCGGCAAACCGCCTAAGATTGGCAGGGATATGGTCAGGGAAAGGCGCCGAAGAATGGTCATCCTGCTGGGGTGGGCTGGTCTCGGGTTCCTGTTCGCCCGGGGTAACGGGCGTCTCCCCGGCTTCCTCAGGTTCCAACACCTCATATACCGACTGAGCCACTGCCTGTTTCGCGTGTTTCTGCATAACCGTGAGAGCGTCAAGCCTGGAGCATGGGGAGGAGGGATCCCATCCGGGATCGCTCTCGGGTATGAGCCCTCTGGATGCAAGGTAGGTCATATAGGGGTATTGCCAGTCAGTTTGGTGGCAGAGCGTGAATCCTGAAGGCGGGACCGCGGTCTCCAAATCCTCAGGCGATGCCACGGTGCGAGAGAAGAGCGCAGCAAACTCTCCTTTGGATATTGTGGCCTCGGGCCTGAAGGTTTTGTCTGGATACCCTTCAATAGCGCCTGCTCGCACCAGATTAGTCACTGTTGCTTGGGCCCAGTGCCTCCGGAGGTCGGAGAAAAGGGCAGGCAGTATGTTCCCTTGCCGGTCCACGTCGGTCTGCCAGGCGTTAGATAGGGAAGAGAGCCACCTGAGCGTCTCTTCCTTTTCGGGGCTATCGTCCACAACCGTCCTACCCCAGACGATGCGGGTTGGTATCAACGACGCCGATTCCACCCCTCGTTTGGAAACAGTGACTTCGAGTACGGCTCCGATCTGCAGCCTGGGGTTTTCGGGTCTCGTCGTGAAGACGAAATTGCCCAGGCTGTAAGCGGTAAGGTTTGTCCCGTCGTAGTCAAACCCGTTCAGGATGTGAGGGTGAGAACCAACGACAAGGTGAGCCCCGGCCTCTCGCAAGGCCTTTGCCATCCTTATGGTCCAGCCCGTAGGGACCTCTTGCCTTTCTTCGCTCCAGTGGACGTAGACGGCCACTATGTCTACCTGCGATGCCAGGTTCCGCACATGCTGAACGGTGTACATGTGCCACGTATCGTCGATGGCTTGGCCGGGTGAGTCCTCTCCGGCCCCCCAGGATACAGTGGGGTAGATCATGTTGATGGCCAGAAGCCCTACGCTGACTCCGTCCTTCTCCAGGATGACGGGCTTAAAGGCTTCGGCCAGGTTGGCTCCTGCCCCGGCCGTCTGGATGCCTGCCTGGCGGACCAGGGCAACTGTCTCCAAGAGGCACTCGGTGCCATAGTCCAATGTGTGGTTGTTGGCTAGGGAGACGACATCGATGCCGGCCCCTATTAGCCCGTCAAGGGTGGCGGGGTCGGCCCGGAAGGTCCATTCCTTTCCCGGCAGCGGTTCGCCGGTTGTCCCCACGGCGCATTCAAGGTTTCCGATGGCGAAGTCCGCCCTTGACAGGATATCTTTCACGCCTTCCCAGGGAGCCATGGGCCCTTCCCGCTTAATGAGGTCTCCCACCGTGACATTGAGCAGTATATCTCCCACAAATGCGAGGGTTATGGTGGGGTCGGGCGCTCCAAACCGGGTTGACGGAAGTGACGGAGAGGCGCAAACGACGGGTGATTTCGGCCAAGAGAGGGGCGTTAGGGCCAGCGTCCCTGCAAGTAGTACAGCCGGACCCAGACGCGCGAACCTCTTAAGCTTTGGACGCTTGGTGACTGCACGGCGTGCCTGCCCCGGCCCGCGCGCCAAGCAGGGATCCTTACGGCATTCCGATCTGTGGTGTATGCGAAAGGCCACTCTTCACCCTCCCTCGCAAGTCTAGCAAATCTTGCCATTGGGTTTCTGGTTGATTCCTCTTGTGTAGGGAGATTCCTGCTTGCGACGTGAGAGAAACCCAAGAAAGTGCTGTTGAGCCGTGGCGAGGGGGGGAGACAAGACGATTTTCCGGTTGCACGCCGGGCTACGCTGTGCCATACTGTCTCTTGTCACGGAACGAAGCCGCGTTCGAGTGAGCGCCTTTTGGTGTATGACCCTGGGGCTGATTGCCGGTCCGCGGGCCCTCTCCGGGAGAGCATCTCCGAGGGCTCTTTGAGGGCAAACCGAAAAGGCTACACCGAAAAGGCGGGTTGACTCGACAAATCTAGTCGGTTATACTAAGGTTCGGCGTCCGTTCCAGGACTTATGCGGAAAAACCGGGCGAATAGCTCAGCGGGAGAGCACCTGCCTTACACGCAGGGGGTCACAGGTTCAATCCCTGTTTCGCCCACCAGGTAAAGTCGCGGAGGCGTGGTGTAGCTGGCCTAACATACGTGCCTGTCACGCACGAGATCGTGGGTTCGAATCCCATCGCCTCCGCCATACTAAAACCGCACCGCAAGGTCAGGACGTGCCGCGGTAGCTCAGTTGGTAGAGCAG
>DGDN01000058.1 GCA_002385465.1 Candidatus Fermentithermobacillaceae bacterium UBA3951
CGGAGATGTGTATAAGAGACAGCTGCCGGTCCGCCTAGAGATCTCCCTGATGCTGAGTCCTTGGCTGCGCATGAGTTTGCTATCCAAATTTTCCCCGCCTCCTAGCAAGAATCACACCTCCGAAACTTGGCTCGTTACGGAGTGCTTCTTCGAGGGGGTGGGGGATTTTTCATCCGGCCCTAATGGCGGATTTTACAACCGGCCGTAACATCCTCGAGTTAGTTGGGTACCAGATCCCATGTTCGGGCGCTTGATGGGTACTACATCCCACGTCAAGGAGGCCGTTGGGTACCATGTCCCACATCTTTGCGTAAGTTGGGCGCTACGTCCCATATCGTGGAGTTTGATGTGTATCGGGTCCCACATCCTTGTGACAGTTGGGCGCCACGTCGCACATCTTTGAGTTCGTTAGGTACCAGATCCCATGTTCGGGCACTTGATGGGTACTACATCCCATGTTCCTGAGTCTGATGGGCATCATGTTGGCGGAGCCCGGAAGGTAGCGGATCCTCCCTACGTCCGCCGTCAGTCTTTCAGAACTTCGACAATTCTCCGCGTCAGGCATGACCTAGCCTGGCAGGGCGCTCGCATCAGGCACGACGAGCACCGGGTTATTTGTCATCACTGCCCATGTGTCCCCTGTCCAGCAATTCTCTGCGCGACCCTCGGAGGATCGCAGGCACGCTGCCTTTTCGCGTCCGGGCGCGTATGTCGAGCAAGGTCCTTATAGCCCGGCTGCGTTCGTCGCCTGCGTCCGCTGCTCCGTAGATGCCGGTCGATCCAGGTGATGGGTGAGATGTGTAGCCGGACAGGTTCAACATTTGGGCGGCCTGTTCAGGAGTCAAGAAGGTTTTGCTCACGCTTGCGCCTCCTGACGGGATCTTATCAGATTGCCCAACTCGAAGAAAAGGGCGCCCAAGCGTCCAGAGGTTTAGGCCCTCCGCGTCTCCGTCAGTGACTCTGTCGGCCAGAAAGGCAGCGGCCTAGGCGGGCGCCAGACAAGCAGCGGCCTAGGCAGGCTAGGCGCTAGACAAGCAATGGCCCAGGCAGGACTCTGGACAAGCACCAGCCTAGGCAAGTCTTGCACACCGCATTAGCTCTTCCGCAACACGCTTCCTGCCCTGCTCAGAGTCAGTCTCCCGTCTTCCACGGCAGGCTTTCCGTTCACGAACACCCAGGTGAATCCATCAGGATACTGCCGCGGTTCCTCGGTGGTGGTCTTGTCGAGCACGGCTTCCGGCCGGAAGATGACCAGGTCGGCCTTCTTCCCTTCGGCGATCACGCCGCGGTCCTTGAGCCCCAGCCTCTCCGCGGGGAGGCCCGTCAGCCGGCGGATCCCCTCCTCCAAGCCCAGGAGACCCAACGCGTACAGTTTGATGAACCTCGCCATACCTCCAAAGGTGTTGGGATTGGGCAGGTAATAGGGAGGAGTGCGGCTGCCTGCCGTCTCGTCGGCGAGGAACGTGTCAATGCCCACCATTGCCCGGGGATGCTTGTAGAATATCCGCTTTACCTCGTCGGATCCTTCCTTGGGTTCGGCGCGGGTGGCATGGGGATCTTGTTGGATCACGTCCATCAGGGCGTCTAGGGGATGCCTTCCGGTCGACCTGGCGATCTCCATGATGGATTTGCCTCTGAATTCGTCCACCGATGTATTGCCGACCACGATGGTCGAAGCCCAGCCGGGCTGGAGAATCGGGTTCAGGGAGTACCACTTGCCGGATCCGATGTACTGCCGGATCTCGTCCCGAAGGTCCGGCGCTGCCAGGTTCTTGGCGAGCTGCTCCATGGAGCCGGCTTCTTTGAGCCAGGGAGTGAGCGCAGCGGCCACGTGTCTGGCGTGGATAACGCCTCCGGTGAGGTGGTTGGGGATAACGTCGAAAGCGAGGTCCACTCCGGACTTCAGCGCTTCGTCCAGCACAGCTAAGGTTTCTTCGGCGGCCACTTGGGAGAGCCGGGGAGTCGGGCTCGGAGCTATGAGCCATCCGGGGGACAGGTGGGCGATCTCCAGCCTGGCTCCCGTCTTGCGCGCGATGTCGATGGCTTCCTTCAGGCCTTCTATCAGGCCGGGGTTGCCGAAGCCCTCACGCAGTCCCGTTCTCCTCCAGTGGCTTGAGAAGAAACCGCCTTTCTTTACGGCGGCGCCGATTACCTCGTAGGATTCTTCTTTGGAACAGAACGCGTTGGGAGCGTAGTCCATCCCGTTGGAAATACCCCAGGCGCCTTCTTCCATGGCCTGTTCCACGTACCGCTTCATGGCGCGGATTTCGTCCTCGGTAGCTACTCTGCGGTAGTCCAGCCCCATGACGGCTGCGCGGACTGTCCCGTGGCCTACCAGGGGCACGAGGTTCACGCCGGGGCGGGCTTGTTCGACGCGCCGGAGCCATTCGTCGAACGTGGACCAGTCGATGTCCAGATCCTGGACCTCTTTGGCTGCCGCTCTCACCTTGTCCAGGTCGCCCACGACCTCTTGGTAGTACTTCCTGGACTGAACTCTGTCCCACCAGTCCCACTCCCAGAAGCAGGCCAGGTAGTGGTTATTGAGCGGGGCGTGAGAGAATCCGCACTGCCCAGTGACGGCAGTCGTGATTCCCTGCGCGACCGCGCTCTGAGCCGCGGGGTAGAGGAGGACCGTCTGATCAAAGTGGTTGTGCATATCTATGAAGCCGGGCGCCGCCACTTGGCCTTCGGCATCGATTACTCTTGCTGCCTCTGCTGCGGACAAGTCGCCCACGGCTGCGATGGCGTCTCCTTTAATGCCTATGTCGTCGACTTTACGCTGCGTACCAGTGCCGTCGACGACCTGGACATTCCTAATGATGAAGTCGAATGTCATGAGTCTAACCTCCTTCAGTGTCTGAAGCCGCTATCTGTCAGCACGCGCCCCTCCGTGATTGAAAACGCTCTTCTGTGTTCTTCCGTTTTGAACATGCTCTGCTTCAGCGTTGAACTCGCTTTGCGGGTCTACCGGCGGACACCTCTGGACAGAGTGTTGGGAGCTACCTGTCGCATCACTCGCTACGCCGGTCACTCGTGTTTTCAACGACGTGTAGATTGCTTCCTGCGAACCGGCGGCTCTTCTTTGGAAGGGGGCTCACCGTTCCGTTGAGAAAGAAACCAGGAAAACGAGATTCAAGGAAGTAGGTTTCTCATGATATAATTCGGTAAAGAAACAAGGATAAGAGGGACAGCCTCAGAGCATATTGGGAGAGAGAACGATGGCCACGCTGGAGCGTAGAGAAATGGACAGGAAGATCATTAGTGTGTCGCCCAAGCGACAGATCACCATACCGCTTAAGTTCTTTAAGCAGGTGGGCTTGGGCAAACAAGTGGAATGCTTTGTCCGAGATGGAGCGATCGTTGTCCGCCCGCTTCCTTCAGATGAGGGGGAGTTCACGGTCGAGATCTTGAGAGATCTGGTTGCCCAGGGCTACCAAGGCGAAGAGCTAGTGAACAAGTTCGCGGAGCAGAAAGCCAGGCTCAGAACCGCGATCGGTCGGATGATGGACGAGGCTGATGAGATCTCCTCGGGCAAGCGAAAGGGCGCTTCGCTCTCGGACATATTCGGAAAAGAATGACCTATGTATGAAGTGCGGTTCTCGTCTGCTGCAGAGCGGTACTTCAAAAAGCTGAGTCGTTGTCTTGCTAGCAGGGTCTAGGGAGAACTTCTACGAGCAGCTGAAGCGGTATATTAGGTGAACGTGTGATTCCACTGATGGAGTCTACGATAGCAGCCATCGTAACCACACGGGTCGACCCCAGGACCGTTACCGTTTTACCCTACCATTGAGACTCCTCATGCTAGAAGGATGAATGCTGCCTGGATTTCGCTCTGGTCTGGGTTGTGCCCGTTCAGCGGTAGAGCGTTTCTTGTCATTCTGCAGTTCGGCTCGAAGCGTGTTTCTATCCCAGAGAATCACTCCGGTGCTCTTGGCCAATCTCCTTGCCTCAAACGTGAAGCGGCTGTTGGTGATGACTAGGGCGGCATCGGCCCCGTAGTGGGTCTTGCCTGCGTAGATTTCCTGGATTGCGCTTACTCCAACACTACCCTTCCATCGCTTAGCTTGGACGACCGTTTTCTGTCCGTCTCTTTCCAAGACGAGGTCAACACCGTAGTCGCCTGTTCGGGGAGTTGTCTTCACTCGATATCCTCTTACCCGGAAGAAGTTCGCAAGCCACTCCTCAAAACGAACCCCATCCATTCTGTCGACATCCGTGAGTCCGAGTTTCAGATCGCGCTCCCGCTGCAATTGATCAAATATCCATTCACAAAACGGCCTAAGTAGGGCAAGTGGGAAGAGCCACCACATGTACTTAACCATAACGACAAACGCTTCCCAGGTACCTTTCCAAAACCAGCTCATATCGATGTCAGGCATCTCATCATCACCAACTAAGTCATCGGAAACGCCTGCCGAAGATTCAGGCCGTAAGCGCCTTGTGGAGTGGCTCAAGAAGTCGGATGGCTCACTCGTTGCGGAGTCTCTCTATCCTCCTTTCACAGGGGCCAGAGGACATCCGCTAGGTCACCAATCGAACTCAACTCTCCGGGGGGCACATTCTCCCTGCTCAATGTCTCTTTGACGATCGCCGCAGAAAACCGGTGGATGAAGGTGAAGGTCAACAGGATGTCCCTCTCGCTGAACCGGTTGGACCAGTGTCCTGGTCGCACCCCAGAGTCTCCCCGGTATTGCTCCAGAAGCGCCGCGAAGGCCCCGCGGTCTTGCCGCAGTAGGCTGAACCACACGGGAACCCATTCGTAGTAGACCGGAGCCACTTCGGCGTCGCCGAAATCGAATATCGCTTCCACCCTATATCTGAGCGATTCTTGCGAGCTCTCGGGCAAGACCAGGACGTGGTCTTCGGTGACGTCCGCATGGATCAGGAAGAGGTCTTCCTCATCCATCGATGTGACCACCTCGCAGCCTTTCGATTGGAGGAAGGAGGTCAACTCTGAAAGGACCGAAACCGGCAAGAGCGGCTTTGCGTCTGGGGCAGCCAGCCGTGCTAACTCTTCAGGGACTGCTTCCAGACGCGACTTAGCCCATGCCTTCCATTCGGATACGCTGCGGTTGAGTTCAGGGACGCGGCCTCTGTCCGTGCTGTGGAGGGCTCGAAGGTGTATCCCTACCTGCTCCGCGATGTCGACCAGGTCGCCGGCATTAAGTTTGTCCCTCAAGTCTCGTACCGCAATCCCGCAGCTTTCCTCAAGGACCAGGTATGGCCAGTCAATGGCGTCATGCAGCGTTCCGGTTGCCAAGAGTCGTGGGACGGGGAGAGGCGGATCGGGCGACAAGGCCCGGTATACGCTTTGCTCGGCTACGAAGTCGCGGTGGACCATCGGGGGGAAGAACTTAACGATTAAGCTGAGGTTGTCCTGCTCAGCCAGCGTACAGGCTGGCTGTTCCTGCGAAGACCGGACGCTGTCTAGGTTGCCGCCCTGAGCTTGGAAGACCTGCCTATCGGTCGTCGCTCCCCTCCTCGTCAGAGGGTATAGGGGGCTGCACCGGGCTTTAAAAACCGCGCCGGTCCCGGGAAATCCGGCCTCGATTGAGCGTACTGAGAATCCGAGGTCTGAGAGCACCTGCCGGACAGGAGCCTCCCAGATTGATTTGTCCAGGTACAGCTTATCCCAGTTTGCCCATGAGACATGAGTCGGAAGCATCCCAGCACCCCCTCCGGCATAAATCAGGACGCGACAACATCGGCGGGACCTCTTCGCTTTTCTATATTACGTTATTTGTATCTGGGACAGGAGAACCATGTCTCTTCCGCAGGCCCAGTTGGTAGCAACGGTCAATTCGCAGATTTTGGATGACAGTGACCCTCCTCGGCGTCATTATTGAGATGATGAAATGACTTGGAGGGATGCCGATGTCCCGAAAGTCCATAGTCATTATAGGGGCCGGGATCGCAGGTCTCGCGGCGGGCTCTTACGCGCGGATGAACGGGTACGACAGCGTGATCTTTGAGATGCATGACAAGCCGGGCGGCGTCTGCACGTCTTGGAAGCGGAAGGGGTACACCATCGACGGGTGCATCCATCATCTGGCAGGTTCGGGGCCGAAATCCGAGGTACACCAAGTATGGCGGGAACTCGGCGCGGCAGACCCCCAGGACTTCGTCTTCTACGACGAGATCGTCCAGGTTGAGGCCGATGGGCTCGCGCTCACTGTCCACTCCGACATCGACCGCCTTGAGCGGCATATGAAGGAGATCGCTCCTGAAGACGCCGATACGATCGACGAGTATGTGGCCGCAGCCAGGGCGTTTACCCGCATCGACCTGCTGGCTTTCCCACTCCTCTCGCCCTGGGAGGTCGCCCGCAAAGCGCTGCCAGTCCTTCCGCTGATGGGGAAGTACGGAAAGCTGACGCTGGAGAAGTTCGCGGAGAAGTTCAAGAATCCGTTCTTGAGAAAGGCTTTTCCGACGGTCCAGTATGACTTCCCGAACATCCCGATGATGGTGCACCTCAACTTCCTTGCGGGTTCCCACAATCGCACGCTGGGGTGGCCCAAAGGCGGATCGCTGGCCTTCGCCAGGGCGGTTGAGAACCGGTACCGAGGTTTGGGAGGGCGAATAGAGTACAATTCCAGAGTCAGCAAGATACTCGTCGAAGGTGACAGGGCTGTTGGCGTCCGCCTGGCGGACGGAACCGAGCACCGCGCCGACATCGTGATCTCGGCGGCGGACGGGCGCTCGACGATATTCGATATGCTTTCGGGGGAATACGCGGACGATCGTATCAGGGCATACTACAAGAGCCCCCCGGACTACTGCGAAATGTCCCTGCACGTGTCATATGGCGTGTCCAGGGACATGACGGGCGAACCCCACTCGCTAACGTATTTCCTGAAGAGCCCGGTCCGCCTAATGGACCGTGAGGTCGACCGACTTGACGTGGAGCTCTTCAACTTTGACCCGACGCTGGCACCCCAAGGGAAGACTGTCCTCAAGGTGATGTTCGGGTCCAGGTACAGCTTCTGGAGGGAGCTCGCGCGGGACAGACAGCGCTATGAAGACGAGAAGGCGCGGGTTGCCGATACCGTCATCTCCCTGCTCGAGGAGCGTTTCCCCGGTATCTCCGCCCAGGTAGAGATGACCGATGTTGCGACATCTCTCACCACGGAACGCTACACCGGCAACTGGCAGGGACTTCCGCCCTGGATGCCGTCGGGGGCCGGGCTGACTGCCATGACGCAAGGTTTCACGAGGACGCTGCCCGGTCTTCAGAGCTTCCACATGGCCGGTCACTGGGCGGAAGCGATGTTCGGCGTATCGACCGCAGCCATATCCGGGAGAAAGGCGGTTCAAAGGATTTGCAAGGAAGACGGGAAGAGGTTCAGGGCGGTTGAGGACTAGAAATCCTGATTTGGCGTTGGGGCACCAGGTCGTGACGGTGTTCTTTTGATGAAGTCCTCCGGAGTGATGGCAGGAACAGCGGCTCCGGCAAAGTCCCTGGCATTGCGAGTCAGTATCAGGTCGGCCTTGATGCGTTGCGCAACTCCGTTATGCTGTCCAACGTTGTTTCCGCATCGGGAATGATACCGACTAGGCTGTCGAGCAATGCGAACTTGTCGACATTCGCACTGGTCAACTTGGCTATGCTCTTGCCGTTCCTGGTGATGTAGATATCACGTGTCGCTGCAAGCGCGAGATACTTGCCCATGTTCTTCCTGAGTTCGGTTGCCGTGATTACCATGTGTACGCCCCTCCTTTCTCGGTTCTTGGGTTTCCGAGATCGCCATATCAAAACCGCACATAACCACCGAGAAAATCGTACTATATCTCCTTCAAGGATTGCGCCGCTTATCTCAAGCGGAACTCCCACCCAGGTACCTGTATATACCGGCGATGATTCTAATCCTCCCCGGTGCTGTGTGGGGAAGTAGGTCCTTGACCTTCCGCGACATACCTTCGGTTAGAAGCGCTCGTGCCACGCCTGCAGACGCACCATAGGTTAGGCATGGTTGCTGGCGTGGCACGCGGTGGGCCGGTCTAGTCCGTCACCAGCCTCTTTTCCCCTTCAATGGCCTGGATGGGCTTGATGTCCTGAGTCACTTCCAGGGTTCCCAAGAACGTGCCGTCAACGTCCCGGACGGCGAAGTACCTGATGTACACGTATTTCCCGCCCAGTTTGATCCAGAAGTCTTCGTGGTCCTTGCGTCCCGACCGGAAGCTCTCGATGATCCCTTCCACGATATGTACGCTGGTCGGCGGGTGGCAGTCGACGACACGCCTCCCGATCACGGCTTTCGTGCGCGGGAAGATCCGCTCGGTGCCTTGGGAGAAATACCGGACGATGTTGTCCTTGTCGACGAAGGTGATATCCACCGGCAGCGTATCCAGCATTCTCACGAGCTCATTGAGTTGGAGCGCTCCGGTCGGCATGACGATGGCCCCGGACGGCGCGGAGATTTCAGGCTGTCCGTCGGAGGTCCGCTTTGTTGCCGGCTTCCACTCGGGCGGCGGGGAGATGAGGAAATAGCCGATTTCCTTGCTTTCGTCTGCTATCAGCTTCCACTCCTCATCGGTGAAGACCTCGAGGACCATGGGGAGGAGGATGTCCTCTTCTTTGGAGATCATGTCTACCACTTTGGTGAGTGTCCCGTCGACATACTCCTTGATGGCCTGTTTTGTGGGCCTCTCCGACTCTGAGGGCCTTACCCAGGCATGGACCATCCGCGACGCTTCCTTGATGAGGTCGCGGATGTCATCGTCGACCGCCCACATCACTTTGGGAGGCGCCGTTATGCCGTGCTGCTCCATATAGGGGAAGAACAGGTGTTCCTTCTTTGTGTAGTGGATATCGATCTTTCCGAGCTCAGCGAGGTCCTCGGCTAACGCGGCGGCCGCCGCTTCCTCTGCTCCTGCGTTTGCCCCTGCTCCTGTGCCTGCATCTTGTCCAAGGAACGCGTCCAGGTGTGGCCGGATCCTCTCGTTCATCAGGCGTTCAAGGGCCCTGTTCTCAGCCCTGAGGGTATGAGCAGGGTGCCCCGGTGTCTCTTGGGGGTTCGCCGGCCGGTGGATCTCCTCGACCGAACCTTTGAACACAGCCGCGTGGACGTCGCACAGCCGAGTTATCTCTTCTACCGGGAGTCCTTCCTTGATGAGCGCTTGCTCGGCTTCTGCTATTTCCGTGGCCGATACATTCTTGAACACTTCTTCAAACCTTGCCTTCACAGCCTCAAAGTCTTTGCCCGCATGCAGGTCGGCCAGGAGCTCCCGGAGCACCTTCTGCCTATACTCGCGGTTGTTGATCTTCTGAGTCACACTTAACCCTCCTTCGCCTCAAAGCCGTTGGCCAAAAGAGCTGAACGGATGTCATCCATGCGGATGTCCCTCATGGCGGCACCCTTCGGGATTGTCATGACTCTGCCGACGGTGTTGAGCATGCCCGGTTTCGTGATTTCTTTGAATCCCAGCGCCTCCAGAATCCCGATAAGTTCGGGATACTCTTGGCAGAGCGAGTGGACTGACTTCGTGAGATCGATGTATCTCGTCGTCACCATATCACCCCACATTCTGTGTGCGCGGTCATCTTGATTCTTAGTGCTTCGTCGTTCTTACCTTGATTTTACTTGCCCCGGGAGGGAGATGAAGCGGAGGAACTGTCTTGAGTGCGTAAATTCCCATTCTGCGACCCTTGCGTGGATGTCCCACTGCGTCTTGTGTCCCAGAGGCAGACGTTTGGAAGGGTTTCGATGCTTGCAATACTAATGGATAGCCATACACACAGCCGTTTACCTTGAGGTTACCCGCAACGATGGCAATAGATCTTACTTGCGGGGAGCGACTTACGGCTGGGAGTCGCCTTTCGATGAGTCGTCGTTCCGCTCGAGATACTCGGCGCAGGGAGGGAGTATGATTGGGACTCCAACACTGGCTTCGGTCACAAACGCTACTATCTGGCTGCGCTTGGCAAATAACGGATAACCGGCTGTCCTTACAGCTGCGGAAATGTCCTCATCAGTGAGCGAGGGGTCAGCTTTACACCGTCCTGTAAGACTGATATCGATGCTTATTGAGAGGGGCGCAATAACATGATGCTCCCTGAGACGGATGATTACCCTGTTTCCATCTCGCTCGACGATATCTACATGCGTTTCAGATTCTGTCTTTTTCTCGGTGTCCTGCAAAGAGGCATCTGAAGATCTCACGGTCAGAGATTCCAGGCTGATACGACCTATTCTCAGTTTCAATTCTCTTTCTGACACTTGTTCTCACCCCTGATAGGTCTGCCCGCGCTGAAAAGACTGGATGAGACCACATATCGAAGAGCAGATCCGTCAGATCTTGATCCACACCGTCTGTCTCTCGACTCACGGTGATCTTGATGTCCATCGATTTCTTCGCTCCGGATTCGAACAGCCCGGTTTCGAACGCTATTGTTGACAGTAGAAACTGATTGAGGCTGATTCCCTCTCTACGGGCCAACTCGGCCACTTTTTTGTGCAGAGTCTTGGGCATCCTGAGTGTCAGCCTACCTGAGTATTGTGCCTGCTCTTCCGACTCCGGTATAGGAATGTGACGGCCTTCCTTCAATGCCGTGCTGAGCCACAGTCTCTTAGACTCCTCAATCGACTCTATAGCTTCCTGAGGCGTTTCACCATCCGCCGCACAGCCGGGAAGCTCCTTGATCTCCGCGAACCATCCTCCGCCTTCTTCGCTAGTCAAGGGAGTAAGGACAATCGGATATCGAAGACTCATGTAGAACTCAATATCTTTGTTATTCAAACCCATCCTCCTCCACAAGGTCAAGAACCGCTCTTACTAGGTTTCTTAACATGGATAGGTATTTGGGCTTTCGGACAGCGCCTCTATCCACTACAACCGTCTGCATGGGTGTATCCGGCAGGTCTGGATAGTAGACAATCCAATGAGTTGCTTTTTTCTTGGATTGCTCGACTACGAAACCGAGACGGCGAAGTTCGGCAGCCAGCGCACTCCAAGGGATGTCACTAGCGCCTGAAAAGAGCCCGCCGAGCCTGCCGGGGAGCCTATCCAAGTTCGAACACCTCTAGTGTGCCCGACTCTGCAAATGTCATTCTTCATACCACCATATGCAGTGTCACTGTAAGTGTAGACTCCCAAAGAGTAATCGGTCAAGACCCCGACTTGCCTCACCTAAAATCTAAGCGAAATTGATTCGTTGCCTCACCTAAGGATCTAAACGAAAATCCCCCCGAGAGGGGGCGTGGAAGGTGGGGCTTTCCATGGGGAGCAGACTGGAATTGGTCGCCGAGACAGCTGAGGAGTATCGGAAGGCCAGCAAGAAGGATAAGGGCAAGATGCTGGACAATCTCACGAAACTTACAGGGTACAATCGCGACTACGTTTGCCACCTCCTGAACCTTTGCCGCGGGAAGACCATGTTCACGAGGCAGGGTGACCGAGTGATCCGGGCAAGGGCCGACTTTAAACTCAGAAGGCGCCGAAATCGAAAGAAGACCTACGGCCCTGAGGTTTTGCAGGCGCTCAAGACCATCTGGGCCATCATGGACATGCCTTGCGGTAAGAGACTGGTGCCCTGCATGGAATGGCTTGTCCCCAGGCTGGAGCAGGTCGGTGAGTTGTCAGTCACCCCTGAGGTGAGACAGAAACTGCTGTCGATGTCGGCTTCCACTGTGGATAGGCTTCTTTCGCAGGAAAGACGCAAACTGGCCGGAAAGGGCCGTTCCCTTACCAAACCCGGCACGCTCTTGAAGCACCAAATCCCAATAAGGACTTTCGCCCAGTGGGATGACGCGCGTCCCGGTTTCACCGAGATGGACCTGGTGGACCATGGTGGAGGCAACACCAAAGGGCAGTATGTCTTTAGCCTGACCGTCACCGACATAGCCACCGGCTGGACGGAGATGCGGGCGGTGAAGAACAAGGCTCAGAAATGGGTCTTCGAGGCGCTCAAGTTGATCGTGACTCGGCTTCCCTTTCCCCTCTTGGGGATAGATTCGGACAACGACTCAGCCTTCATCAACAACCATTTGAGAAGATTCTGCGAAGCCAACAAAGTGACCTTTACCAGGATAAGGCCCGGGAGAAAGAACGACAATTGCTATGTAGAACAGAAGAACTGGTCAGTCATTCGCAGGAACGCGGGCTATGCCAGGTATGAGAGCGACAAGGAACTGGAGTTGCTGAACAGAATGTATGATCTGCTGAGGCTGTACCAGAACTTCTTCCAGCCGTCGATGAAGCTTGAAAGCAAAGAGAGGGACGGGGCCAAAGTCACCAGGCGATACGACCAAGCGATGACGCCCTACCATCGAGTCCTGGCGTCCGATTACGTGGAGGAAAGCGTTAAGGCTGGTCTTACGCAGGTATTCAACACTCTGAACCCGGCGGAACTGAAGCGGCAGATCACACGGTTGCAGGAACTGCTCCAAGAAGAAAGCGCCCGCCCCAAGTCCTTGGCGGGCGATGTTGCCGTGGCTCAGTCCGCATCGTTCACTTAGAAATCTTACATGAGGCAACGAATGCCTTCGTTTAGTCATAATGAACGAGGCCGGCCCCCACAGTCGTTAGCCGTGGGTTACACTGGATGTGATTAGCACTCCGGTGCAGAGCCACAAACGAAAGGAGAGCCGGTAAGATGGATCATATCACGAAGTACGTGGGGATGGATGTGTCCAAGGAAAAGATCGCGGTGGCCGTGGCGGATAGCGACAGCAGGGAAGGCGCTCGGTACTGGGGCGAGATACCGCACCGCATCGAGGACATTCGGAAGTTGATAGGACGCTTGGGTGACGTCAAGCAGCTGCGGGTGTGCTACGAAGCCGGTCCAACGGGATATCTGCTGGAGAGGCAGTTGGTCTCGATGGGAGTGGCCTGCGTGGTGGTGGCGCCCTCGTTGATCCCGAAGCAGCCGGGGAACCGGGTGAAGACGGACCGGCGGGACGCGCAGCGGTTGGCCGAGCTGCTCAGAGCGGGGGAGTTGACACCTGTCTGGGTGCCTGGCGAAGAGGACGAAGCGTTGCGGGACCTGGTTAGGGCGCGGGAGGACGCTAAGGAGGACCTGCTCAGGGCGAAGCACCGGATTGGGAAGTTTCTCTTGAGGCGCGGGATACGCGAGCCTGTGGGCGTTAGGCCTTGGAGCGCGAAGTACCGGGTATGGTTGAAGGGTCTGAAGTTTGATTCGAGTGCTCTTCAGACCACCTTCGACGAGTACCGGCTAAGCATCGAGGAGATCGAGAGCCGGATTGAGAGGCTGGAGAGCGAGATACACGCGCAAGCGCAAGAGAGCAAGCACGCTCCGGTGATAAAGGCTCTCCAAGCTTTCCGGGGCATCAAGGAGATAGCGGCCGCGACTATCGTCGCTGAAGTAGGATCTTTCCTCCGGTTCAGGAGTCCACGGCAAGTGATGGGCTACTCAGGCGTTGTGCCGAGCGAGTACTCCAGCGGCATGGCGGTCCGGCGGGGGAAGATCACCAAGACCGGGAACAGCCACCTAAGGCGCATCGCTGTCGAGTGTGCGTGGAGTTATCGATACCCGCCGGCGATGTCGGCAGCAATCAAGAAGAGGCAGGAAGGCGTACCTGCCAACATCCAGGCCATAGCATGGAAAGCACAGATACGTTTGCACAAAAAGTACCGTCACCTCATTCTCGATAAAGGCAAGAGCGCCCAGGTCGCAATCACCGCGGTAGCCAGGGAACTACTGGGGTTCCTCTGGGCAGCAGCTTGTGAGGTCGAAAAACAGAAACTCAGGCAGGCGAACGCGGCGTAGTTCGATTGCATAGTGTCAGACGGAAGAGTAGACCCAACAACGAGACACACGCGGACAAGTTTTCTCAGCGAGAGGTGAAATGGGACTCTGGCGCCGGAAGGAGAACCCTCGCAGAATCTATGTCACAAGGGTGTCAAGGCCGGTCGAAAATT
>DGDN01000062.1 GCA_002385465.1 Candidatus Fermentithermobacillaceae bacterium UBA3951
GGGATCGGGGATATGGGGGAAGGGGCGAAACGGTTTGTCGACTTCCTGTCGTCGGCGGGTCAGAGCCTCTGGCAGGTCCTGCCGCTGAACCCTCCCGGGTACGGCAACTCGCCTTACTCGGGCCCGTCGGTGATGGCGGGGAACCCTCTGCTCATAAGCCCGGACCTTCTCCTCGAGGAAGGCCTCCTCACAGAAGGTGATCTCTCGCGCGAGCTGGAACACCTGCGCCAAAGTGGCCTGAATGCCGGCAGGGTGGACTACCCTCTGGTCGCGGAAGCAAAAGAGAGGATCTTCGGGAAAGCATGGGAGAGGTTCGGCATGAGGCCGCCTCAGGAACAAATACTCCGGGTAGGCGAAGGACAAGGCGGTTCTTTCCGGGAATTCGTGCAAAGGAACAAGGGATGGTTGGACGACTACTGCCTTTTCATGGCGCTCAAGAAGAAAATGAACGGACTCCCTTGGGTCGAGTGGGAGGAGGGCTTGGCCAAGAGAGTACCCAGGTTCCTCGATGAGGCCAGGGCTGATCTGGCCCCGGACATCGAGTATCAGCGCTTTCTCCAGTATCTCTTCCATTGTCAGTGGACGTCGCTCAAAGCGTACGCCAACAGCCGCGGAATTTGGATAATAGGAGACCTGCCGGTCTACACGGATGCCGACAGCTGCGACACCTGGGCACACCGGCACCTTTTCAAACTGGATGGACACGGCAAACCGGAAGGATTGGCCGGAGTGCCGCCTGACTATTTCAGCGCTACGGGGCAGCTCTGGGGCAATCCGGTGTATGACTGGCGCGAGATGGAGAAGGAGGGTTACGCTTGGTGGAAAGCCCGGGTACACCGGATGCTCGGACTTTGCGACTACCTACGTCTCGACCATTTCAGGGGATTCGCAGGGTTCTGGGAGGTTCCCGCGGGCGAGACCACGGCCCAAAACGGACGGTGGATGAAGGGCCCCGGAAAACGGTTTTTCGAAGCCCTCCGGGAAGAATTCGGAGACCTGCCGTTCATCGCCGAAGATCTGGGGTACATCACACCATATGTACGGAACCTTAAGAACATCGTTGGGCTACCCGGGATGAGGGTTTTTCAGTTCGAGCATTCTCCCGACGAAGTCCTGTCGGGACTGAACGAAGAGGTCGATCCAGAGCGGGGAGGGGCAAGCAGGGATGAACAAGGTCAGGGAGATGGCGAGGACTGTGTCTATTACTCCGGCACACACGACAACGACACCCTCATCGGCTGGCTGTTGGGAGAGGGAAAGGCCGAAGAGAAGACTCTCGCACGACAGGTATTGAGGCGCATCTACCTGAGCGATGCGAAATGGGTGATCGTCCCGTTCCAGGATCTACTGGGACTCGGAAGCAAAGCTCGGATGAACACCCCCGGAACCTCCGAAGGGAATTGGGAGTGGCGGATGAAAGCCGAGGACTTGGAATTGGAGACTCTGGCTCCTGCCGGCGAAAGCCGGGCAAAGGAACCGACCCATGCAAATAAGACCGCAAACAAGCCTGAGGGTTCCAGATCCCTCTTGGATTGGCTAAAGAAGTGCTCGGAAGAGAGCGGGCGTGCACCAACCTGCAACTAAAGACGGTATTGCCTTTTTCGCCTCATATATCGGAAAATGCATAGGTGCATTGGTTCGTTTAGTTCAAAAGGGTGAAAACTAGATGCTCAAGAAGTTCTCTTCACTGTTTGGCGCACAAGATATGACTCAAGGACGGCCGCTCAGCAACCTGCTTAGGTTTTCGTTGCCGCTTATCATCGGTAATTTTGCCCAGCAGATGTATGCAACGATAGACTCAATTGTGGTCGGCAGGTACATTGGCGACCGGGCGCTGTCGGCGGTGGGTGCGTCGATGCCTGTTATCAACCTGTTGCTGGTGCTCTTCATGGCGATAGCCACCGGTGCCGGCATCATGGTGGCCCAATACTACGGCGCCAAAGACAGGGAATCACTCTCAAAATCAGTCGGCAACGCAATAACACTTCTTATAATGGCGTCACTTGTGATCACGGCAATCGGCGTACCTTATGCAGGCTCGTTGCTGAGACTCACAAATACCCCCGTTGAGACTTACGATATGGCCAAATCGTACCTCACGATCATCTTCTGGGGCATCTTGGGACCGGGGATATACAATATCTCATCCGGCGTACTGAGGGGACTCGGAAACTCAACATTTCCTCTTCTCACCCTGCTCCTCGCATCGGTCCTAAACACCTTATTGGATATCTGGATGGTCGGAAGCCTCGGGATGGGAGTTGCGGGAGCGGCGGTTGCAACGATCATCTCGCAAGCAGTATCCGCGGCCCTGTGTCTCTGGAAACTCAATAGTATGAAGGATGTCGTGGAAATAAGCAGGGATACCCTTAAGCCGGACCTCAAGTTCGCCCGCCAGCTATTTAGGCTGGGGATTCCTGCCGGAGTAACTCAAGCCGTTTTCTCCATGTCCATGGTTCTCGTCCAGTCGCTCACCAACAGCATGGGATATCGTGTGGTCACGTGCAACACCGCTGTGATGCGGATAGACGGCTTTGCGGTCATGCCGTCGTTCACCTTCGGCATGGCCGTCGCTACGTTCGTAGGGCAGAACATAGGCGCAAACCGGTTCGACCGGGTCGCTGAAGGCACCAAGGACGCCCTCAAGCTAAGCCTCACGACTCAGGTAGTACTGGTCTCTCTCATCCTGCTTTTCGGAGGAAACCTCATACGGATGTTCACGACCACGGAGGAGATTATCGCCTTGGGAACCCGCCAGATGCGGATCCTGTCCCTCGGGTATCTGGCTCTTGCGATATCCCAGGTGTTCGGGAGCATAATGAGAGGCGCCGGAGACACCATGCCTTCCATGTGGATCTCGCTCATCACCACTACGTGCGTCCGGGTGCCTGTCGCTTACGGCCTCGCGTGGCTCACGAGGAGCCCGGCAAACCCCAACGGCGCACCTGAGTCCATTTTCTTCTCCCTGCTTTTTGCATGGATTACAGGCGCAGTCGCCAACTACTTGTGGTACCGCAGAGGTACCTGGAAAACCAAATCCCTCATAAAGCACAGACAACCGGCAGAAGCCTTCGACGCATAAGAATACGTGAGGCGACCGCCCATCTGCCTTAAGCCCCCTAACATAAGAGGATTCCGCCTCACCAATGTCGAAGGGTGCCCTGCTGAGAAGAATCGGCGCTTATTGGCAAGGGAATGCTACTCCTTATCTCGATTCGCGCCGGCTGCCGGCGGAAGTTTCTTTCGGTCCCAGCGCATCGGGAAGGAGGAGAGTCCATGTTCTGGGTCCTGAGTCTTGCTTACTTCATCGGGTCGGTGCCCAATTCGTTCCTCTTCACCAGGTTGTTTGACGGGCGCGATATACGTGACCTCGGTTCCAAGAATGCAGGTGCCACTAATGTAACTCTCAACGTGGGTTGGCTCCCGGGGATGCTGACGCTCTTGGGAGACGTGGGAAAAGGGTACCTTGCGGCAGTAGTTGGAGGCTTGTCATCCACCCCCTTGGCCCCGTACCTCACTCCCGCATTTGCCATCGCCGGCCATAATTGGCCCGTATGGCTGCGCTTTCGAGGCGGCGGGGGACTCGCCACCTTCATAGGCGGAGGTCTGGCCCTTTCTCAGTTCCCGATGATCGTCCTGGGGATGGCGATATGGGGCATCTCCTATCTCATCTGCCGTGACCACGATAGGAGCGCGGTGCTCGCATGCCTGTTGCTGCCTCTCGCGGTTCTAGCAGCCCGGCCCTCCTTCCAAACCCTGACCTTTACTCTAACATCGAGCCTTGCCGTAGCGCTTAAGAGACTCCAATGCATCAAGGAAAAAGTGAGGCTTGGAAGATCTTGCGGTAAACCGCGCGGCTGAGCCTCTAGCCCCGACGGGGGGCGGCGAAGACCGATTTGGATCGCGCATATAATTGAAGGTCTTTAGACCCGCTCCGGCTAATCCATTCACAAGGAGGTGCCCATGGTGACAAGACTGCCCCTTGTGTTTTCGGGCCTGGCCGTTCTCTTTGGAGCCCTCATGCTTTTTAAGTTCAAAGAGAACCGGATCTTCTCGCTCCTTTTCTACCTGTCCCTCTGCGCGTCCGGGGTAAGCCGGATGCTTGTACACAGGGCCCAAGGGCTGCCGGTGAGATTTGTCGACGTTGGAGTCACGATCGTGTTCGGAGTAGCCTCTATCGGCGAGGTACTCCTCCTACGCAGAGAGAGGGAGGAGCGAGCCGGACAGTCTTAGCAGAGGCAACTCTGGGCAGAGTAAGCCTGAGCCGTTGGGTCCAAGGGCTTCTAGGAAGATTTTAGCAATCAGGCGTTTAGAATCTCACGCATAAGATTGAACTCAATGTTGCCGCCTGAGATGACCAAGGCGACGTTCATGCCGCGGAAACGGTCCCCGCTTGAGAGAAGGTAGGCCACTCCAAGGGCACCTGAGGGCTCGGCCACAACCTTGTCACGGGAGAGGAGCTCGCAGACGGCTTCCTTGACCTTGCTTTCCGGCACTACGACCACGTAGTCTATGCACTCTTTGGCATTCTCGTAGGCAAGCCACCCGATTCCTCCCAAAACGGCGTCACATATGGACGGCTTGGCGGGATACTCCTCGTAGAACACGTTGTCAGAAAGCGCAGCGGCCATCGCGGGACACGCTTCTGTCTGGACACCTATTACTTCAATGGATGGCCTTATCGCCCGGACCGCGCTTGCGATGCCCGTTATAAGGCCGCCGCCCCCCACGGGCACTATCACCGCATCCAGCGCCGGGATATCCTCAAGCAGCTCCAGGCCGATTGTCCCGTAACCGGCAGATGCGGCTTCGTCGGAAGCCGGATCGAAGAAAGGCTTTCCGCTGCGTTTGGCGTGCAATATGGCAAGGGAGCGGACCTCGTCGTACTCGCTTCCTTCAGGGTGAAGCACTGCTCCATAACGCCTGATCTTCTGAGTCTTCACCTCTGGCGTCCCTCTTGGGACGAAGATATGGGCGGGCACACCCAGGAGTTTTGCGACATAGCTTACCGCTGCTCCGTAATTGCCCGACGAAGCCGCCACTATTCCGTAAGACCGCTCCTCGGGAGTCATGAGCATTCCCTTGTTTAGGGCGCCCCTTATCTTGAACGAGTTAAGCCGCTGGAGACACTCGAGTTTAAGGAAGACGCGGGCGCCGGTAGCATCGGAGAGGCAATCGGAAGAAACTACCGGAGTCCTCACTATCGAACGAAATATCCTGTCTCTCGCCTGCATTATCTGGTTCAAAGAGATCATGGGTGTCTTTCCCGCCTCTCAAGTCGCCTATGTACCATCTTCTTTATCGTAAACACAGAACGACGAGATAAATGAGAATGCCTCTGTGTTGACACAAAGAGAACACCGGGAAGACTTGGGGATCACACAGGGCGCCCCGAACCGAAAAAACTTGACGGGTTTTCCCGGGCTGGAATATGATTTGCCGTAGACAAGCAGTTACCAAAGCAATTCCTTTAACTCGAGCCCGGTGAGGCGAGAAGGAGGCGCTGTATGGCCCGGTCAAGTTGGCGTAAGGTCACCTGCCGGCACACCGTTTGGGTAACCGGTGAGGTCGCCCAGGTGGTTTTCAATATATCGCAAGAAGAACTCCGCAGGCACTTAAGCCGCGCGGGTTTTTTTGTTGAGCAAAAAGCAAACTACAGGGGAGGTCTTTATCAATGGAACTCATCGAAAAGGCGCAGATCATGGACCGGGAGGCGATGAGGAGAGCCCTCATCCGCATCGCCCACGAGATCGTCGAGAGAAACAAAGGGCTGGAAGATGTAATACTGGTCGGGATCCACAGGCGCGGTTATCCCCTCGCGCAAAGGTTGGCTCAGATCCTAAAGGAATCGGAGAGTGTAGACGTCCCTGTGGGAGAGCTTGATATCACCCTCTATAGAGACGACCTCTCTTTACGCTTCACACAGCCCCAAGTCGGACCTACCAGAATGCCTGTGGACGTGGCTCGCAAGAGAGTCGTCTTGGTCGACGATGTGCTCTACACGGGCCGCACCATAAGGGCCGCCCTGGACGCCATCATCGACATGGGCAGGCCGCAGAACATCCAGGTTGCCGTCATGATCGACAGGGGCCACAGGGAGCTCCCCATACGGGCAGACTACGTCGGCAAGAACGTCCCGACGTCGAGCAAAGAGGTCATCCACGTGAAGGTCACTGAGATAGACGGCCTTGATGAGGTGGTCATCGCAGAGGAAAAAGACAACGAGTAGAAACTACCGATATCCTGAGGAGGGTTAACGTGACACTGAGAGGTCAAGACCTTCTTTCGCTCCAAGAGATGAGCACGGCAGACATGGAGACCGTCCTGTCCACAGCCCGCTCGCTCAAAGAAATCCTGTCGCGCCCGATTAAGAAAGTACCTACGCTGCGCGGCAAAGTAGTGTGTACTCTGTTCTACGAACCATCCACGAGGACGAGAACCTCGTTTGAACTGGCGGCCAAGTACATGTCGGCCGATACCGTGTCTATAGCGGCGTCGACGTCGGCTGCGCAAAAAGGCGAGACTCTCTCCGACACAGCGCGAAACCTGGAAGTCATGGGCGTTGATGTGGCCATAATGAGACACAGCGTGTCAGGTTCATGCCATTTCCTGGCCAGGGTGCTGGATATCCCGGTTATCAACGCAGGGGATGGAATGCACGAACATCCCACCCAAGGGCTTCTGGACATCTTCACGATCCTCGAGCACAAGCCAAGGATAAGGGGCCTCAAGGTGGCCATACTCGGCGACATCCTCCACTCAAGGGTTGCCCGTTCCCTTATCTTCGGCCTCACCAAAATGGGAGCCGAGGTAACGGTCGCCGGCCCCGGTACCCTCTTGCCCCCGTACATCGAGGACCTGGGAGTCAAAGTCTTTAGAAGGGTAGAGGAAGCCATCGAGGGCGCCGATGTTGTCTATGCCTTGCGGATCCAGCTGGAGAGACAAAACAAGGGGCTTTTCCCTTCCAAGAGGGAATACCGTGATTTCTACGGCTTAAACCGCCGTAGGCTCTCCCTCGCCCAAGAAGACGCCATCATAATGCATCCGGGGCCGATGAACCGCGGCGTTGAGATCACTACCGACCTCGCGGATTCACCGAGGTCTATCATCCTCGACCAGGTGACATCAGGGGTAGCGATCCGGATGGCTGTTCTCTATCTCATTCTGGGAGGGCGAGAATAATGGCAAGAGACCTGCTCATAAAAGGCGGTAGGGTTGTAGATCCGGCCTCCGGACTTGATGGAGTCGCAGACATCTTAGTGTCCGAAGGAAAAATCGCCCGGGTGGACAAGGACATCGCCTCAGAAGGGGCAGAGATCCTGGACGTATCCGGCATGATTGTTATGCCCGGACTCATCGACATGCACGTTCACCTAAGGGAGCCGGGGTTCAAAGAGAAGGAAGATATAGAGAGCGGCTCGGCCGCAGCTGCGGTGGGCGGGTTTACCGCTGTGGCCTGCATGCCCAATACCGAGCCGGCGCTTGATAATGACGCCGTCATCGCCGAAGTCGTAAAGAAGGCTGCCGAAATCGGATTGTGCCGAGTGTACCCCATCGGCGCGGTCACAAAAGGCCGCCGGGGCCAGGAACTCGCGGAGCTAGGGGAGATGAAGGCGGCGGGAGCAGTGGCGTTTTCCGACGACGGGTCTCCGGTCTCGACTTCGGAAATCCTCCGCTGCGCCCTTGAGTACTTGAAAGCCTTCGACTGCGTGCTCATGGACCATCCCGAAGACCTGTCCCTTTCCGAGGGCGGCCAGATAAACAGGGGCCTTGTCTCGACAATTGCCGGGTTCAAGGGGATCCCCCGTGAAGCAGAAGAGATCATTGTCGCAAGAGACATACTCGTCGCCGGCATGACAGGCGGAAGACTCCATCTAACCCACATTTCAACGAAGGGGTCAGTCGAGCTTATTAGGCGCGCCAAAGAGAAGGGATTGCCGGTTACCTGTGATTGCACGCCGCACCACTTGCTCCTAACCGACAAGCTGGTCCTCGAGTCGGGGTATGACACCAACACCAAGATGAACCCGCCACTTAGGACCGACGAAGACCTGGAGGCCCTGTGGCAAGGCCTGTCAGACGGGACCATCGACGCCATCGCCACCGACCATGCCCCTCACCATGTGGACGACAAGTGGGTAGAGTACGATTATGCGGCGAACGGAATAACCGGGCTTGAGACTGCAGTTGGGCTCATTGTCGACAAGCTGGTGAGGTCCGGGTCCATTTCGTGGACAAGGATGGCAGAAGCAATGAGCCTCAATCCCGCCAGGATCTTGGGAGTTCCTGGAGGTACCCTGGCCGAGGGAGCCGTCGCCGACATCACCGTCATCGACCCGGAGCTCGAATGGTCGGTAAACCCCAGGGAATTTAGGTCCAAGGGGAAGAACACTCCTTTTGAAGGATGGAGGCTGGACGGCGCCCCTTACGCTACAATCCTGGGAGGAAAAATCGTGGCCAAGAAGAGGTGTCTCGTCTCTTGAAAACCTGTGAAGGAAGCCGGCTTGTGGGGACAAAAGAGGCCGAGTGCATTGAAACCGGATTCACGGGCCACGGGCCTTTCGAGGTCCTGGCAAGTATAACCTCCGTGAAGAGAGAGCAGGGTGGCGTCCGGACCGCCCTGCTCTATGCACCGGAAATCGCCCGCAGGGCAAAGCCTATGCAGTTTGTGCAGGTTAAGGTAGTCCCTCTAACCGATCCCTTCCTCCGGAGGCCGTTCGGGTTTTCACGCATCTCGCCCGATGAGGGGATTATCGGCATTACCTGGGCTACCGTAGGAAAGGGCACATCGCTCATGGCCGGTTGGCATGAGGGCGACACAGTTTCGGTACTGGGCCCGCTGGGGAACGGCCTCCAGGTGGACAGGATTTCGGGGATAGCCTGTACGCCGCCCGAAAACGCGCCGGAACAACATACAGGCAGGGGAAATCCGAGCCGTTCCATGGAGCAGCGTTCCAAAGGACGGTCCGTCTGGCTCATAGCGGGAGGGACCGGACTCGCGCCTCTTTATCCCCTGGCCGAGTCGATGAAACCTCAAGTCAGCGACATAACCGTCCTCTACGGGGCGAAAACCTCTGCCTCCTTGATGGATACTTCTCCTTTCGGGGCCATGGGATGCAGGGTCACGGTCTCTACCGAGGATGGGAGTAAAGGGGCCAGGGGGCGGGTGACGGAAGCTCTCGGGCGCCTTTTGGCCTCAGCGGGGGAGACCTTGAGACACAACCGTCCGCTTGCCGTTGCTTGCGGCCCTGCTCCAATGCTCCGCGCAGTTAAGTCGATGCTCGCGGACACGCCCGTTGAGCTCTATATTTCTCTTGAGGAACGAATGGCCTGCGGCACGGGGCTCTGCAGAGGCTGCGCCGTGAAGGCTGCCTCTCCCCGCAGAGGGTACCTCCACGTATGCACCGACGGGCCTGTCTTTCCGGCGGGAGAAGTCCTTCTTGGAGGGGAGGGCTAAGCTGAGTGATTGACCTCTCTACGGAACTTGCCGGCATCCGGCTCGCAAACCCTCTGGTGGCGGCTTCGGGAGTTTTCGGCTACGGCGAAGAGTACGCCCGCCTGGGAGACATCAGGTGGTTTGGAGCCGTATCGGTAAAGGGCACCACTCTCGAGCCCCGCGAAGGAAACCCGCCTCCCAGGGTGTGTGAGACTCCTTCGGGAATGCTCAATTCAATCGGCCTTGAGAACCCGGGGGCCGAGGTGGCGGCCCGGAAGAAGATCCCTTGGCTCAGACAATTCGGGGTTCCGATCATAGTCAACATCTCGGGCAACACGTACGAGGAGTTCTCGGAATTGGGCGCCATATTCTCGGATGTCGAGGGGATAAGCGCCCTGGAAGTGAACGTCTCATGCCCCAACGTCGCATCCGGCGGGCTGACTTTCGGTATGGACGCCCGCTCCTCATATCGCGCAACCCTGTCGGTGAGGAAGACCTGGAAGGGCCCCCTCATAGTAAAGCTCACGCCGAATTCCCCGGACATAGTGTCGATAGCCAGGGCGGCCGTCGAGGGAGGAGCCGATATCCTGTCGCTAATAAACACCCTGATCGGCATGGCAATCGACATAAAGACAAGGCGGCCGGTCTTGGGCAACGTGACCGGAGGCCTTTCGGGACCCGCCATAAAGCCGGTGGCTTTACGTTGTGTGTACCAGGTGTCCCAGGCAGTAGAGGTACCTATCATCGGCATGGGCGGGGTATCGTCTTACCGGGACGTCCTCGAGTTTATCATGGCCGGCGCCTCCGCAGTGGGGATCGGCGCGGGACTCCTGGTCGACCCGCTGCTCCCGAAGAAGATCCTGGCGGACCTCGAGGAGTATTGCCGCGAAGAAGGCATCGCTACCCTCACCGGCCTCACCGGGTGTGCGTGGAGGGAGTAGAGTCCGGGGAAACCAGGACCGTCTTCTGACCGGTATAGGTGACGAACCCGGGAGGCCCTCCGCGAGGTTTCTTTACGCGGGAGGCCGGAACCCAGTCCACCTCGACTTTCGAACCCGTGCGGGCTTCCGATCTTTCGGCTGCGATCCTAGCGCCAATAATGATGTCCTCTTCAGTCAAGGTCTCTCCGGGACGGAGGAGCACGTGAGCGCCTTTTGCGTTCTTAACGTGAAGCCAGATATCCCCCGGTTTCCTGATCTTCGTGATTAAGTAGTCGTTTTTCCGGGCATTGCCCCCAACCAGGTAGACGGTCCCGTTCCTTCCCTCAATGACCTCTATATCAGGTGCTCCCGTAGGCTTAGGCACCCTACTGCGCCCGCTCTTCTTGGGGCTCGCTACCGTTTGGAGTTCGAGGGCAGCCGGCCGCCTAAAGGGAATCCCGTTCTTCCGGGCAAGGCTCTCGATTACGGGAGCCGCCATCGCGAGGTCATCCAAGCCTTCTGCCTTCTCGAGAAACGAAGCCGCTTCGGAAAGCCTCTGGAGGTCGGTCCGGGTCTTCTCAAGAGATCTCTCCAACATCTCCTGGGCCCTCTTGAGCCTCGCGTACCTCGCCCAGTAGTTCCTAGCGTTGTCCCTTGCCGAGTATTTGGGGTCGAGCGGCACGGCGAGTTCGGCGGGTGGGTCCCGGTGGTAGTCCAGGCACCTGGCTTCCGTATATCCGGGGGGAGTCCTAACCCCGCTTGAATCGATGAGCGAGGCCCACACTCTGTACTTCATATAGTCTTGCGCCTCGGCCAGATCCTCAAGTTGGGCCCTGTGCCTTGACTCCAGCCTTTTCTGCACCTTCCTGTAAAGGCCTTCGACGTATGATTTCGCCGAGTTTTCCGCCGCAACCAGATTTTCCCGCCTCCTCTGGCCCCGGCAGCCTTCGAGGATCGATTCGAACGTTGCTCTCACCGGGTGCTGGCGGAGTGGAATGACATGGAAAACCGGCGTGCCCTTGGGCCCGTCATAGATGGCGGGGTGATAATCGGACTGCCCTAGCCTCGTCGAGACTTCCATAAGAGCCCGGGCAAGCTGGGGGAGAGCGTCTTCGGAAAGGGGAAGGTCCACCTGCACTCCCGCGTCCATCAGCGTGCTCACGGCGAGGTCTTTGCCCATACCTTCCACGGCGGAACGGAGGAGGTCAAGCGGACTCAGCGTTCGTCCGTCACTCAAGAACCGGGACCGGGCCTCCTCGAGCTCACGGGTGATCTCGTCCTCGCTTCCGACCTTCGTAAGATCAAGCCTTTCGCCCGGAGGCGGGCTATACGGTCGACCGTGGACGAACCTCTCTCCCGATGGAGGAACGGCCGCCGCCTCCAAGACGCCTTCTTTATAGAGCCCTATATTCTGTCCATGCCCGGCCATGTCAAGGACAAGGACATACGGAGCGGCGCTCCCCAGATCGTCGTGGCCCAGAAACTCCAGAAAGAGGATCCTGTCAAGGCGGTGCTGGTCTATGGAGACAAGCGTCCCGCCCTCAAGGCGCTTTCTGAGGCCAAGGCAGAACCCGGAAGGGACAGGGGGGTTCGCCTTACGCTCGTCGGAAAAGCCGAAGAAAGGGCGGTTTCCCTCGAGAGACATGACGAGCCGGTCCCGGATGGAAAAGCTCCAAACCGAGAAGACCAGCTCCTTAGGCCTGGGCTGGTGGATTTTCTGTACCTTTAGCGGCAGGTATCCACTGAGTTCGGAACGTATAGCATACAGAGTGATGCCGTCCATTTGGCGTCCCCCTTCGCGAGAAGTATATATTTGGGGCGCCCAAAGCATCAAACTAAAGGAGTATCCCGGAGGTAAGAGTGAGTTCCATGACAGGAGTCTTTTCGGGACATGAAGATGCCTTCCGCCTGAAAGGGTTTTCAGTGAGGCATTTCCCGGCATACCTCCGGCTCGTTAGAGACCACTCAGAAGTCCACGTAAGAAGGGGCCCTTCCGGATTTCTCCTCGAGATACCGGTAGTCAGGGCGTACCCCGGGGAAGCGTTCCCCGAAAGGGTCCTTAAATATCTGGAAGAGCGGAACGCATCTCCGAAAGGGCCCGGGGCTTTCGTCGTTCGTGGAGACACGATATGGTGCGTGTGCCAAGTAGCCGGCAGAGAGAAAGAGAGCGATGAGGAGTCTCGGGCCGAAGAAGCCCATAAGGTCGCCGAAACGGCCTCTCAGCTCGCTCACCAGGTGGAACGGCTCGGTCCCAAAATACTGAACTTGAGATAAGGAAGGAAACATGGAGACAAGAGAAAACACGCAATTATCCCTCGTAGCCTGCGATCTGGACGGCACCCTTCTTGGTCCGGGGGAAACTGAGCTCGATACGGCCCTGGAGGTAGCCGATTTCTGCAGAAGGCACAACCTCCGGTTTACGATAGCTACGGGGAGGGTGTTCGGAGCAGTTGTGAAATACGTAGAACTCCTCGGCATTAAGGATCCGGTGATCACAAACGGCGGCGCGCTTGTGGCGGCTTTGGGCGAGGAACCCATCTACGAGAAGACAATAGACCCATGCCTGGCAGGAGCCCTCCTCCGGTACCTTCGCTCCCTCAATCTTCCTTTCTATTTCGTGCACGGCAAGGACATGCTCACAGAATGGGAGGGTGCCGAAACGGTGACATATTCTGAGAGTATCTCCTACGATATCCGGATAGTGCCTTCCCTTGAAGCGCTCGGTATATCTCCGACCCAAATTGTCGTGAGGGCAGAGGTCCACGAGGCCGCGGAGCTCTTGGAGGCATTCCGGAACCGCTTTTCTACTCGCCTTTCGATAATCAGGAGCCTACCCCACCTCATCGAGTTCCAGGCGCCGGGGGTATCCAAGGCGAGCGCTTTGGAGTTTTTGGCCCGTTCCTACGGGTTGGATGCAAATAGGGTTCTGGCTGTCGGCGACGGCCTGAACGACGTGGAGATGCTATCCTGGGCGGGCCGGAGCGCTTGCGTTGGCAACGCTTGCGACGAAGTGAAAGAGGTGGCTACCTACAAGGCTTCAGGCCTCTACGCCAAAGGAGTTCTGGAAGCGATAAAGAATTCTCTCAGGGGTTAGTTCCACAAAAGTGAGGTATCCGTCCGTGAATAAGAAGCATTTTAGGGCCCCAAGGGGCCGGGAGATCTCATGCAAAGGGTGGCAGCAGGAAGCTGCACTCAGGATGCTCATGAACAACCTTGAGGTCGCCGAGAAGCCCGACGATCTCATCGTCTACGGAGGAACGGGTAAGGCTGCCCGGAATTGGGAATGCTTCGAAGCCAT
>DGDN01000019.1:0-16275 GCA_002385465.1 Candidatus Fermentithermobacillaceae bacterium UBA3951
GTCTCCGCCACTGCCCCCAGTCCAGGGAGGAGCGCCCACTCACGGGCTTCTACAGGGTCGATGTCCTGCTCCTTAGCGTAATCCAGGATGGCTTTAGCCAGGTGGTGTTCAGAGCGCAGTTCTGCAGCCGCCGCGAGGGCTGTGACCCACTGCTCATTCACACTGGTCTCAGAGAGAATTCCACCGGAGGACTCGCCAACCCCCCCACGCCATGAGCCTCTATGCCAAGAGCCTCCACCCCACTCACCCGAGGCCTCCCCAGCGTGAGCGTGCCGGTCTTGTCGAAGGCTACCACATCAACCTTCCCAATGCGCTCGAGGCGTTCACCGCCTTTGATGAGTATGCCTTTCCTCGCAGCATGGCCGAGTCCCGCCACAACCGCCACCGGCGATGCGACGACCAAAGCACCCGGGCAGCCTATGACCAGGAAGGTCAATGACAACTCGATGTCCCGGGTAAAGAGGAAGAGGGCCACTGACAAACCGATGATTAGCGGGGTGTACCAGGCCGCGAAGCGGTCGAGCATTCTCTGGACTTTTGGCTTTTGGTCCTGAGCCTCGGCTACCAAGTACAAGATACGACTGAAGGTTGTATCGGCCCCGACCTTCTGTGCCTCAACTTCCAGGTATCCAACCTGGCTCACACTGCCGCCCAGGACTAAATCACCGGGACCGACTTCATGAGGAAGAGGTTCCCCTGTGAGAGGAGAGGTATCCAGAGAGGCCCGTCCCTCAAGTACAACTCCATCGACGGGGACCCTATCCCCCGGCAAGACGACCACCACATCGCCGGGAGATATGTCCGATGCGTCAACAACTTGGACTCCGTCATCCCGCTTCACCCTGCCTGTTCTGGGAGCAAGGTCAATGAGCGTCCGTAGTGCGGCGCGGGTCCTGGCAAGTGTAAGGGTCTCCAGGTATCCTCCGAGTACGTAAAGGAAAGTGACGGCGGCCGCTTCCCACACCTCGCCGATCCACAACGCCCCGACGGCCGCGATGGTGACGAGCAAGGGAATGCTGAACTGCCCGGCAAGGAGCCTACCGATCGCCTCCCGGGCGACCCAGATCCCGGCCACAAAGGCCGCAACCGTCATGAGGATTTGAAACGCAAGCGGAGTCCCGCGGCCAAACCCCCGGAGGACCCACGCGGCAGCGATAAGAGAGCCGGATATTGAAACGGTCAGGAGTTCACGGTGACGCGAAACCCAACCGTACACTCTCGAAAGAGCGGAGTACATGGTCAAACCTCCTCTCTCATAGGCAGGGTACACTGTAGAGGAGAGAATAAAGTGTGCCTCTAGCAGGGTGTTCCAGACAATCTTTTGTTGAAAATACTCGCCTTAGAGTACTCTCTTTGGGATGCCGCCAGACTAAGCGATTGCTGCGTGTTGACCCGGCTCGCGACTCAGAGTACTCGCTCAAGCTTCCTAGGTTTGTGAAGGTTTCTTCGTGCTACTCGACCTTCCCGGGCAGCACCGAAACCAGCTCGAGGCTGAACTGGCGGATTAGGTCTTTCACTTTTCCCTCGTCCAAAACCGCCTCGTCATACTGGAGATTCATTGCGCCCGTCGCATAACTCACCTTAGCCTGATGGACACCGGGAAGCCGCGACGCGGCCTTCTCGAGTCTTGCCGCACAGTTCGGGCAGGCTAGGTTCTTTAGCATATACATCTTGGCTTTCATCGTGGGACCCTCCTCGAAGTTCATTTCCAAAGAGATCATCCCACAAGAAGTCGTCTGGAACCATTGACGTAGATCAATAGCGGGGAGTGGATCGTGAATTCCCTATGGCGACTGGCCGAATATGCCGGTGGTCAGAGACGCTCGAGAACTCGGAGGGCGGGACTTTGCCGGCAAGGTCACTGCCGCGCGGCTTCCTCCAGCCGCTCGGTGTCAAGGATGAGGACTGTACGCCCACCGGTCTGGCGGATAACGCCCTGGTCCGCAAGGCTTCCGAGGCGTCTACTTAATGTCTCGGGGGTGGTACCCAGTCTCACCGCCATCTCAGCCCACGGAGCGGGAATGGTTACGACGATGCCTTCCGGCGTCTTCTTCCCCGACGTCGCCAACCTCAGTAGCTCGGCCGCCAGGCGCTGGCCTACTTCTCTAAGCCCCAGGTCGGCTATGAGCTGTTCGGCCGCGGATAGACGCTTGGCCATCTCCTCCACCAGCCTGAGAGCCGCCTCAGGATTCCTCAGGATTTCCGAAACTGCGTTTCGAGGTAGTACGCAGGTTTCAGTCTCTTCTGCCGCCACCACGTCGCCTTCCATCACAGACTCGTAGAAAAGGGCCATTTCGCCGAGGAACTCGCCAGGCCCAAGAGTTCGGACAATCTGCTCCCTACCACCGGCAGACGTGTGGACTACGTTGAGCCTTCCGCGAGATACGACGTACAAACAGTCAAGGACCGAGCCCGCAGGCACCACCACCTGGCCCTTTTTGAAGAGACGGTGGCTCATTTCCTTACCGAGCCTCGCAAGCTCCTCCGGCGACAGAACCTTGAACACCGGGACGCCGGCAGCACATGAAGGGATATGGCCTGACAATTTGGGCCCTCCTCTCTACTGCAAGTCGCAATGTCACATCAAGTTGACTCACAAGGTGACCCTAGTGAGGCCACGAGATACATGTAGTTTGTTGGGTTCTACGGCACAAGTCGCGAGTTCTCATGGGTCTGGTGCACAGCTGGTAAGAGCTTAGCGAGACACCAGGTGGCTCTGTACCTCACCCTCGACACCTCATAGCCCTTAGTCTTTCAAGAGCCTGGGAGTACCTCTTGCTTCCCGAAGCCCACTTCGTTAGCCTGTCGCAGACAAACTCATCGCATATTGAACAAGAAGTGATTGACCTGTCATCCACGGCACACCTCAGGATCCCGCAGTCTCGGTCCCAATGGATCTCTCGATCACCCAGGCAACCTCCGCAACGGACCTGCTCCGGCTTGACCTTGCCCGGCGTGTCTTTATTCAGCCATTCGATCAACCTTTTCATTGCCTTCGGATCTGACGGTGCCCGGTACACGTCACATTCGCTGCAGTTCAAACCGCAGACGGCGATGATGTCCTCAGACTCCTTCACCACAGCTTATCACTCCTTGAGGCACATCGTTTTTCACGCGAAGGTGATTCTAGGCAGGCACTTGTTCCCCCTTCCACGCACTCCCAACATTCACAAGACTCTCCGGGGCTACTGATTCTGTCGGTAGACAGGAACATCTGGGAGCAGAGAGAAGAAGCCCTAACATGTGAAGTAGTGCGTGCCCAAGAGATTTCCGGCGACCTTCGATGACACCTGGGAGGCCGGCAGAAAGTAAACGTCGGGACTAGAGAGGCAAGCTGATATGAGCATCATTAAGACCCACCAGATAACCCTACAAGGCGGGGCGGATTCCAACATTGTCTTGCGCCCGCTTTGCGACGATCATCTTCCCTACCTCTATAAGTGGTGTGCGGACCCGGAGGTCTTGTACTGGACAGAAGGAGGCCCGGCCGACAAAGAGCTATCCTACGGCCCGGAGACCGTTCACCAGATATACGGAACCGTTTCTCAGAACGCCATTTGCTTCCTGATCGAAGTGGACGGCATCCCCATAGGCGAGTGCTGGCTGCAGAAGATGAACCTTCCGGAAGTAAGGGCAATGTATCCCGAAGGCACCGACGTCCGGCGCATAGACATCTGTATCGGCGAAAAGGCCTACTGGGGCCGCGGCATCGGCACCGCGTGCGTAAGTATGCTGATCGACCTGGCTTTCCAAAGCGAGAATGTGGACGTGCTGCACTGTATATGCGAGGACTATAACGTCCGCAGCGTACGCATGTGGGAGAAGCTTGGTTTTTCACGGGTGTTGGCCAAGCCTCTGCCCGAGACCCACAAGGGACGATACGAGTGCCACTACAGGCTAACGATCGACCTCCGTCAGACGGGAGATAATCGAGCGCCTGATAGACCTGCCGAACACCGTAGTTGTGGTTCCAGGAATCCGAGTGAGCAGAACCGCGGTACCTAGCGTCTTTCGCTGACCAGTCAGTAGTGTTCATTCTGGCGAACGATTAAGCCCTCCTCTCCACAATGATCCTCTCGTACGTAGCCAAGAGCTCGGAGTGAACTCCGTGGACGGGAGGAGGAAACATATCATTGTCGTAAGATTTAGATAGAGGTGGTCAGCAATGGAAACAAAGGAACTGCTGGCTCGGTTCAAGAAGTTCCAGGTGGGTGTCTTCATTATCCTCGGAGTCCTTCTGATCACGAATCTCGTTACGCTTGGATGGACCTTGTCTCGTCTCAACAGGCTTGACGACCGATTGCCAATCAGCGTGAGCTGCTCCGGATCCAGCTACTACACTCCGCCGCCCGATGGCGTCCTGGCGTCATCTATCAGCGCGGACATGGAGCTTGCGGCTCAAGGAGAGGCCGGCGTGATTGCTTCCTTCCATATCGCCAACAAGGTTCCCGGCGCAACGGTTCTGCTCGCATATCGGAGCCACGATGACCAAGAGTGGCGGCGCACACAGATGACATCGAAAGCAGACGACCCGTTGGTGTTCAGTGCCAGCGTTCCGGTGGATCTATCCCATCCCGACTTCGAGTACAGGTTGGAACAGGTGATGGACGGAGAAGTCGTTCACGCATCGCGAAACCAGAAGGGGTCTGTCTTGTACCTCCTCGGCGGAAACGGAGATATTTCCTTGGATTACATGGTTCTCCCCGACACCAAACAGGGACGCATTGAAGTGAGTGGCCGCTACGGAACGCCCAAGATCGAAGCATTCCGGATCGCCGAGGTGACCCTCAAAATCAACAAAGCCACGCCTCAGGAAATCACACTGACCCCGAACTCAGAGTCGGGGTATTTGTTCTATACTTTCGATCCGGCTGGGCTTGAGGACATTGAGGTCACCGTCGTATACGCAGATGGCGAGGTACGCACCACGCTGTTCAACCCCTTTGGGCCTCGCCCTGAAGACGGGGTCTATATCAGGCGGTAGAATACAGATACCGTCGTTGACGGGGATGCCGCCGGGTTCGAAAATCAGGCAGAGAGTGTCGCATAGCTAAGTTGCCTGCTATGGGGCCATTGATCAGCATTCCCCTTCGAGGAAGTCCCTAGAGTACTATGAGCATGCAGCCTGAAAGCAAGGGGAAAACCACACGAAGCCACAGCCCTGAATAGAGCGGGATAACTTGGCCTATATGCCTAAGTACGCATATAATCATGCCAGAGGTGAGGCCGTGAAACGATATAGCCCCGCATTCAAGGCGTTGTCCGACCCTACTCGCCTGAGGGCGCTCCGGATGATCCTAATAGCCGGTGGACCGGTGTGCGTATGTGAACTCGCCGATGCCCTTGGATTGCCCCAGTACCGAATATCAAAACACCTGGCGGTTCTCAGGCAGGTGGGACTGGTAGCAGACTCTCGGGTGGGCACGTGGGTCTATTACTCCGTTCCCTCAAACGTTTCGGAGTTCAGTTCCGGCCTGTACCGGTTGGTAAGGGAGCGCGTGCGCGGCCCGCTTTTCGATGATGACGAGGCCCGGCTCAAAGCTCGCCTTGAGTTGCGTGAAGAGGGACGGTGCGTAGTAGGGCCAGGAAGCAAGTAGGGCACGGGGTTTAAGGTGCAACCGTTCATGTTTGTGTAGGCCCGAAAAACAGTATCGATAGTCTCGCTGCAGGCCGGGAAGTTTCTAATTGATGGCTCTCCCGGTGTCTCCGGGCTCGCTATGTGGGTGCCACGGCGCACATCTTGCCAACATGTGGGTACTACGGCACATGTCCGCTCGTCATGTGGGTGCTACAGCGCATGTTGACTCATCACGTCATGTGGGTACCACGGCGCACGTCGGCTCATCATGTGGGTGCTACGGCGCACATCTTGCCAACATGTGGGTACTACGGCACATGTCCGCTCGTCATGTGGGTACCGCAGCGCACGTCGGCTCATCATGTGGGTGCCACGGCCCACATCTGCCCAACATGTGGGTACTACGGCGCACGTCGGAGCCCAAGGAGGTAAGTGCACGACAATCACATCTGCCGGTACCGTGCCATCCCCTCAAGCATCATCTCTTTGGGCGACATCCCGGGACACGTTCTGTGTATGTCCTCATAGATACTGAAGAACCGGTCTGCATCGTAGTACGTTCCCATAGAGTATAGGTCTTTGGTGCCCAAGGCCAGGGAGTTGTAGAAGCGGGCCAGGCTCTCGAAGGCTTTGTATGCGAGGGATGGGTCTCTCTCGGACGGTAGGTCCCTTAACACCGGGAACAGGATGTGCGTGCCTACTTCATGGCTAATGAACTTCTTTATGTAGTCCATATCGTCGCCTGAGTAGAACACGTTGCGTTCATATCCGAGGGAGTTGGCGCTTGGACCATTCTTGATCGCGCTACAAAGGACGATCTCGTACGGATGGACCTTGAACTCGATACCCAGGAACCGCTCCCACCGGCCAATGAGGTCGACATCTTCCAGGTAGGGATTGAGTTGGGAAGCCACAGCCTGCATGTCCTTGGACTCGACGGGCCAGACGCGCGTCATATATGAGGTGAAGTTCGCTGTATAGACCTCTCCCAGGCGACGGATGGCATCGTTGTACTCACGGTGCGTCCGGAGCAACCATTCGGGTCCGACTGAGTGGGTCCACTCCCTCTGACGGTCGAACGCATCCTCGTATCTCGCGTAGAAACCGGAGCAGTCGCCGCTCTCCAAGCCGGAGTTCAGCAGGGCGAAGTACTCCTCCAGAGAAGCCCGGGTGTCCAGGTTGAGGTAGGCAGGGAAGAAGATTAGGAGGTAGGTGAGGTTACCGCTGCCTCCGTCTCTGAAGCTGAGTTCCCGGCGCTGTTCCTCCAGGACGAGAATGTCAGCAGGGTTCACCGAATCGCGGTACTTGTCCGCATAGTCGCTGTCAAAGCCGTTCCGGGCGACGGCCATCAAGTGAAAGATGTAGTTGGGTCCCGCCTCTACGACGGCTCTCACTCTCTTCAGCATGTTGCCATACCTCCAGAGGTAGCCTCCTGAGCACAGCATCCTCGCTGGTGCAGGGGTTTTGACTCGAATATCCCCGCAGACGCACAGGTCCGGCCGGGATATCCCCACCGGCGAACGCATCCCGGGGAGACATCCCCACCGGCGCACACGTTCCTGCGGAACGTCCCCGCAGGCGCATATTTCCCGCAGAATCTCCCTACGGGGGCATATTTCCCGCCGAACGTCCCCACGAGTGCACGTATCAGCGCCAGGCCTCGCCGGAGGATTACATTCAGCGTCTTCTGGCCCTATGGACAGCCCTCTTGGCCGCGTAGAACCGCCTCAGGTTCTCAGGCAAGACATAGGGCTGCTCCACCGGTTCGACATCTTGTCTCCCAAAGACCTCTCTAAGGATAGCTTCGATGATCATGGCTTTTGGAGGCACGGTGTACTCCACGCCCTCGTAGACCCAAACCCTGCAGTCGACATCCTCTCCACACAGGTCGCCGCAGGACTCGCACAAGCTTTCCTTGACGTCCATCTGGATGTCGCGGCCGTTCACACGGATCGTAGGCGAACTGACAAACCTGTGTTTTGAGGCCAGTTCTTCGCTGGTAACGTTGATTTTGTTGACGATCACCTCGATGCCCGTTGCCTTGAGCACTTGGGAGACCTCGTCCAAGGCATCATCCAGAGTCCGGTCCGTTCCTTGACAACGCGTGCAGGTGCTTAGGTCCAGATACAGGAAGTCGATCTCCACGCGCTTCTTCTTGCTCTTAGGTATCCGGGGACTTTCGGCCACGCTGCCGCAGCATCCCGGACCGCACGCGCCCGAGTCACTCCCCGTCCGAACCCCACTCCGACCGGTTGTGGGGGCAGGTAGCCCGCAACAACCGGGACCGCAGGCACGTGAGGACGAGGCAGTCCGGCGTCTTCTTGCCGACACTCGAACCACTCCTTCTCAACCGTTCAACTGTTCCGAAATCAAGAGGGTCCTTACATCCGTACCGAAAACGGCTCTCTTAACAGCCTGTCGCCTACACCCGAAGACCACCTATATCAAAGAAATGATTCGCCGCCCGTGCCAGTGTATGATGAACTCCCGCTACAGCCCGAGATGTTTTTTCAGCAGGGCTTCGGCATCTTTCTGTCTGAGAAACCGCCCTTGGGAGATAACTTTCTCGTCCACAACAACGGCAGGAGTCCTCATTACACCATACCCGGCGATTTCACCCGGGTCGCCGATATTCTCCACGGTGGCATCCAACCCCAACGCTTTCGCGGCCAATTTCGTGTTCTCGTACGTCTCCAAACTCCTCTTGCAGCAGGCTCCCAGCACTTTGATGTTCAACTCTTGAACCCTCCTCTCTATAGCCCATCCAAAACGAGCTATGCCATCTCGACCGAATTGCCGTTCACGAACGAAGTGCCATTTGCCATCACGAACAAACTACACCACTGCGGACGATCTACGCCAACACGAATCCGAATGCGTTGAACAGGTAGCCGATAACGATGATGCCAAACGTAACGATGCCGACGAAAATCCCGAGCAACTTCGGCTTGACGACCTTGCCGAGCATAACGATGGAAGGCAGGGACAACGCCGTTACGGCCATCATGAAGGATAGGATGGTTCCGAGACCTACGCCTTTCGCGTACAGGGCCTCGGCAACGGGTATCGTCCCGAAAATATCGGCATACATGGGAACTCCTATCACGGTGGCCAGCACTACGGAGAACGGGTTCCTGGCTCCAAGCACCGTCTGTATCCACCCAGCCGGTATCCAGTTGTGAATGAGGGCTCCTATCCCCACACCAACAAGGACGTATGGATATACCCTGCCTACCGTCTCGCGAACCTGCTCAAGAGAATACTGGAGGCGCTCTTCCCTGGTGAGGTCCGGAGACTCGATGTCGACGCTCCCCGCCGTCTTGAACTTCTGAACGTACTCCTCAAGCCCGAGTCTGCCGAGGATTGTGCCGCCGGCGACCGCGAGAACGAGTCCCACGCTCACATAGGCGACTGCAATCTTGGCGCCAAACACACTCATGAGCAGGATAAGAGAGCCAAGGTCAACCAGGGGTGACGAGATAAGGAACGAGAAGGTCACGCCGAGGGGAAGGCCCGCGTTCGTGAAACCGATGAAGAGCGGAATGGATGAGCAGCTGCAGAACGGCGTCACGGTCCCGAGTAGAGCGCTTAGGGTGTTGGCGGTCAAGCCGTGGAAGCGCCCTAATATTTTCTTCGTGCGTTCGGGCGGGAAGAAGCTCTGGATATAGGAGATGCCATAGATCAGAACCGACAATAGCACCAGGATCTTGATGGTGTCATACACAAAAAACTGGGCGCTCCCGCCTAGACGGGTCCCGGTATCTACTCCGAGCGACGTCAGAATGCGGCCCACCAGAGTATTCAGCCAGTGCATACCCAGCACTTGATTCTGAAAGAAGTCCCAAGCCGCACGCAATGATTCCACTCTGAACGCCTCCCAACAAACCGACTAGATGTAGCATACGCCTATATGCCCACACAGGCAACTAGAATTTGTCACATGGTACAGGAATCTGTATTTGTCATCGACGTTGACGGGAACACGCACTACCCGAGGGTACCGTGGGCAACCAGGTGGCACGCTGAACAACGGGTCAGTGTTTCCGGGCTGAGTTCACGCCCGGCTGCAGGAAGCAACGATTTGGCGATGGTTTACCCTCATGTTCTGTGGTGCCGGGAGCGGGAGTCGAACCCGCACGGGCCTTACGACCCAAGGGATTTTAAGTCCCCATTGTCTACCGATTCCAACATCCCGGCATGTTCTGCGCTAGTTGCTACTACAAGTCCCGCTGCACAAGGCGGGCCCAAGGAGTTCTCTCAGCCGGCCTTGTCAGGCATCACTCAACATTATACCAGCAGTCGAACGCCAACAAAATAAACACCGGGTCGCTCGCTAATAGATGGCTAAGCCGGCCCGGACCTTTCAAAGTCACTATCCTATGACTACTTGTTATCCTCTAGGAGAACCACGTCCTCCCCGCTTGGAGTCCGTGTTTCGTCGCAGATCCGCGAGCCTCTCATCGCTTTCCCTCATGAAGCGTGCGAGTCTATCCTCGAAATCGGCTCTGCTCTTCCGGAAGTCGCTGGCGCTTCTGGGACGGTAATTGGGGCTGGCCTGCTTGATCGACAATCCAATCTTGCCTGAAGGGTCAACGGAAAGGACTTTGACTTTTACTGTGTCGTTCTTCTTGACGTATTGGTTGATGTCTTTCACGTATGCGTCCGCGATCTCTGAGATGTGCACCAAACCGGTCTTTCCGTCCGGCAGGCTCACAAATGCACCAAAATTCGTAATTCCGGTAACAACGCCCTCAATGATCGCTCCGACCTCGAGCGCCATACCTCCAAGATTCCTCCTGCATTTTGTTAATTACCAGGCGAAATTCATTATAGGTTATGCCGTTTTTTAGTGTCAAGAAACAGAATCTACACTCTATCATTTAAAGAACGCATATATCAAGCCTTCTCGCATAGTTATCCTTGTGACGGGGCTTGGGACAAAGTCCTGTCCGAAAGCGCCGCGAGGGGGATTGGGCGTTGAACGATTTTGAACTGGATGAAAAGGAACATCGCATTGAGATCCTTCAGCGGGAACAGGTGAGGATACAAGGTGTCATCCACGTGGAAAGCTTCGATGAAAGGCAAGTCGTGATAGAGACGGACCTCGGGATGATCACCGTGATCGGCGAGGAATTCCATATTACCAGCCTGGACTTGGATAAGGGACTGCTGATCCTGGAGGGGGCGTTTGCGGGCCTCGAATACTCCGGACTCGATAGGCTAAAGAGCAGGCAGAAAGACAGGGGATTCCTGCAACGCCTCTTCCGCTAACATGCGCGTGCCGGTAGAAGTACAGGTCTGGCGACTTACGGTCCTTTTCGTCGTGGGGGCCGTCTCTGACCTATTGTTCCAGTCCTATAGGGCTTTCCGCGCCGTCTTTCGTCCGAAACGCCTGGGGCATCACCTCTTGGATGCTCTGGCTGCAATCCTCCTGCTGGCAGGATTAGGTGCCACAGTCCTCATCATAAACTGGGGCGAACTGAGGATGTACGTCCCCGTGTCGATATTCCTCGGCGCTCTCATGACCCATGCGTTGGTCGGAGGAGCCACCTATAGAAGTGCATTCCGGGCTTTCGTCAGTTTAAGAAAGGGGCTCAACTGGGGGCACCGTCGAATCGTTACCCCGACCGTGAGGACCGCGCAACGCACTGCCCGTTGGGTTAAGCACGCTCTCTTCCCACCTTCTCCTCCCCAGCCTCCTGTGCCGCCCGACGACGGAGATCCCCCCCCAAGGCCCGGGACCTGAGGATCCCCCTTCACGAGCGCAACCACTGGAACCACCTGATCCACCGGGACCGCCGGATCCATCATATCCGCCAGATCACCCCACAGCGCTCCACCTGTGAACGCGGAGCGCGGGCATGCCGGCAAGTGATCCTTCGTATCCTTAGAAAGTCCCGATCTTCAAAGAAGGACTTTTGAAATCGATGTAGAAAGGGGTTGTACTAATTCTGTCCACAGATTGTGCATATTTTGTGGATAACCCAGGGGACAACTTGTGCAAATCGAGATAAGAGGCGCCGAGCGATTGAGTTTCCGGGAGCGTCAGGTAGTCGTGCTCAAAGAAACGGGTTGCTCGGCTGAAGAAATAGCGAAGAGGCTCGGCATAAGCCAAGCCACCGTGGCCACCTTGTATAACCGGGCAAAAAGCAAGGGTTATCAGGTGGTAATCGTGATTTCCGGAGACCCGCTGAATCTGTTCGGTGGCGAGGGACCTGAGGAGGAATCCTTATGAGCGAAAAGGTAAAACGGCCGAGACGCAAGCTTCTTCCGGGATTGGTCGGCACGGTCTTGCTGCTGGCGGTCCTCATCTCGTTTTGCGTCCGGCAGGCCGAGGTCATGGCCGCGCGGAAGCGATTAGCGGACATCGAACGCGAGATCGAGTATTACCGGGCAATGAACGAAGCGCTCCAAGAGCAGGCAGAAAAACTCAAAAGCCCGGAACACATCGAGAAGGTCGCCAGGGAAAAACTCGGGCTTGTAATGCCCGGAGAAGTGCAATACATGCTTGTAACCACAACCGAATAGGAAGCGCCCGCGACGATGCCGCACCTTTAGGAGCGGCTATCGTTTTCTCCCTCTAAAGTGCCGGAGATGACCTCGTACATCTCACCGGCACTCTTCTTATCGGCGGACTCGGCGACCTTCAGCACCTTGTATGTCGCCGTCCGATTACCAAACGCGATCTCCAGGATATCGCCCGCTCCCACAAGAGTGGAAGGTTTGGCGGTCCGGCCGTTTTTCTTGACACGGCCCCCAAGGCAAATCTCCTGAGCCAAAGTCCTGCGTTTCATGATGCGGCTTACTTTGAGAAACTTGTCAAGCCTCACCTGCTGAGAGTTCGACGACAGACCGGACACTATAACGATCCCTCCGATTCCTACCCTACCCCCCTGTAATGGTTGATCAGGGCGCATCTAAAGGTCAAATCCCAAGTCCTCGACTTCCGATTGGTTTTCCAGTCAGGTTCAAGCGCGAGTCCCGTGTAAGGGCTCCAACGACGGAATGAGCGGTGGGCGATCTTCAAGGAGAAATGACCGTGGCCGTCCAAGAACTCTGAGTTCATCTCTTCAACCTGCCTGGCCAGTTGGGAGACCAAGGAGACGACCCCTAGCCTCGAAAGCATCTCCATCCTATGAAACCACCCCAGCCACTCAAGAGGTTTCATGTTCTTCATGTCGGGACAGAAATCGTGCATGAATACTGATGCAGGGGCCATAATCTGGGATTTGTGCAGGAGATGAACTTGAGGGATGGGAGATAGGGAAACGAGCTTCGTGACGGCCCCCGCGAGCATCTTGATGTTTTCGTCAGTCCTCCAAACCCGGGTGTATGCAAGCAAGCGCAAGTGGTACAAACTTGGCCAGCTCACTCCCTCCCGAAACACCAGCCACTTCTTATGGGGGCGCACCACATCCTCGAGGCTACTCACTCCCAGAAGAAAGCGGAATCCCTGAAGGGCCTCTTCGATCTGTCCTCTGACAAGCGACACGTCCTCAACTCCGGCATAGGCGAATACGGTGGCCAGGATCATCTTGGACCCACCAAGGCGATGCCTGTCCAATGCTTTTCCAACGTTTGACAGGCAACCGTCGTCAAATGAGTCTCCCCTGCTTGTTAGAGCATGCAGGGCGTCACCAACCACCGGGTGGCGCCTCAATCCCTTCTCCATCAGAATGCGGATTCCGGTCTCCGGACCCTTTTCGTGGTGGAGCTCCTCACCCAACCAGCCGTCACACTTGCGCCATCCGAGCACTTCTTTGACGAGCCGGTCTTTGAGGATCTCCTCCTTGAACTTCATTGACTCAACATCGGTCATGCACTCACCCAAGATCTCCTCGCGAACACGATAACGGATAGACGGGCATGCGCTATCGAGAAGGTCACTCAACGCAACCGGCATCCTCATCTCTGGTTCCTCCCCGGCGAGATCTCTGGAGCTTTTTCTCGAGCACGTTTACCTTCATGGAACAAGAGAGCCACCAAGAAGCCTCCGGCGATCACTTATGAGCCATCGTCTCCTCGGTGGTCCTCGTTTTCGCCTTCATCCCGCCACCGGCCGGCTCATTCAGCCGCCGGCCCTCGCGCAATATGCCTTTGGCTATACTTAGCGGTCGCCCGACACCGAGTCACGCAAGTTCCGCCCCGGCCTGAAGACCGGCACTCTCGCGGCCGGAATCTGGAGCGGCTCGCCGGTCCTCGGGTTCCGGCCTTCTCTGGCGGGCCTTTCCCTGGCAAGGAACGTACCAAAACCTAGGATAGCCACGGTATCGCCCCGGGCCAAAGCGTCTTCTACGACCTTAATGAAACTGTTCACGAATCTCTCTGTGTCTTTCTTCGTCATATTGGCCTCTTCGGCCACTTTGGCGATAAGTTCCGTCTTGTTCAAGATTGACCCTCCCATTCGGTTGTTTCATTCTCTGGGCTACCTCGTCCTCCGGCAAAGAGGGTTCTCACTTCTCCCTACTCTTAGCCTGCTCCCACAGGCTATCCAGGTATTCCAAACCTTGCTCTTTCATATCGAGGCCCCTACTCCGGAGCTCTTCTTCCATTCGCCTAAACCTTGCCGAGAACTTGTCGATGGTGCCGAGGAGCGAGGTCTCGGCGTTGACCCCCAGTTTGCGCGCCAGGTTGACGCAAGCGTAAAGGAGGTCACCGATTTCGGACCTAATCTCGTCAGGGTCACCCTTCCTCGCGGCCTCTCGTACCTCCCTCAGTTCCTCTTCGACTTTCACAAATACGGGTTCAGGCGAATCCCAGTCAAAGCCCACCTCGGCCGCCAGGGCTTGCTGCTTTTCCGCCTGCATGAGAGCAGGAAGCCCCTTCTGCACCTCGTCCATGAGAGAGTGTTCTTTCCGGTACCGTCCGGGCTCTCCCCTCTTTATCTCTGCCCAGCGCTCTTTCACTTGGTCAGGAGTCTTGAGCGTCTCGTCGCCAAAAACGTGGGGATGCCGTCTTACGAGCTTCTCAGTTATCCCTTGGAGGACGTCCGTGGGCAGAAAATCCCCCCGCTCCTTGGCGATCTGGCAGTAAAGGCCGACCTCCAACAGCAAGTCTCCCAGTTCTTCTTTGAGCTTGGCCACATCTTTCTCCATGGCTGCAGAGACCAGTTCGTTGGCCTCCTCGAGCACGTACCGGGTGAGGCTCTCATAAGTCTGTTCCTTATCCCAGGGACAACCGTTCTCTCCCCTCAGCGCCTCAACAACCGAAAGAAATCTCGACCACGCTCTTTCATTGGTGTCGGGCTCAACCATTCTTACTTCCTCCATTGCAGTGCTTCATTGGGCGGTCCTACACATGAGATTGCCTGGTGTGTTCACTTCCGCGACCTAAATACCCTTCCCAAGGCCCGCCCTATGACCGGAAGAGAGGCGAGATCCTCCGGGGAGAACACTCTCAAGAATACGGCGAGGATGAAGTAGGCGAGCGCTCCCGATGCCACCGCACCTACGGTGGCAACCTTCAAACCTACCAAGGGCTCCATAAGGTGGTAAGCCAACCCGGCGATGACTGCCATACCCCCGCCGGCGGCCGATATCTTGAGTATCGAGCCGGAATCGGTTACGGGTCCCAGATTCCGCCTGATCGCCAGTAGGTTCAGGGCGGCAGCCACAGCAAAGTGAAGGGACGTGGCCACTCCGGCTCCAACCACGCCTATAGACGGGATGCCGACCATGGCATACGTCACAACCGCCTTCACGAGGGCAGCCCACATCAGGTTGACCAGTGGGACTGTCACTTTCCCAACGCCCTGGAGCACTCCGGAGCTCACTTGCTGGAGTGACAAGAAAAGCACCGCAGGAGCAGACGCCATGAGAGACGGCCCCACTTCTGCGTCGTTGTAGAGGAGCACCGGTATCTGCCTCGACAAGACCAAGATCCCCAACGCCGCAGGGAGCCCCAGTGCATAGGTAAGCGTCAATGCCTTGCTTACGCGGCGCGCTATGGCTGGGCGGTCGCGCAAAGCCATTGCAGCAGAAACTGAAGGCACAATTGCCATCTGAAGCGCCCCCGTGAACACCGTAGGTATGTTCACAAGCGGCATTGCCCCGGCAGTGAGCTGTCCGAAAAGACGGGTAGCCTCTTCCGTGGTAAACCCCGCTGCATGCAACCGTCCCGGTACGAGGCTCAAGTCGATAATCTCGGTTATGCCAAATACGGCCGAAGCGAGAGATATCGGAAGGGCGATGGATGCTATGGCCCTGGCGGTCTCGCCCCAAGTGAACTCACCGGAGCCACCGGCGGCCCCAAGCTTGCCATCCGGTCTTCGCCCTCTCCGGCTCCCGCTCCCCGCCATGCCGTGCCTTCCAATCCAATAGGCAAGGGCGGTAAACACAACCCCAACCCCTGCCCCGACAGCCGCTCCAAACGTAGCCCCTGCGGCTGCGTGCTCGATGCCCCTCGGCATTAGGGCTCTTGCCAAGAGGAGCATGGTCGCAAGCCTGCCCAGGGCTTCCAAGACCTGCGAGACGGCAGGCACAGTCATTTCTTCAATGCCTTGGAACCAACCACGGAAAGCCGAGAGGATCGAAGCAAGAAACAGCGAAGGGGATATGGCTTGAATCGACAAAGTGGCCCTGGGGTCATGACCCATATAGGTCGCTATCCAAGGTGCCGCCCGGAAGAGGGCCACCGAGCCAAGTGCCCCGAGGATGGCCATCAGCACGAGAGAAACTCTGAAAGCCGCCAGTGCTCCG
>DGDN01000019.1:16599-39425 GCA_002385465.1 Candidatus Fermentithermobacillaceae bacterium UBA3951
GTGAGGAGTATGGCGTAGATGGGGTATCCCATCTGGTAGAGTCCTATCCCTTCGCTCCCCAAGATGGAGTAAAGGGGGATGCGGTACACGGCGCCGATCAGCTTTACCAGAAGGCCGGCCGCAGTGAGGATAAATGCTCCCTTAACGAACTTGGTGTCTTGAGTTCCCATCGGCTTCTACCCCGAATATGAATGAAGGTGGCAAGATGCGCCACCTTCCCTTCGTGCGTGTCAAAGTACGTGCAGTGTTCACGTGCCGCACTCTTTCATACTACATTACACCAAGCATGGGTTCAAACAGAACCACTACTCTTCCATTTGCTTGGCCAGGAACCCCGCCGCGGTCTCGGCAAGTTTCAGTTCCAGCTCGCCAACGGTCTCTCCCGGTTCCCTGGTACATATGATAACTGCGCCAATGGGGTCTCCTTCGGCGATGATGGGGGCTATTACTTCTGAGGTGAACTTGCACCCGGCCTCATCGTCGGTTATGCATTCCTTGCAGTACCGGTCATCTCCCGGCTTGGTGATGAGGACAGGTTTTCTGTCTTCCATGATCCGTTCCACAGCAGGCGAAATGCGCTTATTAAGGAATTCCTTCTTGGGCGCTCCGGATACCGCGATTATCGAGTCGCGATCGGCGATCATCGCGATGTGGCCCGTGGCCTCTGCCAGAGAGTCCGTATACTCCTTAGCAAAATCCCCCAGTTCACCGATGGGAGAATACTTCTTCAATATTACCTCTCCGTCGCGGTCGACAAAGATCTCCAGGGGATCTCCTTCTCTGATCCTGAGGGTCCGCCTGATTTCCTTGGGGATAACGACCCTTCCAAGGTCGTCGATACGCCTGACTATGCCAGTTGCCTTCACGTGTCTACCACCCCCTCGCAGGTCACACCTGTCGTTTTCTAGTATATAGGCGTTTTGGGACGGTTATTCACCGCGGGAAAGGTGTAGGGCCAGTGTAAGACATTGTTCAAGAGGGGTGCCCAGAGAGGGCGAAAGAGGCACAGACAGGGCTTGAGCTCTCCTGTCAAACTCAGAGCCGGGGAATTTCCTGTGAAGCAGGGAGGCCTCCTCAAGGGGAAATAGGTGAGGCACTTCCACCTTGAAAACAATCTTTTCTCGTCCTAAGACCACGTCTTTCGTGACAATGGTGACTTGAGTAACCCCAATCGCTCCGGCGAGGAGTCTCAGCCTGGCTACATCCAGAAGGTTCAAAACCTCCGGAGGCATCTCGCCATAGCGGTCCACCATCTCGGCCTTCACATCTTCGAGGGCCTTCTCCGTCTCGGCCCCGGCTATCCTCTTATAGAAAGCGAACCTCTCTTTTATGTTGTTTATGTAGGATTCGGGGATAAACGCGTCCACCGGCACCTCAACCGCAGTCAGTATCCGCTCCGCACTCTCGATCTTCTGGCCCTTCAGGCTGCGCACCGCTTTTTCGAGCATGTTCACGTACATTTCGTAGCCCACCTGGACCATGAACCCGTGCTGCTCGGGCCCTAAGAGGTTTCCGGCGCCCCTTATCTCCATGTCCCTCATGGCCAGTTTGAAACCTGAACCCATTGTCGTGAAATCGCGGAGGGCGTTGAGCCGCTGCTCGGCGACATAAGTCATTGAGCGGTCATGCCTGTAAGTGAAATAGGCATAGGCGATGCGGTTTGAGCGCCCAACGCGGCCCCTGAGCTGGTAGAGCTGGGCCAGGCCGAGTTTGTCGGCCTCTTCGACGATTAGCGTGTTTACGTTCGGCAAATCGAGGCCCGATTCGATTATGGTCGTTGAGATGAGGATATCGTACCTGCCCTGGAGAAAATCCTGCATAGTACGAGAAAGCTCGTGTTCGTTCATGCGCCCGTGAGCCACCGCTATCCTCGCCTCAGGCACCATGGCCTGGACTCTCTGGAACACCCGTCCAATTGAACGTATGCGGTTGTAGACGTAAAACACTTGGCCCCCGCGGCGCATCTCCCGCCGGATGGCTTGAGACAAGAGAGACGGGTTCATGGGGACAACGTATGTCTCAACTGGGAACCTCCCCTCAGGCGGAGTCTCTATGACGCTGATATCCCGGATGCCGGAGAGCGCCATATTGAGCGTCCTGGGGATGGGCGTGGCGGTAAGGGTGAGCACATCGCAGTTTTCCGCCATCTCCTTGAGGCGTTCTTTCTGGGCTACTCCGAACCTGTGCTCTTCGTCGATAATGAGGAGTCCCAGGTTCTTGAAAGCAACATCTTTGCTTAAGAGCCTGTGGGTTCCGATTACAATGTCGGCCGATCCGTTCCGGATATCCTCGATTATCCTCTTTGTCTCATTAGATGTCCTGAACCTTGATAAGCAGTGGATCGTGACCGGGTGATCCGCAAAACGCCTGGTGAAAGTCGCATAGTGCTGTTCCGCCAGGATGGTTGTCGGGACCAGAACTCCGACCTGTTTCCCATCCATTACGGCTTTGAAGGCGCATCTCATAGCCACCTCGGTCTTGCCGAAGCCCACATCGCCGCAGAGAAGCCGGTCCATGGGTACGGGTCTTTCCATGTCCCGCTTGATCTCTTCCGTCGCCCTCAGCTGATCCTCCGTATCCTCGTACTCGAATGCCTCTTCGAACTCCCTCTGCCACGGAGTATCGGGCGAGAACGCGTGCCCCGTCTTGGACTTCCGTTTGGCCTCAAGGGTCAGGAGTCTTCTGGCCATGTCTTCAACCGACGCCTTCACCCTTGCTTTCACCCGGGCCCACTCGCCGGTGCCCAGTTTCTGGAGTTGTGGCGGCTTGCCCTCGGGGCCGACGTACCTCTCGACAAGGTCTACCTGATCGATCGGGACGTACAAGGCGTCGCTGCCTGCGTAGCGGAGGTACAGGTAATCCCGCGTGACGCCGTTTACCGTCATTGTCTTCATGCCCATGAACTGGCCGATCCCGTGGGTCTGGTGCACTACGTAATCGCCGGGCGAAAGCTCCCTCCAATCCAGTGAAGCTTTCTTGGCCTTTGCCTTGGCCCTACGGACGTGGGTCCTTCCGTAGACTTCGGTCTCTGTAAACACACTGAGGTCCAAGGGCTCTACGTTGAAACCGTTTTCGCCGCTCCCTAGAGCAAGGGTCACTACCCCTGCCTTAGGCTCTTCCTCGATTGAGCGAGCGGTGAGATTCCACACTTCATGGCGGCTAAAGAACCTTTCCAGCATAGCCAAGCGATCCCGGTTGCCGGCAAGGACTACGACTCTCCTCCCCCGCGTAAGGAGGTCCCTGACCTCCTCCAGGTAGTCGGGCCAGCGCCCTGCAAAACCTACTTGCGTCGAAGTACCGGGTTCGACTATCTCCCGGTACGGGACTCCCTCTTTAGCGGACAGTACCAGCGAAAACATGACATGGGCCTTTTCAAAGAGGCCGGACACCAGAGAGGAAGGAAGGTAAACCGATGCTTCTCTTGCTCCCATGGTCCCCGCTATCATCCGGGCCGAGGCTATCTCGGCGCCGACCTTCTCGAATTCAGACACGACATCCCTGCATTTGGCGATACGGTCGACCATGAAAAGCCCGCCGGGCCCCAGATAATCGAGAATGGTACTACCCTCTCCCGGGTCGGGCTCTCCCGCGGTGTCATTATCGCGGGGAGAATCGTTCGGAGGAAAATCGGTCGCCGGGGTGACCAGAATCTCTGTTACCGGATCAATCGACACCTGGCTTTCGACGTCAAAAGTCCTTATGGACTCTATCTCGTCGAAGGCGAATTCCAGCCGGAAAGGCGTTTCGGCCGAAGGGGGGAAGATGTCCAAGATACCGCCCCTTAGGGCCAGCTGGCCTTTCCCTTCAACAGAGAAAACCCTCTCGTATCCTTCATTGACGAGGTCTCTCACAATATCCAAGGGGCTTGCCGAGTCTCCCTTGGAATACCGCCGGCACCCTTTGAGGAACCTTACGGGAGCCATCACGTTCCGCACCATGGCTGTCGCCGGCATGACGACCACCGGAGGAGGATCTGAAGGGTCTAGAGGCTCAGAAAGCCGCGTCAAGCACTGGATCCGCATCCACAGGGCTTCACGATTGGTCTCGGTTTCAAAGGGCATAACCTCTCGCGCCGGGAAAAGAAGGACCCGGTCCGAACCCAATAGATCCCCCAGATCTCGCTTGGCCGTAACTGCTTCCTCAGGGGTGGGGAATACCAGTACAGAGGGCCTCGAAACTTTGTGGATTAGCGCGGCTGCAACCGCCAAACGGGCATATCCTTCAGCGCCGGTAACCTGGACAGGGGTAGTTCCTTCTACTACCGCCCTGATCAGCTTCCCGACGCCTGGGCTCCGGGCTATTAGGTCGAGAAAGCCGGGATGGGCCATCAACGCCCACCGCTTTCCAAAGCCGCGTCCAGCCCGTTGTAGTGAGCCATGGCCCAATCAATGCCCCTACTCACTGCATCCAAGGTGGCCTCTGCGGCAAGTCTTATGACTTCCGCGAGGATTTCCTCGTCGTCACCGGAGAACCGGCTTAGGACGTATTCTGCCGGATCGACACCCTCAGGCGGCCTTCCGACTCCGATCTTAAGCCTCGGGAAATCAGAAGTCCCCGTCTCCTCAATTATCGACTCAATGCCCCTGTGACCGCCGGAGCTTCCCTTTCTCTTAAACCGCACCTTACCCAGTGGAAGGTCCATGTCATCGTGTATCACAAGGACGTCGGCAGCCGGTAGATCGTAATCTTCCATGACCTCTGAGACGGCGACGCCGCTCGAGTTCATATACGTAAGGGGACGAACGAGCAAAAGGTCCACTCCCCCGCCAAAGGGCACCGTCGCCAATGCCCTCTCGGAGAATCCGCTTTCGCTCCATGCCAAACGAAACCGCCCGGCAATCTCGTCGAGCACCCTGTACCCCACGTTATGCCGGGTGTTTCTATACTTTTTTCCGGGATTGCCCAGCCCAACAACGCATTTCATTGTTCGGGTTCACCGGTCCCTTACGGGAGCCTTAGGCCGTTCCTTCCGGCTCCTCCTCCGGCTCGCCTTCTGCCGGAGAATCTTCCTCTTCCGTCTCCGCCGCTCCTACTCTGGGCGAAACGATAACGACTATCACTTCGGCAGCATCCGTAACCAGCCTTACTTCCTCCGGCAAGGCAACCTCGCCTGCGGTCACCGACTCGCCGTGCTGCAAGGCGGAAACATCCACGGTTACTTCAGAGGGGATGTCTGCGGGCAGACACTCAACCGTGATCTCTCTGAGCTGGCGCTGCAAGATAAGGCCTCTCTTCTCGAGGGCTTCCTCGCCCTGCACAATCACGGGCACATCGGCTTTGACCTTATCGGTCATTGATATCCTATGCAGGTCGATGTGCACCGGCCTGCCTGTGAGCGGCTCGTAGGCTACATCCTGGACCATGACGTTGCCTTCGAACCCGGAACCTTCTACCGATACGTGATGAACTTGAGTCCTTCCGTAACCTGCCAGTTGCCTGAAAGTCTTGGCATCCACTGCAATCGCTATCGGCTCGATCGACTTGCCGTAGATGATCCCGGGGACAAGCCCCTCCTGGCGACACCGTTTCGAAGCAGCGCGCCCTGTTTCTCTAGGCTTAAGTACGATGGAGGCTTGTGCCAATATACTTCACTCCTTCGAGACTCATTTGAACATCTCTGAGACAGAGCGTCCTTCGTGAATCCTGATGATAGCGTCTCCCAGAAGCGGTGCCACAGACAATACCTTCACCAGAGGTTGTATCTCCGGTTCAATGGGAATCGTGTTGGTGACAATGAGTTCCGAGAACCCACATTTCTCAATGTTCGCCTTCGCATTACCTGAGAACACCGCGTGCGTGGCGCAGGCGAGAACGGACTTGGCGCCCATGTTGCGAAGTGCCATTGTTGCCTGCAGGAGGCTTCCGCCGGTATCTATCATGTCATCGAGCAATATGGCATGACGGTCCGCGACCTTGCCGACGATGTTCATAACTTCGGCTACGTTCGGCTGGGGACGCCTCTTGTCTATAAAAGCCACAGGCAGTTTGAGCCTCTCGGCCATGTCCCTGGCTCTGGGGATACTTCCGGCGTCGGGCGAAACAACAACGTAATCGGTAAGGTCTTTGTCCTTCAGATAGTCAGACAAGAGACCTATGGCCGTGAGGTGGTCTACCGGGATGTCAAAAAACCCTTGTATCTGCCCTGAATGAAGGTCGATGGCGAGGACCCGGTTGGCTCCCGCGTTGGTAAGGAGGTTGGCAATAAGCTTGGCGGTGATAGGCTCCCGCCCCCGTGTCTTCCGGTCTTGCCTGGCGTACCCGTAGTAAGGTATGACCGCGGTAATGCGGTCGGCAGACGCCCTTTTCAGGGCGTCAATGAGGATGAGGAGTTCCATGATGCTGTCGTTCACGGGAGTGCAGGTCGACTGCACGACAAAAGCGTCAGAACCCCGGACGTTTTCATTGATGATTACCTTTATCTCTCCGTCCGAAAACCTTCCGACTTCTGTGTCCGCCAGGGGGACCCCGATGTGTTTGCAGATCTCTTCGCCCAGTGCCTTGTTTGTGGTACCGGAAAATACCTGTAACCGTTTGTCTCCGTAAGGCGACAACTGCTTCTACCTCCCCTTCTCTCTTCTCTGCGTGACCCAGCCTTCTTTGACTACCTGTCTCTCGCGGGCAATTGCAAGCGAAAGAGGCGGGACATCGTCAGTGATGGTTGACCCTGCCGCCACATAGGCGTCTTTGCCGATGGTGACCGGGGCAATGAGGTTGGCATTGCACCCTATGAACGCCCCGTCTTCAATGATCGTCCTGTGCTTCCTGGTTCCGTCGTAATTGACGGTGACGGTACCCGCACCTATATTGACCCCCGCGCCGATGGTAGAATCCCCCAGATAGCAGTGGTGATGCGCCTTGGTCCCTTTGCCGAGCACGGTGTTCTTGACCTCGGCGAAGTTTCCGACCAAGGCCCCTTCCTCCAAGGTGGCGTTGGGCCGGATGTGGGAGTAAGGGCCGATCTGGACGTTCTTACCCACAATAGATTCTTCTACAACCGAGAACCATATCTTGGAGCCGTCTCCGACCGTCGAGTCAATTATCTCAGTCCCGGGACCTATGACACATCCGCATCCGATCCGGGTGGCTCCTCTGAGATAGGTCTGGGGTTCAATCACAGTATCAGGGCTGACTTCCACGCCAAAATCAATGTAGGTAGATGAAGGATCTCTTACGGTGACTCCCTCCAAAGAGAGCTTCCGCAATATATCGCGCCGGACCGCGCCTTCTGCAAGAGATAGAGCGTAACGGTCATTTACCCCTTGTACTGCCTGGGCGTCGGGAGCCGTAAAGGCCGAGACCTGCATACCTCTCCCTCTGGCGATATGGACGATGTCGGTGAGGTAGTATTCACCTTTGGCGTTGTCGTTCTTTACTTCGCTCAGTAGGTCAAACATAAGGCCGGTTCTGGTGATATACATCCCTGCATTGGCCTCGCTGATTCCCGCTTCGGCCGGAGTAAGGTCTCTCGCCTCGACTATTCGCTCTACGCCGCCTTGCTCATTCCTCACTACTCGCCCGTAAGCGCCCATATCCTCCGGGGTGAATGATATCAAAGACAGGGAAGCGCCTTTCGCTACGTGGTAATCTCGAAAACCCTGCAAGAGGTCACCGCTCAAGAGCGGGGTGTCACCGTAGAGCACAAGCATGAGGCCACTTGAACTCTCCAGCACTTCTTTGGCGCACATAACCGCGTGACCGGTGCCCTTCTGCTCCTTCTGCCACGCGAACTCCAAGACTCCGGGCTTTGCGGCCCGGGGATTCTGCGGGATCCACGTATGTCGAATCGCCTCTACAACATCATCGCCCTTGTGGCCCACAACAACCACGATCCGGTCAGGGTCCAATGCCAAGGCAGCGTCGAGCACGTAACTTAGCATCGGACGGCCACATATGGGAAACAACACTTTGGCGGCCTTCGACCTCATCCGAGACCCTTCACCGGCCGCCAGTATGACTATTGACAGGCTATTTTCAGAAGGCATCTCCATCGCTCCCCCGGCATTATATCACTTTGCGAGTTCACGGCGGCAAAGCTCCAAGTCCGACGGCTTGTCTACGTCGACCCCGACCTCAGGGCTCACATTAAGTATTGCCTTAGGCTTGAGGTTCAACAGGCTGCCAACCTTTTTCTCCAGATCGGAGACGGTAAGCGTCTTAAGCGCGAACCGGAGGAGAAAGCCTGGACCGAGAACCGACACCATTTTCACAGGTGACTTCCGGTACTCAATCATCTTCTCTGCCATGGGCCACGCCTTCTCCACCGAAGATTTCCTCACAAAGAACATGTTGCCCCCGGTAAAAGTGCCCTCTCGCAGCGTAACGTACGTCCTCTTGACACCGGGGAAAGCCCTCAGGCAGTCTTCTTTCGATGATACGGGGTAGCAAAAATCGGCGCCGGATTCCAAAGAACGCCTGAGGAGATCCTCCACGATCTCCGCCGTGACCAGCGGGATGTCGGAAGCGCACACCAGGGCGCATTCGGTAGTCGCAGCCGAAAGGCCCTTTCTCACGTTCTCAAGCAGCCCGTCGCCCGGTTCAACCAAGACCACCTTCGAACTCGTATACCGCGACAACGCCTCCTCCGGACCTACAAGATAGATAGTGCCGATCAGTGGAACCGCCTTCAGCGCATCCAGTATGTAGGTCACCATCGGCCTCCCGGCTATATCGATGTTGGCCTCCCACTTCTCGGGGCTCGCATCCCGGAGCCTCCCCGTATTCTCCCGGCCTGCCAACACCACTGCATCAACGGCCATTTCGTTCCACTCCCGTTCTCGCCACGATAATGTCTCTAATATCGAGCCCTGACTCGACTACCATCTGTCCCAGCCTGAGCTTGAGTTCCCGCGCCTTACCCTCAGAACCGGCTATTCCGAAAACTGCCGACCCACTCCCCGTCATGGATGCTCCCAATGCCCCGCAATCGTAGAACAGCTCTTTGAGCAGGGCGATCTCTGGCTTGAGGTCCATCGCGGCTTCCTCTAGGTCGTTGAACAGCATCCGGCCGATTTCCTTGGCGTCGCCTCTGGAAAGCCCGTCGAGAAAATCCCGGATTCTACCACCTTCTTCATCTTGAACACGCTTTCCGGGTTTCTGACCGCGAAAAGCCTCCGGTGAGACGCACATACCTCTGCCTTCCGACTGCCTCATCTTATCCAAAAGGCCATAAACCTCGCCGGTTTGTACGGGTGCGTTGGGAAAAGCGATGACGAGCCACATATTCGGGACATCCAGAGGCCTCACCTTCTCGCCTATCCCGGTGCAGAGGGCTCCTTCCCAGAGCGGAGGTCTTGAGTTGCACCCCACCAAGAACGGCACGTCGGCACCGATTGATGCGGCCAGCGAGATGAGCTCTTCGGTGGGAAGCGCGTGTTCTTCTCCGGAAAGGGAGTTAAGAGCAGACAGCACCGCTGCAGCGTCAGAACTTCCGCCGCCCATGCCTGCTCCCCAGGGTATCCTCTTCTTCAGTGTGATTGATACGCCCACTTGAACTCGGATCTTTTTTAAGAAGGCGGCCGCCGCGATATAAGCGAGATTTCTCTGAGGAGGCACGTCGGGAAGCGCGGGGCAAGACAAACGGATGGGAAGCGAGTCTTTGGTAAGCGGCCCGTCTCCGGGCGGCGAAAAAGCTTCTGTCTCCTGCTCTCCGGCGGAGTGGCCCGGCTCAACGCTTACCGAAACGAGGTCAAATAACCCGACGGGTACCATTACGGTGGATATATCATGATAGCCGTCGGGCCTTCGCCCACCGACGGAGAGCGCCAGATTTACCTTGGCATATGCCCTGTATTCAGTCGCCCTGGCTCCCGTATTCACGCGCATAATTTCGGCACCCGCGGGCACGTTCCCTCCGCAAGTGCCGGCTTGTCTAGAATCTCACCTGGAGCAGATCCAATACGTTCTGGATGCGCGCGAATATGGAAACCGTGTCCGACCCCGCCGATAGAAGCCCTACCACCTGGCCTTGCTCATTGAGGACAACCGACCCGCTGTCGCCGGGCTCGGCCATGTGAGTGGTGACGACTTGATCTGCGAAGACCGCGTCTCCCGTATCTCCCATACTTATCCTGATGGTCGCCTTCACGACCTTGACCTCGCCGCTGTTTGTCCCGGAAGTACGACCGCTCTTGCGGACTTTGTCACCCACGGAGACTTCTGCTATACCTTTCGGGACGCCTAGGTCGATGATGTCCGGGATAATGATGTCCCTCGACACGGGCCTGGCGACGGCGGCGTCTACGAGGTTCTCTGCTCCGTAGCTCTTGAAAACCCTGAAGGAGTAGTTCCTCCTGAACCGCTTGACGACTGCGTTTAAGAGCCTTTCCACGGCCGCAGCGATCCTGCAATCTGAGGACCCCACGGTCATAGATATGGGGACGTAACGGTGCAGGTATCCGACCACATCACGTGGCTCGCGTCCGGAGTCATGCCGCCCGGGCTGCAGGATCGGGTCGCCGACCTTGGCCCTTCCGTCTTTTCCGCCTGTGGAATTCGCCAAGACGTGGTTGTTGGAAAGTATGAGGGGTTCGCCTGTCTTTATGTCATATACAACGGCACCAAAAGTACCCGCGGTGACCTTGTAGTGCCCGATACTGCTGCCGGGCCTCACGGGTCTCATCCGCTCAGTCCTGGCAAGAGCCCTTACGTCTCCAACCTCTATGACATCGGTATCGGCATCAGCGATACTCTTTGGAACGATCTCTGAAGACCCCAGCTCCCTCTTGGGAAGCTTCTTCTTTACAAGAACTGTGACTGTCGGCTTTCCGATGCACTGTCCGCAAACGTGTTTTTCACCTTTCCCTACTCCGACTACGTTGGGTAGCTCGAGGATCTTCGGCGTAGACACCCGGAGAGCCTGCAGTACAGCGTCCATAGCCCTCCCTCCATTCTCCTGCGTAAGGCATGTGTAAACACCTTATGTCGCTTGAACGCAGGAGGTTACGATGGACGAGGCCTAAGAAAGGAGATGTAAAGCCGCGGCAAACCCGTCACGCTACATGAGGGCAGGGGCGCACCCTCAGAGGGGTCACATGCTGCTTGATATGAAAAGCCACACAAAAGAAAAGACCCCGGCTTTCCGGGGTCCTCTTGAGATGTCCCTGAAGCTTAAGGGCAGTTCAGCCTAGGACTTACCTATCACCGGCAGCGAACTCGAGTTCAACCGAGTCGGTGAGGACATCAACATAGCTCCAGGAGACACACAGGGATTCTTCGTCATCGAACCTTATTACAAAGATGGAAGGGTAGGTCTTCTCCAAGACTCCTTCTCTCTCGAACACCCTTCTACGTCCCTCGCTTGCTCTAACCTTCACCCTTTCGCCGAGGTGGCTATCCAGCTTTTCGCGGATAGCCTGGATCTGATTTTTCTGAACCACCGGCTATCCCTCCCCGAACTCCTACTTGGAGTACTTGTCGGCCACCTGAGAAGCGCCGTAGGCATCGGGCTTTATCTTGGCAGCAAACCCGCTCCCTACGATCTCCTGGACAAGTTCCCGGATCATGTTCTTGGTTTCTCCGTTCCTGCCCACATCCAAGTGGATCTCAACGTTCAGATCCGATTGCCCGTTCCGGGAGATCTCTTCCGCGAGCCTCGACGCCACATCCAGACTGAGGTGGGCTTCGTAAAAAATCCGCTGTCTCAAGCTGGGCATTTTCTTGACGTGGGTCTTGGTGTAGAAATACCGTCCGCCCTTGCCCAGTCTGTGGATTACCACAGCCGTCACAAAACACACATCGTCACGGGTTTGAGAATCGCTTCCTACTATGAGCTTATACGTCGAATGAGGGTCTTCGGTCATATACTCGCAGATGTCCTCAAACATAGCGCCAAAAGACATGGGTCCTTTGGTCGGACTCACGAAGTACATCCTCTTCCCCTCCTTCGCCACCATGAGTCAATCTTATCATTTATTGAGTTTTGCGGCAAATTAACTGACATTTCCGGCACAGGAGAAGAAAACAGCTCCCAAGGAGCATATCGAGGGAAAATCCCAGGAGGGTACCGGTGATTACCGACGAGCATCTGGCATAAACTGGGACTTCGCGGCACCTACTTCATACTTCGTGGAGCAGCCTCGGTAATCGGGAAGGCCGGTGGGGTAGCCCGCGGGTTGTCGGGGAAGTGTCCGGCCTCAGTTACGCCGCGCTTCCCGTAACGGCCAGAGAGCCTTGGCAAGAGCAACAAAGCCGCCGACACCCAAGTCTTCCGGGCGCTGCGAGGGATCGATGCCTGCGCTCTCTAGAGCTTCTACTCTAGCCCCTTTATCGGGGATAACATCTGCCAGGCCGTTGGCCAGGGTTTTCCTTCTCCTTGAGAAGACCGAGCGGGAAATAGCATCCAGGAATTGCTCTTCCTCTTCCGACAGTGGAAAGGACTCCTTCATCTTAAGTGTCACTACGCATGAGCCGACATCCGGCTTTGGCACGAAACAACCGGGAGGAAGGCGTTTTTCCAAGGAGATCTCTGCCCGGTACTGACACCACAGGGACAACCTACCGAAATCCCTGGTACCTCCCCGTCCGATCATCCGCTCGCCTACTTCTTCCTGAACGACGAAAGCCAGGCGGCTCCAGGGCGTCCTAGGGATGAGGGACCGGTAAAGGAGCTCGGAGGTTATGTAGTAAGGGAGATTCCCTACAAGGGCCAGGGGATTAGCGGGATGCTCCTTTCGGAGATTGTGTCCGGTAAGGTCGGCAACCAGGAGGGCATCTCCCCAGATCCAAGTGAGGTTTGAAAGGTGACCGGTCATTCGAGCGCTGGGTGCTCCTAGGTCCCGGTCCATCTCGACTGCGTAAACCCACCCTGCCCTCCGGCAGAGCTCCCTGGTTAGAGTCCCTATGCCGGCGCCCAGCTCCAAAGCGACCCATTCGGGACCATCGGGGAGCATCAGCGCAGCCACTCCCTGAAGTAGCCCCGGGTCGATCATGAAATGCTGGCCAAGCTTCTTCTTGGGGCTTATTTCAAACTCCCGGAGTATTTGACCGTAGCCTCGTCCCGGGTCGCTCATTATTCGATCACGTAGACCTTGACTTGCTTTCTGCCCCACCTGAGAGCTTCTTCGTGGGTGGAGAAACAGACGTCCACACGATTTCCTTTGATGGCGCTACCGGTATCGGCTGCAACCGCGAATCCGTAACCATCCACATAGACCCTGGAACCTAAAGGTATAACCCGCGGGTCAACGGCGATCACGCCTCGCTCTGCAAGGATACCGGTATGCGTATAACCATTGGCGTAAGGTCCGCAACACTTGGTACAGGGGCAATATGCAGTAGCCACTGCTTCTATGGCCCTCTCGAAGCGGATGTTGTCGCTGCCTCGAGTCACTTCCTGAAGGGTGCCGACCAAGAGCACCTGGGGAGACGGGTCTTTAACCAGATCTCTGGAGACTTGCTGCCGAGAGACCTCCACTCCATCCTCGTAGCGAACGTTGAAAGTCACCTTCGCAAGTCCTTCCGTACCATTCCTCAGGACCCTGACCAACCCTGCTTCAAGAGAGCTGTCATTCCGGCGTTCAATGGTGTAGGGGATTTCCTCTTCTTCGACTATATCAGCATACGTAACACGCACGACTCTTACCCGGCCATCATCGGGCACCGGCTGTTCCCTGGAAGGGATCACGGCGTCGTCGGCGCCGAGGCTGATCCCCGCCTGCGAGAGCAGATCGCCGACAGTGTTCTTGGCAGTCTCGATGGCGGAGACCTTGCCGCCGTCGGACACAAAGGCAAGAGACGCTCTTATCACTTTGATGTCTAGTCCTTGAGTAAGAGGTGCCTCGGGACCGGGAGAACAGTAATCGTTTGGCCCGAGGACCACATTGGCTTCTTCCAGCGCGTCGCCCACGGTACGGGCAGATGTGTCAAGCCGGACAACTCTGTCCCAAGCGGTAACCGTAACGGTGTAACTCCCTTTGCCGGCTATGAGCACACAAGATGCGGCCAAAAAAGAGAAACAAAAGAGCGCGATAAGAAAGAGGCGCCAGGGCTTCTCATGGATGCGCATCTTGGCCACTTGAGCCCAGCGCTGCATATAATCCCTCCTCATGGCAAGCTTCGGCATGCTTGCCAGAACTCCTGCATCCCCTATTTCCAATAACTGACAGGTCCGTCCGTCACAATATTCTACTCAAAGATGAGAGGGTTATGCGCCCGCTATAGGTCAAACGCCCGCAGGGCATTATCCCTGGTTATCCTCGCTAGAGCCACAGGTTCTTTGCCAAGAGCCTGAGCCAAAGTGTTGAGCGTCTCTCTCACGTAGGCCGGTTCGTTTCTACGTCCACGCCGGCCTTGTGGAGAGAGATACGGCGCGTCCGTCTCAAGAAGCATACGGTCTAAGGGGATGTACTTCAATAGGTCTCTGAGCCCAGTGTTCTTTGGGTAGGTTATGGTACCGCCGAAGCCCAAGTATCCGCCCAGGTCAAGGCAATCTCTCGCATAGGAGCGGTCGCCCCCGAAACAGTGGAAGATTATCGGGCGGGCCATGCGGTGATTCCGCAATATGTGGGTGGTGTCGCCTGCGGCGTCTCTCTGGTGGATGATGACAGGCAGGTCAAGGTCTTTGGCTGTTTCGAGCCCCATTTCGAAACACTCGGCCTGCAAGGCCCTGGGAGACAGATCGCGGTAATAATCGAGACCTATCTCACCCACGGCCACAACCCTGGGCCTATTCTCCGCGGGCAGACGGTTTTCTGCGATGAGGTTTCTGAGCTCACGCCACACGAGAGACAGGTCGCCACACTCGGCCGCATTGTGCGGGTGGATACCTACGGCTGCCGCTAGGGCAGCCGTTTCAGCCAAAGCGATGGCACTCTTAGACGAAGGGACGTCAAATCCAACCTCTATGAAGCCGACACCTTCACGCAGGGCGCGCTCGACTACGGCCTGCCTGTCACCGTCGAACTGGGGACCGGAGACATGGGCATGGGTGTCGATAATGTCAGGATACGGGGCTTCCATTCTTCACTTTCCTGTCTACCGTGAGGATGGCCAGCGTTTCATCGTCTTTTGACGCGAGGAGCATACCCTTGGACTCAATCCCCCGTATCACGGCAGGCCTAAGGTTGTACGCTATCACAATTTGTTTACCTACTAGCTCCTGAGGATCGTAGTACTGGGCTATCCCGGCCACAATTTGCCTTTCTTCGTCGCCGAGGCTCACCGCGAGCTTCAAGAGTTTATCGGCTCCTTGGACTTTCTCTGCCGAGACAACCTCTGCAACCCTGAGTTCTACCTGTCGGAATTGGTCTATGGTGATGAGGCCTGCGTCTTCCTTGATTGTTGTAGCCGGTCCGGCCTTTGTACGTGTCCCTTGGACGATGCTATCCCCTGCCACGGGCAATACCTCCCCTGCCGGTCTTTTTTCATCGCTGCTTGCCTGTTCGTCCGCCGAGTCTTTGTCTTCTCTCTCTATGCGCGGGAAAAGGGGCTTGCCCCGCTTGGTTACCTGTCCTGGAGTTAAGACTTCCCATTCTCCTGCGCTATCCCAGGAGTAACGGTCAATGGGTTCGGGCATTCCGAGAGCGTTCCAGATGAGCGAAGGCGTGTTCACGAGGAAGGGCCTCAAAACCGAGGCGGTGATCCTCAGACACTCGCACAGGTAGTTGAGGGTGGTGCCAAGCCTCGAGGGATCCTTCTTGGCCAGGTCCCAAGGGCTCACTTCATCAATATACTTGTTGGCCTTGCCCACAACGTCCATGATCCGCTCCAGTGCCAAAGATATCCGGAGGTGGTCCATTTCATCTTCGACTGCCTGTTTGAGCGAAAGACACCTTTCCTTGAACTCCCTGTCTACCGCTTCTTCCCTGCCGGCGGGCGGAATCCTTGCTTCAGTAAATCTCCTTACCATCGTGAGGGTGCGGTACACAAGGTTCCCCAGGTCATTGGCAAGGTCTGAGTTTATCCTGGCGATCAGGGCCTCTTCGGTGTAGTCTCCGTCGGCTCCAAAGGGCACTTCCCGCAAGACGAAGTAACGCACGGCGTCCAGCGAATACCTGCGCGTGAGCTCTACGGGATCCACGACATTACCCATGGTCTTCGACATCTTCTTACCGCCCAAATTGAGCCATCCGTGAGCAAACACCTGCTTAGGAAGGGGAAGATCGAGGGCCATGAGGAGTATCGGCCAGATGACCGCGTGGAACCGGAGGATCTCCTTGCCGATTAGGTGCACATTCGCGGGCCACCATTTGTTGAACTTCTCCATATCGAACGGATATCCAATGGCCGATATGTAGTTCGTCAGCGCATCGATCCATACGTAGACAACACTTTCCGGATCGAAAGGTACAGGAATCCCCCATCTGAAAGTGGTCCTGGAAATACATAGGTCCTCCAGTCCCATTTTGACGAATTGAACGACCTCGTTTCTCCTTGTTAAGGGCTGGATGAAGTCAGGGTTCTCGTCGATGTGGCGGAGGAGTCTTTCTGCGTACTTTGAAAGTCGGAAGAAATAGCTCTCCTCCTGCACCCTCTCGAGGGGTTTCCCGTGGTCCGGGCACACCATTCCCGGAAACGACCGGGCTTGCGTCTCGGTGTAGAACGACTCGCAGCCCACGCAATACCAGCTCTCGTAGTTTTTCTTGTAAATGTCTTGATTCTCGTAAAGCTTGTTGAAAATCCACTGGACGGTCCTCTTGTGGTCATCGTCGGTAGTCCGGATGAACCCGTCGTACGTTATGTCCAAGACCCGCCAGAGGTCCTTGATCTTGGCGACTATCCCGTCGACAAATTCCTTGGGTCGGAGGCCTACCGACTCGGCTTTCCGCTGGATCTTGAGCCCGTGCTCGTCGGTCCCGGTAAGGAAAAACACGTCGTATCCCCTAAGCCGCTTGTACCTGGAAATCGCGTCGGCGGCGAGGGTCGTGTAGGAATGACCTATATGAAGATCACCTGATGCATAGTATATGGGCGTTGTTATATAATAGGTCTCGCTCAAGAGCCGTTCCCCCTGACTAGAATGCTTTCCGACATTCTAGCACTCTTATCCTAAATAAGAAAGTTTGTCCACCCCATCCAAAAACATCGTATTTTACCTAAAATCTCTTGACGGTTTCTGGCACTTCTGGTATCTGTTCTGTGATACCTGTTGTCGAAAGTTGGAGAAACCGGCGGGAGGTGAATTCCTGGCATGATGAAATCAACAGGGGTAGTCAGAAAGGTTGATGAGTTGGGCCGAGTCGTCATCCCAATTGAACTCCGCAGAACACTCGATATCGGCGAAAAGGACTCTCTTGAGATCTATGTTGACGGCGAGAGCATCATCCTTAAGAAGTACGAGCCTGCCTGTGTCTTCTGCGGCAATGCGGCCGATGTAGAGATATATAAAGGAAGACGCGTCTGCAAGCAGTGCCTGGAGGAGCTTTCGAGGATAGTCAAGTAAGGGCTCGACCTACAGGCAATAGAAGTATAGAGAAAGAGAAAGAAAGCGAAACACAGGTATCATGCTTAACAATGTAAGGAGGCCTTGACCCGGCCTCCTCTTGATTTTTGGAGCACCTTTCACTCTGTACAAAGGCATTGCTCACTCATAACCAAGAGGAACACGGCACCTTTCGCTTCAGGAATGAAGCATCTGCACCACTACGACCCACTCACCCAGGATTTTCTCCTTTGAGAGACGCTCCGAAAGCTCCAGGGCGGTTCCAGTAAGGACGCTCTCGTGGACTTTAGTCATCTCGTGGCAGAGGCACACTCTTGCATCGGGAAGTACGGCAGAGAGGTCGGAAATCGACTGGGGAAGCCTGTGGGGAGACTCAAAAAACACCGCGGTTATCCCCGGCCTTATCCATTCCTCAAAGAACGACCGCCTCTGGCTTTTCTTCCTGGGGATGAACCCTCCAAACACGAACCGGTCGGCGGGAAACCCGCTGAGGGACAGGGCCGCCGTTATCGAGGACGGTCCGGGGATCACCCTGACCTCGCAGCCGGCCGCCCGGACGGCTGCCACCACCCGCGCACCGGGGTCCGAGACACAGGGCATGCCCGCGTCTGAGACGAGGGCCACCGACTTGCCTTGCGAAAGAGCTTCCAGCACCGCTTCCGTCCGGACTCGCTCCACGTGCTCGTAGAGGGAGATAACGGGCTTCTTTATGCCGTAATGCGATAGAAGCTTCAAGGTGCGCCTCGTGTCTTCGCAGGCCACAAGGTCGACGGCCTTAAGTGTCTCAATGAGCCGGAAAGTGACATCGTCCAGGTTGCCTATGGGCGTACCACACACATAGAAGACTCCCCGGAGGTTATCTTCCCTCAAGCCTTCTTCTCCTCCACCTCTTCTGCGGGGAACTCCTGGGTCTTACCGTCCTCAAGCTCGACGGACAGAGAACACTTGAGGGCGTTTTGGGCTACTACCTTGCCTTCGCCTTCAGGAGTCAAGACGATGGCACCGACGGAAGGCAATGTGCTCTTGGCGTCCTCGTAGTGCTCGCACTCAAACCTTAGGCAACAGAGGAGCCGGCCGCATGTCCCGGAAATCTTTGTGGGGTTCAGCGACGGGTTCTGTTCCTTGGCCATCCTGATGGACACGGGCAAGAAGTCGTTCATGAACGTCGCGCAGCAGAGAGGCCTCCCGCAAGGACCTATCCCGCCGGTGAGCTTGGCTTGGTCCCTCACGCCTATCTGGCGGAGCTCCACGCGCGTCCTCAGCGTCGAAGCCAAATCCTTGACCAGTTCTCTAAAGTCTACTCGACCGTCTGCCGTGAAATAGAAGACGACCCTTGACCCGTCGAAGGTGTACTCGGCATCCACAAGGCGCATCTCCAGCCCGTGATCGGCTATTTTCTGCCTCGCGGTCTCCATGGCATCCTGGGCCTTCTTGCGGTTTTCCTCTTGGACGACAAGGTCCTCCGGGGTCGCCGAACGGATTACCTTCTTGAGCGGCAAGACCAGCTTCTCTTCCGGCACATCCTTCGGACCAAGGACCACTGTCCCCAGCTCTATCCCTCTTACCGTTTCCACGAGGACACGGTCGTCTTTCTTGACCTCTATATCGCCAGGGTCGAAGTAGTAGATCTTACCCCTTTCCCGAAAACGAATTCCGACTACCAAAGGCATATGTGAACTCTCCTTATGTCACGGTCCTACCTTTAAGCGCCCGAGATATATCCAGAAACAAGACGGTGAACGTCAAAAACGCGTTGACATTCCTGGAAAGCCTCTCTTTGGCTTTGAGGACCACTTTGAGCGCCTGAAGGTACGACTCAGACGGGCCTTCAGGCGATCTCAGTCTCCTAACCAATTCTATCTCCAGGTCGTCGACAAAATCCACTCGCCGGGAGAGGTCCAGTTTCGAGTACTTTTGGGCGGCTTCCACAGGCGACGATGCGAGTATCTCTTGAAGCAGGTCGGCGCCTCTCGAAGCCTTTCCTTCTTCGCGTAACATCCTCATTGCCCGCTCCAGGTTTCCGCCTGAGACATCGGCAACCTGAGAGGCTTCTCGCGGATCAACTCCGCGGTCCACCAGAAGCTGCCTCAAGGCAGACGGGCTCAAGGCCTTCACTGGAACCACCTGACACCTGGAGAGTATGGTGTCCGGGATGGCGCCAGGGTTGGACGTGGTAAGGAGGAATGTAACATACGCGGGCGGCTCCTCGAGGATCTTGAGGAGGGCGTTTGAGGCCTCAATCGTCAGAGTATCGGCGTCTAGAATTAGAAACACCTTGCGGGGTGATTGGTAAGGCCTGAGGAGAGCTTCCCGCAGTATCTCGTGGGATTTCTTGATCTTGATGCTGGCTCCTTCCTTCTCGACAAGGTAAAGATCGGGATGATTTCCCGAAGTCACAAGCCGGCAGGATTTACAGGCCCCACAAGAACGCCCTTCTTCGGACGGCGAGTCACACAATAGGATGGAAGCAAAACGCTTCGCTACCGCGTCTTTTGGCGAACCCTTAGGTCCCTTGAAGAGATACGCGTTGGAAATTCGCCCGGAGGAGACTACGCGGCTAATCAGCCTAAGCGCCACCTCATTGCCGGGCAACCATTCAGAGAGAACGGAGTCAAAGGAAGCATCCTGCATTAGAGCTTCAAGAATCTCTCCACGGGTACTATGAACACGGTGGCTCCGCCGACTTTAACCCCAATGGGGTAGGGGACGTACGACTCACCGGGGCCTGTGGGCGTAACCGGAGTTACGAGCTGCTCTCTGGCCCTGCAGGTCTTCCTGATTATATCCAGCACTTTCTCTGTTTCTCCGTTCTCAACTCCTATGAGGATAGTTGAGTTGCCCTCGCGGAGAAATCCGCCCGTAGACGCGAGCTTTGTAGCGCCGTACCCCGCTTTCATAAGGCTCTCCATGAGCCCCGGGACATCTTTATCCTGTATAACCGCTATTATCAGTTTCAACGGCGTCACCTCTTTTGAGCCTTGTCCATGAACCCCAGAATCACAGACATCACGGCCCCGAAGACTTCGTCTTCCGTCAATGACGCGTCAACGACATGTATCCGTTCCGGGTACCTCTTTGCAAGGTCCCTGTAGCCTTCCCTGACCCTCCGGTGGTACTCTTCATCTCTCGATTCGATCTTGTCTTTTTTCTTCGGGCCGAGCCTGGCGTGAAACACTTGAGGGTCCTTAAGGTCAAGGACAAACGTCAGATCCGGAGTCAAGCCAACGGTTGATATCCTGTTAATTGTTTCTATGTCTGGAATAGGAATTCCTCCCGCATACCCCTGGTAGACGGTCGTGGAATCGTAAAACCGCTCCGAAAGCACGAGCTTTCCTTCCCGGAGGGCGGGAGCTATCACCCTTGCGACGATCTCGGCCCGGGCGGCGGAGTACATAAGCATTTCGGCGAGCGGCGTCCTCTCGGGGCCATTCGGGTCGAGGAGAAGCGACCTCACCAGTTCGCCAAACGGCGTACCGCCGGGCTCACGCGTGGTTAAGACATCTACGCCTCGTTCCCTGAGAGCCGAAGACACCCGCCTTATCTGGGTAGACTTGCCCGATCCGTCACATCCCTCAAACGTTATGAAGATTCCACGCAATATACCCTCATCTCACCTTCTCCGCCCCTTATGCCGCGCCCCAGCACATTGAGCCCGGCTTTTCGAGCGCTTACGATGTATTCAACAACTTCGAGGTCTATCCTCTCTCCGGGGGTCAGGAGAGGTGATCCTGGAGGATATATGACGATTGTATCGGCCGAGATCCTACCGGCGGCCTCTTCTACGGGGACCGGCCTGGCGACCGAGAGAAAGGCGTCTCTAAGGAGCATGGTCCTCTCGGGGCGAGGCATTTTTCCGGTGAGCCGGGACACCTCATCCTCGAGACTCAGTGCCTCTTGATCCTTGGCGCTCTCCGGCTTGGCCGGGAATCGTTCAGCCAGAGCCCTGAAAGCCTTCTCGATCGCCTCCACATCCGACGGCCCGTGAGCGCCTGAGATAAGCATGAGCACATAGTTCGGGCCCGACATCTCGGGGACAATGTTGCACTCTTCAATCATGAACTTCGCCGCTTGGGGACCCGTGACCGACAGCCCCTTCAGGATGACCATCAGTTTGGAGGGGTCGTGCTCCACATCTTGCGACTCGGCGGCGTGCTTCCCGTAGCCGGCTACTATAAGCCCCGGGATGGATGAAAGGCGCCTGGCGAGCTCTAGGGCCATCTCGGTGCCCCGGTTCACCCACCGGCCTCCGTCCTTATTAAGCACTGCCACTGCTTGTTCTATGGAAGCCATGAGGATATAGGAGGGCGAGGTCGTCTGGACGGCCCTTAGGGCCTCTTCCACAGCTTCTGGGAGCCCGGGGAAACGAGAATTCGCTCCGGTGCCGAGGTGCAGCATGGCCGTCTGAGTGTAGGCGATTGTGGTCTTGTGCAAGCCATGGATGACAAGATCGGCTCCTTGTCTCAGAGCGGGGCGCGGCAAGCCCCTGCCGATGGCGAAGTGAGGACCGTGGGCTTCATCGACTACAAGGGTCATCCCCCTGACATGCACCTCTCTGGCCACTCGAGAGATATCCCTGGCAAAACCGGAGTACGTGGGGCTTATTAGAAACACGGCCTTGGGGAGGGGTTCTCCCCGCATTTCGATTTCATCGAGAGCCGCCTCAAGACACGGCCAGTCGAGCGGCATGTAGTCGTTGAACTGAGGGCTATATTCCGGCCAGGCGAAAACCGGCTCCAGTCCCGAAAAGACCATTGCCGAAACCAGCGACTTATGGACGTTTCTTGGTAAGAGAACGGTGCCCTCTCCAAGGGTCATCCTGACGGCCAAAAGAGCGGCCTGGATACCCGAGGTAGCGCCGTTCACCAGGAAGTGACTGCGTTCTGAGCCGAAGAGCGCTTCGGCGCGCCTCTCCGCTTCCCTAATGCACCCGGTTGGATAGTGCAGGTTGTCCATGCCCGGCGCTTCCGTGAGGTCCAGGGCCCGGACCTCGTCAAACAGGGCCTCCGCCCACTCAAGCGACCCTGGCACCAGAGTGTGCGGGATCCTCCCGTCATGAGATGCACCGCTAGTTATGACTGTACTTTCCGGAAGAGCCTTCCGGCCTTTGTGTCCCGGCATGTGCAGCCTTACCGGATTGCGCCTTGCATAGGAGCACGCTGCTCTTATGATCCCGTTGTCCATCTTTCGCTGTCATTTCCTCCTGGAATCTTGGTATCCTGCCAACATTATCCACAAGAGCTGCCACTTATCCCCAGACTTGTCAACAGGTCGTGGCACCCTTCGACGCCCGTTGACGGCTCTGTCGCGGGGTCCATTGCACTAAGGTACCATGACGGACAGTGCATGTCGACTACCGGGAAAATCTACAATAGGCAGCAAACCAGTTGCGACAGAGTCTGTGAGGAGCATCGGGATCTAGTTTTGCGCGTTTTATGTGCCGTTTGCAGCT